>CANJPM010000072.1 GCA_947476075.1 Beijerinckiaceae bacterium
AGCAAGGCATGCGTGAGCACGCCGATGCGCCGGCCCTCGCCCTGGCCACTGGCCAGCGGATCGGGCGCAGCGACCTCCAATTGGTCAGCGGCCGCCAGTGCGCTGGAGGGCGAAACAGGGGGCGCGGGCGCGGCTTCGCGGGGAGCGGGCGCAAGCAGCCATGACGGCGGCGAGGCTTGCGCAGGCGCTTCAATCACGCCCGGCGGAGCGGCCAATTGCGCAGCGGCGCCAGCGCGCAGCAAAGTCTCAGCAGCGTCCCAGGGTGCAGGATGGGCGTTGAGCGCGGGCGCCGCCAACATGGTTTGCGCCATATTGTACCAGCAGCCGCGCTGCGGGCCGCGCACGCCGTGGAAACCAGCAATGTAGAGCCGCTCTTCAGCACGCGTCATCGCCACGTAAAGCAGGCGGCGATGTTCTTGCTCCTCCTCCTGCCGCGATTGCGCGAGCGCATCAGCCAAAGCTTCAGGATCATGCTTGGCGCCCTTACGCCAGACCATCAGACCGGTTCCGTCCACGCCCTCGACTTTCAGCACGCCGGGATCGTGCGCGCCTGACGCAGCGCCGCAGGTATCAGGCAGATAAACGATCTTGGCTTCAAGCCCCTTGGCCGCGTGCACAGTCATCACGCGCACGGCCTGGCCTGCTGCCTCCATGTCGCGCTTGATCGACAAATCAGCGGCGCCAAGGCGATGCAGGAAAGCCACCAGCGACGCCGGCTCAAGCGTTTCGGCCTCCAGCGCCAGTTTCAGAAATTCGTCCACCGCATCTCCCGCTTCCGGGCCAAGGCGGGCGAGAAACTTGCGGCGTCCATCCTCGGCCCCAAGCAGGCGCGCGTAAAACCGGAACGGACTTTCGCCGGCGCGCTTGCGCCAGCCGTCGATGCGCGCCATCGCCTCAATGCAACGCGGCTCTTGCGATGCGCGCAAAGCGTCGATCAAAGCGCCGCGACGACGCGGAGCAAAGGCCAGAAAATCATCGTCGTCGAGCCCTATCAGCGGCGATTTCAGCACGCAGGCCAAAGTCAGATCGTCCTGCGGCAGAAGCGCAATCCATCCTGCGGCGACAAGATCCTGCACCGCGATGTGATCGCTCAGCTTCAGGCGGTCGGCGCCGGCGACCGGCACTCCCGCTTCTTTCAGCGCGCGAATGACCCCCTCAAAGAACGGTCCGCGCTTGCGCACCAGAATGAGCACGTCGCCCGCACGCACGCCCCGCAGGCTGCCGTCTTTCTCATGCACGGCCTCGCGCGAGCCTGGCCCGATCAGCCCCTTGATGTGATCGGCGATGCGGCGCGCCATGGCGATGGCCGGATCGCTTTCGTCCTTGCGGTCGAGCGGCATCAGCCAATCGGCGGGGGGCTGCGCGCCGCTGGCTGCAATGGGCGCCCAGACTTCGACAAGGCCCGCCAGATCGCTTTTCAGCGCTTCATGCGGCATCCACACATCGTCAGGACCGACCACGCCGACGCTATGCTCTTTGGGCGCGAACACGCGGTCGACCTCGTCCAGAACGCCCTTGGCGGTGCGGAAAGATAATTGCAGGCGCACAGGCGCGAACGGCTTGTCGCTCTCGCGTGCGCGACGCTCGAACTTGCGCAATTGCTGCGCGAAAGCGTTTGGCGCTGCGCCCTGAAACGAGAAGATGGATTGCTTTTCATCGCCCACCGCAAAGAACGTGCGCGGCAAAGCGCGCGCGCCTTCGCCGACGAAGAATTCGGACGTCAGCGCCTCCAGAATTTCCCATTGGTCGGGCGACGTGTCCTGCGCCTCGTCGATCAACACATGATCGACGCCCGCATCGAGCTTGCAATGCACCCATGCTGAGGCCGAGCGCTTCATCAGCGCATTGGTGCGCTCCACGAGATCTTCAAAATCGAGCAGGCCGCGCACCTGTTTCAGCTTGGCGTATCGCGTGATCACGGCGTTCGCGAGCACAGCCAGGGCGACGCTGCGCTGCACGGCGAGCGCGGCGCGGCGTTGCTTGTCGCGCTCTACAAGCCGCTCGCGCTCCTCCTCCAGCGCCTCCCGCAAGCCCGGATCGCCATCAAGCGCCTTGGTGACCATTTTGGCGCGGGGGTCGCCATCTTGCGTGAAAAACACCAGGAGCCATTTGTCGAGACGCAGATGATCCTGCGCCCCAAGCGCCGCCCGCACGCGTCGCGCCGCCGCCTGATCGTTGGCGCTTCCGCGATCAAGGCGCTGCGCAAGCCCCTCCCATGTATCGGAGGCAAAACCTCCCTCCATCATATCGCGCTCGATATCGGCGACGCTCTCATTGCCCGGCGCGCCCAAGGCTCGCTCCAGCATTCGTTTGTATTCGCCCATTGGCCGGGCGCCTAATTCGGCAATGAGCTTGCGCTTGTAGAGCGCCTGGCCCAGCAGATCATGGAACGAGGCGGCGGTGGTGAGCGCGGCCACCTGCCGCAACGCCTGTCCCAGAGAGGAATCTGCGCGCTCGACCGCTTCCGTCAGCGCGTCTTCGCGCGCCATCGTCACCAGCTCTTTCTGGGTGTCGTCGGTGAGCACCTGAAAATGCGCAGGCACGTTGGCCTCAAACGGAAACAGATGCAGCAGACGCTCGCAGAAGGCATGGATGGTTTGAATCTTCAAGCCGCCGGGCGTCTCGACTGCACGCGCAAAAAGTCTGCGCGCCAGCGACAACCTGCCAGGATCGCCGCCCATGGCGACAATCGCCGCCCGCAATTGCGCATCGTCCATACGCGTCCATTGCGACAGGATGTCAAACACGCGCAGCGACATGTTGGCTGCCGCCGCTTTGGTGAAAGTGAGGCATAAAATCTTCGATGGCGGAACGCCCTCAAGCAGCAGGCGCACGACGCGCTGCGACAGGACGAACGTCTTGCCAGAGCCCGCATGCGCCGACACCCACGCCGAGGAGGTGGGATTTGAGGCCTGCAATTGAAGAGCTTTTGTGTTGCCGGGAACGCCCCAACGTATGAGAGGCTCGCTCATTCGCCCTCCCCTTCCCCGCCAGCCGACCATTCGCGATAGCGCGACAGATGATCGTATTCAGTTCCCTTGCTTTCAAATTGCGGGAACGGGCGCGACAGATAGGGCGTGACTGGATCGCGGAATTGATTCAGCAGCTCCAGCAAGCCTTGATAATGCTTTTCTTGCGCCTGCGCGATCGGCTCCTGCTTGCCGGTGGCTTCACGCGGCTTGTCCAGCCCGAGTCTGCCGCCGAGCTTCACGTAAAGCGCGCTGCTGACCTGTGCGCCAGCATCGACGCCGGGGAAGGCGCCGGCGGAAATCATCTTGGCCTCCAGAGTCAATTGCGGCGACAATCCGCAATTGACCATTTTAGCTGTGGGCGGCGCGCCTGTTTTGAAATCGATCACGGCGAACGTGCCGTCGGACAGCTTCTCGATCCGGTCGGCTTCAGCGGTTAACTTGAATTGGCTGCCATCGGCGAGCGTCATCAGCATCACGCCTTTTTCTTCCGTCATGATCTCCCGAAAATGTGCGCGCCTGCCATCGTCCCATGCAAGATAGGCCTCGCAAATCGCCTGAATGCGCGGCCATTCGAACGCCTGAAATTCTGGATCGCGCAGATCGCTGGCGTAAACCTCCTGCGCAATGCGCAATAATTCCTGCAAGGAATCGGAGGGCAGCGCGCCGCTGGAATGCGCCTTCTGGAAGCGCCCCAGCATGTCGTGCATCTGCACGCCCGCCTCGCGCGCGCCTTCTTCCAGATCAAGTCCCTCAAGCGGCGCCAGTCTCAAAATGCGCTGCGCATAAATCGCGTAAGGATCCCGACGCAGCGTCTCGATGCGCGTCACGCTGAGCGAAGTCGGGCGCAGATTGAGGTCGGGAATGGGCGCCGGGCGACCGATGCGCATCTGCGTTGCAGGCGTATCCAGCATGCGCGCGTAATTGAGATAGAGCGCGCCGCGCGTCTGGCATTGCGTCCACGCTTCGCCCGCGAGCGCTTGCAGACGGAGCAGAAAACGCGACGGCGTAGTAGGCGCGCCGCCGCGCTTCAATGCGCGGGTGACGATGACGCGCTCGCCCCCAAGCGCCTGCATGAAATCATGCGCCGTCTGGCCGATGCGGCGCTCGGGCGAACTCAAGCCCAATTGCGCGCGCATGGGCCGATTGAGAAACGCATCCGTGCGCGCAGACGGAGGCCAGATCGCTTCGTCCAATCCGCCAAGCACGATCACGTCGGCGTCCATCAGACGGGCCTCCAGCAAGCCAAGGCTCTTGATGCGCGGATGGTTTGCGCGCGGTCCACGGACCACGGCCTCGCCAGAGACTGCATCGAAAAAGGCGGCGTAATCCTCGCTGCTGAAAGCGATGGCGCCGGAATTGGCGGCCGTCAGATCATCCATCAAAATGATAAAAGCGGATGCGTCGTCAGCGTAATAGCCGGGCGCGTCTTCAGGCTGGGCGCGCAAGGCCTCCATGGTGAGGCGATGGGCCAGCACCCATTCGCCAAGCAACGCATGCTCGCCAAGCCGCGCACGCTCCCCAAGAACGCGCAATGGCGCAAGCGCATGCTCCAGCCTTTGCAAAAGATCGGCGACGTCGTCCCAATCTTCGTTGCGCAGATTATGCAAGGCTGGATGCGCGTGCACGCTTTGGGCGCGCTCCCGGGCGCGAATAATAGCGACTTCAATATCGGACAGATCCGGCCGCAGCCCGCGCAACACGCCGATCTCGGCATAGCTGACGCGCGCGCCCATCTGATGCGCCGAGAGGCCAAGGCGCGCCAACGGATGACGCAACAAGGCCAGCAGCGCAGAGGCGCCGCAGCCGGGATTGACGCAGGCGAGCGCAAGGCGCGCCAATATGCCGTGCGGCGTATTGCTGAGCGGATCGCCGCCTGAATCGTCGATCTCGATGTCCCAGCGCGCAAGCTCGGCGCGCACGCGGCGCGCAAGATTGCGATCCGGCGTAATGAGGGCGGCCGTCGCCTGTGGAATCTCCAAAGCTTCGCGCAGGGCCACGGCGATGGCGAGCGCCTCTTCGCGCTCATCTGCGGCCTCGACCAGCGCAATCCCGCCAAGGGCGTTTGCAATTCCCGCCTCACCCTGCGTCCGCCTGAAAGCGGGCCATGATTCCGTCGTTTCGGCGGGCGCCAGCGCCTCGCCCACAAAGCGCAGGCGCGCCGCCCGATTAGGGGAGGGCTCGCCCAGCTCGCGCACGTCCTCCCGCACAATTCCGATCACGCCCAGCAAGCGGCGCAACGCCGCCTGCGGGTGGCCGTGGGCGGGATCAAGATCGGTCTCCAACGCGCCAATCGCGCGCCATGTCGGCTCGTCCATGTGAAGATCGAGACCGGGCAGAACGATGGCGCCGTTGGGAGAGGCGGCGATGGCGGCGATCAGCCGCGCAGTGGCCGCATTGGTGCCGGTGGAGCCGGCGATGATCTCAACTCCCCCGGGCCGCTCTTGCAATAGCGCGATACGCCGCGCGACCAGTTCCGCTTGTCTGCGTGCGCGATCAACCTGATTGACGGAGGCAAGATAAGCCGGCCACGCCTGGCTGGCGACGGTCAAAAAATTGAGCGTGATGCGCCAGTATTCATCGAGCGCCTCCGGCGCGAGGCCATTCAACAGACCCCAGTCCACATCTTCAACGATCATCTCGTCGATGAGATTGGCCAGATCGCCCGCCAGATGAAACGCCTGAGCGGGCGCACTCGTCACCAGAAGCGGCTCATCGCTCGTCAGCATGCGCCCCTGCGCATCGACCGAGCAGATGGCGCCCTTCAGGCTTTGCGCCCATTTCAAGATAAGCTGCATCAACGTCAGCCGGCGATCCAGATCGCCGATGGCTTCGGGCACGCCTTCACGAAAGGCGTCATCGAGAGAAGCGTCGGCAAACAGCAAATCGTTCTCAATGCCCTCCATAGCGCCCAAAGGCACGATGCGCGGAAGCACGATTGACGCTGCGCCGCAGGCCCGCGACAGCTCTTCGCTCAATGCGCGCGCCGCGCGGCGCGTGGGCACGTAGATAGTCGCGTCCGCCAAAGCCGCCGGATCGTCGCCAGCGGGAAAGCCCGGCACGATCTGGCCCGCCACAAGCTGTTGCGCCAGCGTGCGCAGGAATGGCGCGCCCGGCGCAATAGTGCAAACGTTGGTTGGGCGCGGGCTCAAAGCTTCGACCGCGCGATCGCCGCCTCCGCCTCAGCGATGGCTTCAGGCGTGCCCACATGCAGCCACAGCCCGTCAAGCCGCACGCCATAGAGGCGCCCGCGGGCCGCAGCGTCAAAGAACGTCGGGGCCAAGCGAAAGGCATCACGCGTCTCGCCTGCAAACAGTTCGGGCTTCACGATTCCAAAGCCCGAATAAATGAAGGGGGCCACCTGCCCCTCTTTGCGTTGCACAAGCGCCCCATCGGCCTCCATTGTGAAATCGCCTGGCCAATCGACGCCGACGCTGTTGGCGGTCGCCGCCGCCAACAACAGCACGTCCATTTTGTCCGGATCCCAGGCGTCAGCCATCGCCTGGAGGTTAGAGCGTGGCCCCTCGATCCAGAAAGCGTCCGTGTTGCAAATAAAAAACGGATCCGGCCCCAATGCGCCCAGCGCCTTGACGATCCCGCCGCCCTGATCGAGCAGCTTTGCGCGCTCATCCGAGATAAGGATGCGCGGCTGCGTGCGTGCGGCCAAATGCGTCTCGATCTGATCGGCCAGCCAATGCACGTTGACGATGGCGCGCGCAACCCCCGCCTGCGCCAGAGCGTCGAGCGTGTAATCCATCAATACGCGATCGCCCACCCGCACGAGAGGTTTGGGGCATGTGTGCGTAATCGGGCGCATGCGTGCGCCAAGGCCCGCGGCGAAAACCATCGCAGCTTCAGGCATTTTTGCTTTTGGAAGCACATGGGACGGCGTCATGAGAGGCTCCCGGTCATCGCAAGCGATCACGCGTCGAGGATGTGCGGCATGTGGGATTGATACCAGCCTCTCACCTCGGCCAGCACAGGATGCCGCAGGCTTTTGGCGAGATAATGTTCAACGCGCGGAATGTGCGCCAGATATTGCGGCTTGCCGTCGCGCACGTTCAGGCGCGCAAAAATGCCTAAAATCTTGGTGGCGCGCTGCGCGCCCAAAATCGCATAGGCGCCTGCAAACGCCGACATGTCGAAGTCTTCATCCATGACGCGCCGCGCCTTGGCGTAATGCGACAGGAGCTTCAGCTCCAGATCGTCGGGCACGGTGACGCGCGCATCCTGCAACAGCGAGGCGACGTCATAGGCCGGATGGCCCATCACGCAATCCTGAAAATCAATAATGCCGACGCGCGTAAGCCCAAAGCGCTCAGGCAGCCAGATCAGATTGGGCGAATGATAATCGCGCAGCACCCACGAATCCCTCGACCGCGCCACATCCTCAATCGTGTTGCGCCACAGCGACAGGAACATGGCCTTTGCGCCTGACGACAGATTGATTTGGGCGACATGGGGCGCATACCATTCGACCAACAGATCAACCTCGATCAGCATCGCATCGTGGTCGTAGGGCGGTATCCGGTACACCTTGCCGTTTGGCAGCGGGGCCCGGTTGGGCGTGCCGCTGACATGCAGGAACGCGAGCACGGACGCCGCATCGGCGTAACGCTCGAGGATGGGCGCGCCGGCCTCGTCGAGAACGCCGTCGCCGCCCAGATCTTCGATAACCGCCAGCCCCGCCTCCACATCGCAGGCGTAGACCTGCGGCGCAGACAAACCCTTGTCGCGAAGGGCTTGCGCCATGGCGATGAACGGCTCGATGTTTTCAGCCAGCCGCGCAATGACGCTATATGGCTTGCCGAACCGTACCGGGGGACCGTCTGGCCGGGCTGGCGAAATCATCAAGATCGCGCGCGAGCCGTCGGGCTTTTGAAGCCGTTCATAGGCGCGCACGGACGCGTCGCCGAGCAGGAAGGCGCGGGTCGCGTCAGCCCAGCCCGACTCTTCCAGCAATTGGCTGATGGCGCGCGAAAGCGAGAGACGCCCGGCCATTGCGCCATGACCGGTCAGCACAGCCTCGCGATAATGATCGCCGCGAGCGGCATTGAGCGTAAAAGCAATGTCGAGCCGGTCAGGGTCGACGCCGTCTCCGATGCGGTCGGCCCATTCCACCAGCACAAGCGCGCCTTCAGCGGCCTCGTCCCATCCCAGTTCAACCAGCTCGCCGGGAGATTCGACGCGGTAGAGATCAGCGTGAACGATGGGAAATTTGGGGCCTTCGTAAATCTGCATCAGCGTGAAGCTGGGGCTCGGCGCCTCAAGTTCCGGGTCACCGCACAGATGGCGGATCAAAGCGCGCGCAAACGTTGTCTTCCCGGCGCCAAGGTCGCCCGAGAGCGTCACCAGATCGCCTGGCGCCACAAGGCTGGCCACCTGAGCCGCAAGGGCTGCGGTCTCGTTTTCGCTGGCAAGTTCAACGCGCCATGTCGATGTGATTTGAGGCTCGGACATGGCGCGCAACTCCTATTGGGCGGCTGCGATTTTGCGCGCCGCCGCCTGGACGGGGAACACGCAGGTCACGACCGTGCCTTCTCCCGGCGACGATTCTATATGCACTGAGCCGCCGTGCAATTCGACCAGCGAGCGCACGATCGACAGACCGAGCCCGACGCCGCGATGGCGCGTTCCCCCTGCATGGGTGCGGAAGCGCTCGAACACGCTGTCGATGACCTCTCGCGGAATGCCGCGCCCCTGATCGGTGACTTTGAACACAAGAGCGTCTTCGCGGCGCATCGCCGCCAGCGTCACCGTCTGGCCTGGCGCCGAGAAGCCGATCGCGTTCGACAGCAGGTTGAACAGAACCTGACGCACGCGCTTGGAATCGGCCATGAACGAATTCACCCCGTCCAGCGGCACGATGTTGAGCGTGATAGAGGCTTCGGCAAGACGATCCTGGACGCCTTCGGCAGCCGCGCGCATTGTCTCCACCACGTCGACGCTGGAGAGCGAAAGCTCAAGCGCATCGGCGTCGATGGTGGCCAGATCCAGAATGTCGTTGATGATTGCAAGCAGAGCGGCTGACGATTCGAGAATATGGCCGGCGTATTCTCGCTGTTTGGGATTGAGATTTCCAACCGATTGATCGCCAAGCAGATGAATGAAGCCGATGATATTGGTCAGCGGCGAACGCAATTCATACGAGACATGATGCACGAAATCTTCGCGCAATCGTTGCGCGACGACCAGCGCCTCATTGCGATCGGTCAACGCGCGCTGGATGTCGGCGGCCGCAGTCACATCGGAGAAGGTGACCAGAGTCGATCCGTCAGGCAGCGGCGCGGTGGCGCAATCGAACACTGCGCCGTCGGCGCGGCGCACGCTGCGTTGAAGACCGGTGCGCGCGTCATGCAGGCCGGCGACAATGCTGCGCAGGTCAGCCCAGTTTGAATCGTCGGGCGCCAGCGCGCGGCATCCGGCGACGATCTCGTCGACATGGGGCGCGCGCGCGCGATCCTGTTCGGCGGCCTCAAGCGCGGTTTTTAGCTTGGCGGCGTCGAGCCCCCACATCGCGGCGAACGCCACGTTGACGAGCTTCAACCGCCCGTCGGCGCCAAACACAGCCACGCCTTCGCGCAGAGTATCCAGCGTTTCTCCCTGCACCGTCACCAGAGCATGATATTGCGTCTGCAATTGATAGCTGTCGGTGACGTCGTCAAAGAGATAGGTGACGCCGCCCTGCGAATTGGGCGTCGAGACGACGCGCAACATGCGCCTGTCGGGCAGATACCAGACCTGCTCGCTCGTCTCGGTCGATTGATAGGCCGCCATGACATCGGCCTTCCAGGCGCGAAAATCGGCCTGCTCCGGCAAGCGACGCTCGGCGCGCAGACGATCCAGAATCTCCGAATCGGTTGGCGAATGTTCAAGCCACGCGCCGTCCAGCGACCAAAACTGGCGATAGGCGGAATTGTGAAACACCAAGCGCTTGGCGCGATCAAAAATCGCCACGCCGGTCGACAATTGATCGAGCGTGCGCCCGTGCGCCTCCATCTGCCGACCAAGATCGGCGCGCACGCTCTCCAGCTCGGATTGATCGACCGATACGGCTACGGCGCCGCCCGGCGACGGCGCTTCCACGATGTCGAGCATACGGCGCTGGCCCGCCACCACGGCAGGCGCGCGCATGCGCCAGACTTGTCCTTGCGCGCGCGCCTGGGCGGCCGCCTCGCGGGCTCCCGTCTCCAGCAATTCGGCGCCGCGCGACACCGCTTCGCGGGCGTCGCACGCCTCCACGGCGCGGGCGTAGGCGGAATTGACCCAGATGATCTGGCCTTTGGAATCGCGCATCCATGCAGCGCCGGGCATGGCGTCCAGCAGAGCGCGGAACGAATCCGTCTCCATCAGCGCGCGGGTATGGCGCTCGCGCAATTGCGCCAGCTCCAGCCGGTCGCCGGAAACGTCGCGAATCCGCAGCACGGCCCGGCCGGCGACCGCGCGCCCGTCCGCCTCCACATGTCGTCCCGAAAGGGTGAGCAGCGGTTGGCGGAAGCCCTCGCCGCGCTGGCGCAGCCGCTCGACGCAAGCCTCGAGCTTGCCGGCGGGTTCCGGCGCCAGCCAGGCGCCGAACGCCAGCACGCTGCGGGCGGAGCTCGCCTCAAACACCAGCGATGAATCGCCGGTGATGTCGGGCTCGTCGCTGGCCGCCCCCCAGGCGATCATGATCTGCTGCTCAACGGCCAGAAATGCGTTGGCGCGATCAAGCGCGGCGCGCGCGTGCGAGAGTTCAGCCACGATCTGGCGCTCGCGCGCGGCGCGCTTACCCCGGCTCGAAAGATGCAGCAAAGCGGCGGTAGCCGAAATCAGGATGCCGGCGGCGAAAACGGAAAGGCCGACGACGTTGTAGGTGAATTGCAGCTTGTCGGCAGGCGTTGCACCCTGCGCCCACGCGGCGGGCGCAATCATCGCGCTGGCCGATACGAGCGCCAGCCTCAGGCTCGCCTTTCGGCGGCGCAGGTTCGCGCCCGGATGGGCGCCTAAATATCTGTGCACACGATTATGCATCAACGTTCCAAGGGGAACGTTTCCCAAGCGCCGCCGCCATTCCATGCTTAGGTCCCGTCTCAGTTCAGAATGATTGCGCTCCGGCTTGGCCTCCTCCGAAACGAATCACCCCAACATATCTTCGCAGGCGCGAACTGGGGAGTGGTTAATCAAAATGAAACGCCTCCGGAGGGGTCCGGAGGCGCATTATTTTTACTTTTTCAAGGCGCCGGAGGGGAAGCTCCAGCTTGACCGATCAATAACGGTAGTGATCGGGCTTGTAGGGGCCCTTCTCGGGCAGGCCGAGATAGGTCGCCTGCTGGCCGGTGAGCTTGGTCAGCTTCACGCCAATCTTGTCGAGATGCAGCATCGCCACCTTCTCGTCGAGGTGCTTGGGCAGGGTGTAGACCTTCTTCTCGTATTGGCCCTGCTTGGTCCAGAGCTCCATCTGGGCCAGCGTCTGGTTGGTGAACGAGGCCGACATGACGAACGAGGGATGGCCGGTGGCGTTGCCCAGATTGACCAGGCGGCCTTCCGACAGCAGGATGATGCGCTTGCCGTCGGCGAACTCGATCTCGTCAACCTGCGGCTTGATGTTGTTCCACTTCATGTTCTTCAGGCCAGCGACCTGAATTTCCGAGTCAAAGTGGCCGATGTTGCACACGATGGCGCGATCCTTCATCGCGCGCATGTGGTCAACCGTGATCACGTCGACGTTGCCGGTCGCGGTGCAGAAGATGTCGGCGCGGGGCGCGGCGTCTTCCATCGTGGTGACTTCATAGCCTTCCATCGCCGCCTGCAAAGCGCAGATCGGATCGATTTCAGACACGAGCACGCGGCAGCCAGCCTGGCGCAGCGAGGCGGCAGAGCCCTTGCCGACGTCGCCAAAGCCAGCAACCATCGCGACCTTGCCCGACATCATGACGTCGGTGCCGCGGCGGATGCCGTCGACCAACGATTCACGGCAGCCGTAAAGGTTGTCGAACTTCGACTTGGTGACGGAATCGTTGACGTTGATGGCCGGCCACAGGAGCGAGCCGTCCTTCTCCATGTTGTAGAGGCGATGCACGCCGGTCGTGGTCTCTTCCGACACGCCCTTGATGGCGAGGCCGTTGCGCGTGTACCAGCCCTTATGGGTGACGAGGCGCTTCTTGATCGAGGCGAAGAGCACTTCTTCTTCCTCGTTGCCGGCCTTCTCAAGGAAAGCGACGTCGCCCTTCTCGGCGCGCATGCCAAGGTGGATGAGCATGGTGGCGTCGCCGCCGTCGTCCAGGATCATGTTCGGCGTGCCGCCGTCAGCCCATTCAAAGATTTTGTGGGTGTATTCCCAGTAGTCCTCAAGGCTCTCGCCCTTGATGGCGAACACCGGCGTGCCGGCGGCGGCAATGGCGGCGGCGGCGTGGTCCTGCGTCGAGTAGATGTTGCACGAAGCCCAGCGCACGTCGGCGCCCAAAGCCTTCAGCGTTTCGATCAGCACGCCGGTCTGGATCGTCATGTGCAGCGAGCCGGCGATGCGGGCGCCCTTGAGCGGCTGGCTGGCGCCAAATTCCGCGCGCGTGGACATGAGGCCGGGCATCTCGGTCTCGGCGATGTTCAGCTCCTTGCGGCCCCAATCGGCGAGGGAAATGTCAGCGACGACGTAATCGTTGGCGATGGCCATATGAAATCCAATCTTGAAGTCAGGACGAATTGTTCCGGGTGCGCGTATAGCAGGGCGCCCGGAAAGGCGCAAGGGTGATATAAGGATTTCTTTATGTGAAATTGAACTCTTCCTCCCCTCTCCCCTCCCGACGGGAGAGGGGGCTTGCGGAGCAAGACGGGTGAGGGAACTTGAGCTTATGCTGCAACGTCGCCCGCCCTCATCCGACCCCGCTGCGCGGGGCCAATCTCTCCCGCAATGCAGGAGAGGGAAATCTCACTCGATGATCGCGCGGGCGCGAACAGCGAGATTTTTGGGCGTCGAGAGCACGTCGGCGACCACTTTCTGCATGTCCTGCCCGCGCACAGGATCGACCTCGATCTTCAATTGCGCGGCTTCCTTCACGAAATCGGGGTCGGTCATGGTCTGCATAAAAGCGGCCCGCACCGCCGCTACGCGGTCCTCTGGCACGCCGCCGGCGAAGGCGAGCGGGCGACCAAGCTTGGTGCCGGACACGATCAGCTCAACAATGCGTTTGTCGTCGGCGTTCGTCACCAGATCCACCACATTGGGCACGCCCGGCAGATCGGCAGGCGGCGGGCCGGCATAGACCAGCACTTTGATGTCTGCGTTCTTGATCCATTCGGGCTTGGTGACTTTCCAGCTCGACCACGTGTTGTTGCGCGCCTGCACCTCGCCGCGCTCCATGGCCAAATTGATCTCGTTACCGCCAGGATAGCCGGCCACGATCTTGAATTTCGTGCCCAAAAACTCGTTCAGCATAGCAGGAAAAGAATAGGTGATAGCGCCCTTGCCGCTGGCGCCGGCGATCACCTCCTTCTGCTGCACCTCCTGGATCGCAGCGACCCCGGCGCTCTTCCACACCGTCATCGTTTCGACTGTCGGGCTGATGGAGCCGATCCAGATGAACTTGCCCAGATCAAAGCGGATGACGTCGAGGCCGGCGGCCTGCATGGCAGGAAAATTATTGGCGATCATGCCAATGTTCGTGCCGTCCCTGGGGGCGACATCGGCCAGATAGGCGGCCATTTTGGCGCCGCCGGCGCCCGTCATGTTCTGGGGCACCAGGGTGGGATTGCCCGGAATGTGCTTGCCGATGTGGCGGGCGACCACGCGCGCATGCAGATCGTATTCGCCGCCCACACCCACGCCGATCAGCACGTTCAGATTTTTGCCCTTGTAAAAATCCGCAACTGACTGGGCGCTCGCGGGCGCTCCCGTCAGCAAACCTGCCGCCAGCATACAGGCCGATATCGTCAGAATCGCGCGTTTCATGTTCCCTCCCCCTGGGCCCTCTTGGGCTCGTGGCGCCTTGGGCGCCCGTCTCGCCGAATTGCCTCCGACGCTACATCCGTTGAGTATAGGCAGGGGGGTTGGCGCGCGCCAAGTCCCGGGAGACGTAAATTTCCGTTGAGCGGGACAAAAGGCGTCCCGGGCCTTGCTCAAACGCTCAAATTTGCATTAGTGGTCGATTGAACCAACGTTCGTTCATCCTTGGAAGGGAAACGCACATGAACAAGACCAATCGGCTTATGGCCGTGATCGGCGCGCTCAGCGTCGGCCTTACGGCCCCGGCAGCTCTGGCCCAGAGCGCGGAGGAGTTTTTCAAAGGCAAGACGGTCACCGTCTATATCGGCTTCTCGCCGGGCGGCACCTACGATCTCTTCGGCCGTATGGTGTCGCGCTATATCGGCAAGCACATCCCCGGCGCTCCCACGGCTGTGGCCTCCAATATGCCCGGCGCCGGCTCGCTGACCGCCGCAAACTGGCTCTATCGCGTCGCCCCCAAGGACGGGACCGCCATGGGCATCGTCTCCCAGACCATGGCCATCGACGAGGCGCTGAAGGCCAAGGGCGTTCAGTTCAAATCGGCTGAGTTCAACTGGATCGGCCGCGTCACTTCAAACATTGAAGTGCATGTCCTTTCGACCAAGTCCAAAGGCGCGACCCTTGAGGGCGCCAAGACTGCGGAAGTCCCCGTCGCCAGCACCGGCCCGGGCTCGCCGTCCGACACCTATCCGCGCATCCTGAACGACGTGTTCGGAACCAAATTCAAGGTCATCCGCGGCTTCCCCGGCTCCACCGACGGACTGCTCGCGCTGGAGCGCGGCGAAGTCGACGGCGCGCTGACCTCTTGGAACACCATGAAGAGCACGCGCATGGATTGGCTGACCGACAAAAAGGCCGTCCTGCTGGTGCAATATGTGTCGACGCGCTCGCCCGATCTCAAGGACGTGCCTGCGCTCGTCGAGATGGCGACTAATGAAGCTGACCGCAAGCTGCTGTCGTTCGCCGTGAGCAGCGCGGAACTGGGCCGCGCGATCCTGGCGCCCCCCGGCATTCCCGCCGACCGCGTCGCCGTGCTGCGCAAGGCTTTTGACGCAGCCATGAAGGATCCCGAACTGCTGGCGGAAGTCGCCAAGGCGAAACTGGACTTCGAGCCTATGGGCGGCGCCGAACTCTCCAAGCTGGTCGCAGAAGCCGCCAACGCCGATCCGTCGGTGGTCGACCGGATGCAGAAGATTCTCGCCGAGCAATAATCGCGCGCAACGCCTTTGGGCGTTTCGATACAAGAAACCCGGCCGGGAAATCGGCCGGGTTTTTTGTTGTCGCCTCAATCCATCGTCGGGTCGAGCACGATCTTGCCCATGCCCGGATCGCTCTCGACAAGCCGATGCGCGTGCGCGACTTGCGACAGCGGCAGAACGTGGGCGATCTGCACCTTGATCTTGCCGCTGGCGGCTGCCTCAAAGCACGCGGGCAAATCGCCCTCGCGCGAGCCTGGCGAGCCCTTGATCATGATGCGATGATCGTAGAGGTGGAAAAAATCGATCATGACATCGGGGCCGCCATGGGCGCCCGCCGTCACCAGCCGCCCGTCCATGCCAATGCCCTTGAACGCCTGCGGCAGAACATTGGGGTTGGCGATGTTGTCGTAGAGAACGTCGACGCCCTTGCC
>CANJPM010000073.1 GCA_947476075.1 Beijerinckiaceae bacterium
GAAGCTGAATCGGCCGCCGGCTGGCCGCGTGGGCCGGCCTGGTTTTCTGCATGGGGATCGACGAACACGAGCGTGGCGCCGCCGCCAAGTGTCCATTGGTCGATGGCGTAGAGCGTTTTCTCGCTCAATTTTTGCGGATGCACGACCATCAGAACGCGCGTGTTTTCAGGCAGGTTTTCAACGTCGCCTTCAACGGGGGCAACGTCGAAGAATTGCTTCATCTGCGTCAGCACCTGCTGCTCGCGGGCGCCCATTTGCGGATTGCCCGAGAGGCCGAGGCCGTCGATCAGCGCCACGACAGGCTTGCCGCGACGACCAAGTTCCGAGACGAGGCGCGTCAGATCATATTCAAGAAACGCCTCGCGGTCAGGCGAGAATGAGGCGATGGTCGCCTTGCCGTCGGTCGAATTGGTGGCCGCAAGCCCGAAGAACATGCGGTCGCCGGTCGCCGAGCGGATCGGGCTGATGCCGAAGGCGACGGCGCGATCTTCTTCCTCGGAATAGGGCTTGGGATCGATGGTCTCAAGAATGATCTTGCCGTTCGAGCCCGCGACATAGGCATCAAGCGTCGAGCGCAGGCGCGCCGAGAAAGCCGCTAATTGCGGTGCTTCTTTGGTCAGGCCCGACGACATGAAGAAGCGGAAGCGGATAGGCTCCTGCACTTGTCCGATCAGCGTTCTGGTGCCCTGCGAAAGCGAGAACAGCTTTTGCTGGGTCAGATCGATGCGGGCGCCGCGCAATAATTGCGCGCTGATGATGTTGACGGCGCCAAAGACGATGGCGCCAAGAGCGGCTGCGACAAGGACAAGGCGGCCCGTGGTCAGGGATGTTTTCTGTTTCATGTTGTCCTCACGCAGCCTTGCGGGCGTCGAGCGCCTGCACGTTGAGCCAGAGGGCGAAGGCGATCAGCGACACAAAGAACACCAGAGCCGGAGCCTCAAGCACGCCGTCGGTGATACGCTGGAAATGGCCGATGAACGACATCGACGCGACCGCCTGCACGACAATGTCCGGCGCCCATGGCCGTACCGCCGACAGCACCAGATCAAAGCCCGCCATCACGAACACAAAGCCCGCAACCACGGCGCCGATGAACGCCAGCACCTGATTTTTCGTGAGCGCCGAAATGCAGGCCGAGATCGCCAGAAATGCGCCCGCCATCAGCCATGAGCCGATGTAGGAGGCCAGCACCACGCCATTGTCAGGCGAGCCCAGCACGTTGACCGTGATCCAAAGCGGCGTGGTCAAGGCCAGCGCAAGGCCAGCGAACACCCAGGCTGCCAGCCATTTGCCAAACACCAATTGCCACGGATGAACGGGGAGGGTCATCAACAGTTCAATCGTGCCCGAGCGACGCTCCTCGGCCCAGAGGCGCATGCCGATGGCGGGCATCAGCACCAGATAAAGCCACGGATGCCAGAGGAAAAACGCCGACATGTCAGCCTGTGCGCGGTCGAAGAAACCAGCCACGAAGAACGTCATGCCAGACGCGATGCCAAGGAACACGGCGAGGAACACCGCCGCAAGCGGGGTCGCGAAATAGCCGGCGAATTCCCGGCGGAAAATCAGGAGAACTTTATCCATGGCGATCACGATCCTGCTTGTTCAAGCGTGATGTGGCGGAAGGCGTCTTCAAGACGCGTGGTGCGTACGAGCTGATGGACGTCCGGGTCGCGCGCAGGGGCGCGAGCCAGCAGTTCGGCGGGCGTGCAATCGGCCAGCATCTTGCCGCGCGCAATCACGATGGCGCGGGTGCAAATGGCCTCAACCTCTTCCAGAATATGCGTGGAGACGACGATGGCCTTGGTTGGGGCCAGCGTGCGGATCAGCTCCCGCATTTCATGCTTCTGGTTGGGATCAAGGCCGTCGGTCGGCTCATCGAGGATCAGCACGTCAGGATCATGCACCAGGGCCTGTGCGATGCCGACGCGACGCTTGAAGCCCTTGGAGAGCGCCTCAATGCGGCGGTTCCAGACTTCCTCAAGATCAATGCGCTCAGCCAGCTCAGCCAGCCGCTCGTTTGCGCGGGCCTGGGAGAGGCCGCGCATGGCGGCCACGAACTCAAGAAAAGCCCCCACGGTCATGTCGGGATAGGCCGGCGCTCCCTCGGGCAGATAGCCCAGATGGTTGCGAGCGGCGATCGGATCTTCGCGACTATCGTGGCCGGCGATGAACGCCTGCCCGGACGTCGGCTCCAGAAAGCCCGCGACGATCTTCATGGTTGTAGACTTGCCAGCCCCGTTGGGACCAAGAAAACCAACGACTTCGCCACGCTTAACGCTGAAGCTTATGTCGTCGACGGCGGTGAACGCCCCGAATTGTTTTACGAGGGCGCGCGTCTCGACGAGCACCATGCTGTTCTCCCCCTCAAATAGCCGAACGCTTAAATCCTGCCGGCGACACAGGCATAGCCAGCCTGCGTCCGGGCGTCCAGTTACGAATGGTTTACGGCAAATCAAGAGGAGGGGAAAGAGGCGGTTCAGAGCCAATGCTTGGGCCGTTTCCGGGCGGGGGGCCTTCGGTCGAGGGAGACCATGAAAAAGACCGGAGCCTTTGAAGCTCCGGCCAGTTGGCGCCGACGGCGCGGGAGGACCGTGGGGCGGCGATCTGCGATCGCGCCCAAACTGTCGCCTTATCGGATCAGGGTCCTGATGCGTTGCGCAAAAGGGCGATCCAGGACTGGCGGCGTGTGTTGTTCGTGATGGATTGTTATTGAAGCGGCGCTGAAGTACTCGGGCTTGCTAAAGCCCGACCAATCAAGCCTGCGCGTTGGTGTCTGCCACATGCTTCACCCTCCCCATCTGCGGAGCGGGATGTTTTTGGAACCCCGCTCCTCCGGCGCATTTTGGCGCGCGGAAAGTTCGGACCTTGTCTTGCTCGCGATCTGGCGCCAGCAGCCGGGTTTCTCGAACTATCTACTATTTAGACGCCATTCTGAGCGCGCCGTCGAGCCTGATCGTCTCGCCATTCAGATAAATATTTTCAACACAATGCAACACGAGATGTCCAAACTCGTCAGGCCGCCCAAGCCGTGCAGGATAGGGGATTGCGACCGCCAGAGAATCCTGCGCCGCCTGCGGCAAAGCCGCAACCAGCGGAGTTTGGAAAAGGCCCGGCGCGATGGCCAGAACGCGAATGCCAAATTGCGCAAACTCGCGCGCCGCCGGAAGCGTCAGCGCGACGATTGCGCCCTTGGACGCGGCATAAGCGGCCTGACCGATCTGTCCGTCATAAGCGGCGCACGAGGCTGTGGAGACGATCACGCCGCGCTCGCCGTCAGCCAAAGGCTCAACCTGCGTCAAAGCGGCGGCGGCCAGACGCAGCATGTTGAAGCTTCCCATGACGTTGACGTTCATGATCTTTGCGAAGTCTTCAAGAGAGTGCGGACCCTCGCGGCCGACGATGCGCTTGGCCAGCGCCAATCCGGCGCAATTGACCAGAATGCGCGCGACGCCCATGTCGCTGGCGATTTGCGCAAAAAACGCTTCAGCGGCGGCGGAATCAGTAACGTCCAGCGTATAGGTGCGTCCGCCGATGTCGTGGGCTATGGTCATTGCGCGCTCGCTGTTGCGGTCGATAATGGCGACCTTGGCGCCCGCTTGCGCAAGTCGGCGCGCAGTCGCCTCGCCCAATCCTGACGCGCCCCCGGTGACGATGGCGACGTGGCCTTTCGGATTCATGTCGTGTCCTTTTCATACGCTGAAAGCGGCTTGCTGACTGGCGCTTCAGACTTATTGCCTTTCGGATCAAGCAAGTCACGCGCCAGCAGCCGCTGCTTTCTTAAGCCGCCATCTATCTGCGCTCTTGTATTCCATTGCAGATGAAACATTCTAGCCGGGAATGAGGCGCAGCATGAGGTTGCAGAGATGAAGGGACGTTATGTCTTGAGATGGACTGCGGTCCTGCTCGGCCTGGCGGCTTTGGGCTTGCTCGCCTGGCTTGCAGCCCATCAGCCGCGCACGTTCAAGATTGCGGTGGGACCCGACGGCTCGCAGCAGATGATTTTTATGCGCTCGCTCGCCCGCGCCATGGTCGAGACGCGCCAGCCTTACCGGCTGGAGATTGTGCCAAAGCCAGATTCTATTCGCGCAGCAATGGCTTTGGATGCGAATGATGTGGACCTTGCCGTTTTGCGAAGCGACGATACGACTTCCGCAGATGCGCGCTCGATCGTCACCATTCAAAAGCGCCATGTTCTGGTGATCGCGCGCCAGGATAGCGGATTTACGGACATTTCGAGCTTGATTGGTCGCCCCATTGGCGTGGTGCGCGGCGGATCCGACGACAACCGCAATTTGATCCGGCGCATTCTTCAGCATTACGCCACAGAGGACGTCGACGCGGGCGGTCTGGAATTGCGCGATCTGTCGATCCAGCAGGCCAGCGCCGCGCTTGCTGCGGGCGAGGTGGACGCATTGGTGTTTGTGGCCTGGCCAGGTCAACGGTTGCGCCGCATCGTCGCCGATGTGGCGGAGCGCCAAAAGATTCCGCTGATCTATGCTGGCGTGCCGGCGCCCGAAGCGCTGGCGTTTCGCTATCGCGACATGGAGGCGAGCGAATTGCCGGCCGGCGTGTTTGGCGGCTCGCCGCCTCGCCCGCCCAATGCGCTGGCGACGGTCGCTATCTCTTATGAGATTGTCGCCAGCGAAGACATGGCGGCCTCCAGGGCGACGGATCTCGCCAGCGCGTTGCTCGACGCGCGCACGCATTTGCGTCGTATCGACGACAATTCTTTCGTCATTGAGACGCCGCCAATCGACGTTCAGCGCCGCTACATGCCGCACGCAGGCGTCGTGGCGCTGGTGAACGACGATTCCAAAACGTTTCTGGAGACCTACAGCGATCACATCTGGCTGACCCTGTTTGGCCTGAGCATTCTGGGCTCTTCGATCACCGGCTTTCTCGCATGGGCGGGCCTGCGTGAGGCGCTGCCGAGCCAGAATGTCGGGATGAAGCTGGCGCGTCTCGTCGAGCGACTGGACGCAACGGTAACGCTTGCTGAAGTCGACGCCGTGGAAGCTGAGTTCCTCGCGATGGTGAAGACGATGTTTCTCGTTTACGCAAAAGGCGGGATCGACCTCTCCGAGGACGATCCCTCGCCATGGATTGCGCTATTTTCAAATCTGGTCGACAAGCGCCGCGCAGCCTTGCGCTGTGCGGCGGACGGCTAGCTGAATCGCGCCACGACCGGCGCATGTAGGGAGCCTGAAAATCCCTGCGGCGCATGTACTTCGTCGATCAGGTCTGCATTGAATATGTCAACGCTCGCGCAAGCGTGCGCCAAGCGCGGAGACGCCAGAATATGATCGAGCAAAGCCTTGCGCCCGTCATGGAGCACGGAGAAACGCCGCTCGACGGGCGCGCGCATGTCCAGTCGCTCAAGGCGCCTGTCGATAAATGAACCGTCGGCGCCGTCTTCGGGCGCCCCGCACAGAATGCGCGTCGGCGTCTCGAACGGTTCCGCGTTGAAATCGCCGCAAACGATAATGCGTGCGTCTGGCTCGCGGTCAAAAATGCGCTCGACGAAAAGCCGCGCCTCAAGCGCCTGCGCCTGCCGCAATTGCGAGGCGAGATACATGCCCTTGGCCCAGCCCGCGCTCGTGAGCCAGCGGCCGGCCGATTTCTCCTGCGGCAGATGGGCTGCGCGGGGCGCCCGCAAGTGAAGGTTGAGTACGTGCACGGGGCCGTCGGGCGTTTGCACGCATGCGCTCAAAATAGGCCGATCAAACGCCGCCCGCACAGGCTGGCTCTCGCCCGGCGGCAGCCAATCCCATTGCGGCACGAGATCATGATGCAGCTGCGTAATATCGGAGAGCGGGTAGCGCGACAGGATCGCCAGATTGTGAACGTCGGCGGGCTCGCCGACGCCCGGCCTCGTACTGGTCGCGCGGTTAAAGCCTGCATAGGACGTGTCCTCAAGCAGAAGGTCGAGCGAGCTGAACGAGCGCGCGCCATGCGGGCCAGTCCGGGGTGCGTTCACCTCTTGCAGGCAAATCACGTCAGCTGAAAGCGCCGCCAGCACGGGGCGCAACGCCGCGACCCTGTCCGGCGCTGCGGGAGCGCCGCCGTGCCGCGTTCCGAGGTTTTCGACGTTAAACGTGGCGATGGTGAAGCTCATGGGGTGCTTTCTGCGCGCGCGCCCCGCCAATTTGCCAAAGCCAGCGAGCTTCCACTAGTCTGCCGCAAAATATAGACGCCCTTGGGAGGGGATATGTTCGCCAAGATCAACCATCTCGCGATTTCGACAGACAATTACGCCACCAATGCGCGTTTTTATCAGGCTTTATTTGGCATGAAGGCCACGAACGCGCAGCGCCCTGCGCGCGCCGCCCCCGTGGGCGACGGCCAGATCGGGCTCAACAACATACCCCGTCGCGACGGGCGCCGCAGCGGCCTCGATCATTTCGGCCTTGAGGTGGAGAATATGCAGGTTGCGCTTGAGCGCATGGCCCGGTTTGATTCGTCGCTGACGCATGTGGTGCGCCCGGCCGTGCGTCCCAACGCCGCAATCAGCGCCCATGATCCGGATATGATCATCTTCGACCTCGCCGAACGCAATTCCGGCAAGGCGCAGGATATATTCGCCGAGAACGCCGGCGACCTGCCGCAGCGCTACATTGACCACATAGTTCTGCGCGTGCGCAATCCCGAACGCAGCGCACAGTTTTATTCGACAGTCTTTGAGCTGGCGCTCCAGAACGATCATAGCGACGGAAATTATCGCCTCTCCGATGGTCGAGTGACCATGGTGCTGATGCCGTGGCGGATGGATAATTTCATCGGCCACGACCCCCAGCCGCCCGCCCTCGATCATTTTGGCTTCAAGGTTGAAAGCGTCGCCGCTGTGAAGAAGGACATGCTCGACATCATCGGCATCAATCCGCAAATGGCGACGATGCAGCTCGGACTTGGCGAGGAAGGCGAGGCGCGCCTGAAATTATTCCAGCAATGCCCCGTCGGGCAATTCCATCTCACCGATCTTGAAGGCGTCTATATCGACGTCAGCGAGCATTAAGGGGAATGGCGATGATCCGTCTTCGGACCGCGCACAAGTGGGCGCACTCGTCGAAAACTGCTCGAAGCGTTCTGGTGCAGGGGTTTCTGAGCCTGGCCCTGATCGCGCCTGCGGTCGCCGATGCTGTTTCTGACTTTTACTCCGGCAAGTCGATCAACATGATCATCAGCACGGGCGTTGGCGGCGGGCTTGACGCTAATGCGCGCATGGTGGCGCGCCATATCGGAAACCAGATTCCCGGCAGGCCTTCGGTTGTGCCACGCAATATGACCGGCGCCGGACATTTGCAGGCGACCAATTTCATGTTCAATCAGGCGCCGCGCGACGGCACGCATATAGGCGCCATCCTGCCCTCATTCGCGCTTTACCAGCTGATCGACGGCAAGGGCGCCCAATACGATTCGCGCAAGTTCAACTGGATCGGCTCCAGCGACGTCGACAATATGAACGTCTATGTCTGGCACGCCGCAAACGTGCGCAGCGCCGAAGACGCAAAGCGCACTGAAGTGCTGATGGGCGGCACCGGGGCAGGCTCCTACACCATCCTTTTTCCAACGCTCATGAACAATTTGCTCGGCACGAAATTTAAAATGGTGCCTGGCTACAAGAGCACGAATGAAATTCACCTCGCGATGGAGCGGGGCGAGGTGCAGGGCCGGGCGGGCAATTTCTTCTCCAGCCTCAAATCAGGAAACGCCGATTGGCTGCGCGACAAGAAGATCGACCTGATCGCCCAGATTGGCGCGGCGCGCGACGCCGATTTTCCAAACGTGCCATTGCTTCAGGAACTGGCGCCTAACGAAGAGGCGGCGCGCATTATACGGCTGTTCTCCGCCGAAATCGCGATGGGACGCTCCTATTTGACCACGCCCGACACGCCGGCGGATCGGCTGGCCGCCTTGCAGAAGGCCTTTGACGCGACGATGCGCGACCCGGGCTTCCTCGACGAGGCCAAAAAGGCGGCGATCGACGTCCGTCCGCTCAAGGCCCCCCAATTGCAGGCGATTCTCGACGACATCATGTCCAGCCCTGCGGATTTGCTGGAAAAGGCAAAGGATGCGCGGGGTCGTTAACGGGTTTCCGTCTGCGCCGCGGCTGGGCTATAACGCTTGCGTCAGGGTGCGGACGGGGATGCTGGGCATTGGCTATGACAGGCGGTTATAATCGGCTCGACGCCAAGGATTGGGCGCGCGAGCACATGCGCGGTATCTGGGCGGCTGCGCTCACGCCATTCAACCCCGACATGTCTGTCGACGAGGCGGGGCTGCGCGCCAATCTGCGCCACTGGATCAATGATCTGGGCATCGACGGCGTGTTCATCGCCGGCAAGCAGGGCGAGTTTTTCGCGCTGTCCTTGCCTGAGCGCAAGCGCCTGATGGACATCGCCATGGAGGAGAGCGCGGGCAAAGCCGGCGCCATCATGTCCTGTTCGGACCAGAACATGGACGTAGTGATTGAGCTGGCCGAATATGCGCAAAGCATCGGCGCACAAAGCATCGTGGTTCACGCGCCCGTGCTGCATTTCCTGAAGGCGCAGGACGAGACGCTCTACGCCTATTACAAATACATCGGCGAGCGCATCAACATCAGCATGGCGCTGTGGAGCCATCCTGACTCCGGCTACCTCATGAGTCCGGAATTATGCGCCCGGCTGGCCGACATCCCCAATGTGGTGGCGATCAAATACAGCGTCCCGCGCGAGATGTATGTGAAACTCACGCATCTTGCGGGCGACAGGCTGATCGTCTCCACCGCGTCCGAGGAAGAATGGTTCGACAACATCGTCGAACTGGGCTGGAAGCTTTATCTCTGCTCGGCGCCGCCTTATCTTTTGCAAACAAAGTATGATCGTCGGATGCGCGATTACACCGATCTGGCCTTTGCAGGCCGCATCGACGAGGCGCGCGCGATCCGCGACAGCCTTGAGCCTGTGCGCCACGCCATCAAGTCGACTGCGCCGAAGGAAAAGCCGCAGGCCCACTCCAAATATTGGCAGGAGCTGCTGGGCCAGAGCGGCGGCCCGGTGCGCCGCCCGATGCTGCAACTCACGCATGCCGAGAAGGATTTAACGCGCGCGGCGTTTGAGTCCTGCGGCCTGAAGCTGACGCCGTAAACTCACAGGATCGCATCATGCAAACCGGTCGTTTGAAAGCGTTCAACTTCCAGAAATGGATCGACGAGCACAAACATCTGCTGAAGCCGCCTGTCGGCAACAAGCTTGTGTTTGAAGAGGGCGACATGGTGGTGCAGGTGGTGGGGGGGCCAAATGCGCGCGCTGATTATCATGACGACCCGTCGGAAGAATTCTTTTATCAGCTCAAGGGCGACATGGTCCTGAAGGTGATGGACGACGGCAAGTTCTATGACGTGCCGATTCGCGAGGGCGAAGTGTTTCTGTTGCCAGCCCATGTTCGGCACAGCCCGCAACGTCCCCAGGAAGGCTCTATCGGCCTCGTGGTTGAGCCGCCGCGCCCGCCCGGCGCAAAAGACGGGTTCGAATGGTATTGCTTTGAATGCGGCACTTTGCTTCATCGCATCGAGATTTCCGTTGAAAACATTGTGCGAGATTTGCCGCCTTTGTATGAGGCCTTTTTCGCCGATGATAAAAAGCGCACGTGCTCCAGTTGCGGCGCGCTGCATCCGGGCAAGAAGCCCCCGGAAGGCTGGGTGAAACTCTAATACCGCAGCACGCGCTGCGGTTCGTTTTGGTTGATCGGGAGATTTGCAATGAAGTTGAAGAATAGCATTTCTGCTGCGGCTCTGGCGTTTTTCGTCGCTGGCCCCGCGTTGGCGCAGCAGCCGCTGAAGATAGGCATGGTCACGACGCTGTCCGGCCCCGGCGGCTATCTCGGTCAGGACGTGCGCGATGCGTTCAATCTCGCCATTGAGCTGGAGGGCGGCAAACTGGGCGGCGCTCCTGTGCAATTACTGGTCGAAGACGACGCCCTGAAGCCCGGTCAGGCGAAGGAAATCGCCGAACGCTTCATGAAGACCGAGAGGATCAAGCTGCTTACCGGCATTATCTTTTCCAATGTCGCCGGCGCCACCGTGCCCGACATTCTCGACAATGGCGGCATCTATGTCAGCCCCAACGCCGGGCCGTCGAATTTTGCGGGCAAGGAATGCCACAAGAATTATTTCGTCGTCTCCTGGCAGAACGACACGCTGCACGAAAGCGCCGGGCAGAACGCGACGAATCTTGGTTACAAGAAAGCCATGGTCCTGGCCCCCAATTATCAAGCCGGCAAGGATTCTATCGCGGGCTTCAAGCGCTTCTTCAAGGGCGAGGTCGTCGGTGAAATCTACACTCGCCTCGACCAGACCGACTTTGCCGCTGAAATGGCGCAAATCCGCGCCGCCAAGCCGGACGTTGTATTCCAGTTCCATCCCGGCGGGCTCGGCATAGCCTTCATGCGTCAATACGCGCAGGCTGGCCTGCTCGCTGAAGTGCCGATGGTGGTGGCTGCCCCTTCGCTTGATTCCGTGATCTTGAAGGCGATTGGCGACGCCGCGCTTGGCGTGAACATCTCCAGCCATTGGAACAGCGATTTCGACAACGCTTCCAGCAAGAAGTTCGTGGCCGAGTTCCAGAAAAAATATAACCGCATGCCGACCTATTATGCGAGCCAGGGCTATGACACTGCGCTCGCCATAGCCGCAGCCCTGAAGGCGACGGGTGGCAAGGTTGACAATGCTGACGCCTTCAGCGCCGCAATGCGCAAGGCTGATTTCCAGTCCGTGCGCGGTTCTTTCAAGTTCGGCCCCAACCAGCATCCGGTTCATGACTGGTATTCGCTGAAGGTCGAGAAGGGCGCAGACGGCCAGCTTGGCATCGTGACCAAGGGCAAAGTGCTTGAGGCGCACGGCGATTTCTACGCCAAGGACTGCAAGATATAATAAAACATGGCCGGGTCATCCCCGGCCATGCCTTCGCGCGAACTGAACGCGGCGGAATAGTCGCCACACGGGTTCATCTATGTCGCTTCTGATGGAGCAGGCGCTCAATGGCGTCCAGCTCGGGGTTACGCTCTTTTTGCTCGCCGCCGGCCTGACGCTGATCTTCGGCATCATGGGCGTGATCAATCTCGCCCATGGTTCGCTTTACATGATCGGCGCCTATGCGATGGCTGCTGTTGCAGCCGGCACCGGCTCGTTCCTGCTCGCGTTCCCCGCAGGGCTTGCAGCAGCGGGGATTGCTGGCGTCTTGATGGAATATCTCGTCGTGCGCAGGCTCTATGCGCGAGATCATCTCGATCAGGTACTGGCCACATTCGGGCTCATTCTGTTCTTCAATCAGCTCACGACGATCCTGTTCGGTCGCCAGCCTTTGTTTGTGCAGATTCCCGATTTTCTAAACGGTTCGGTGATGATCGGCGGAATCGTGCGCTATCCGGTTTACCGGCTTGCTATCATCGCCGTCGGGCTTGCTACAGCAATCGGCCTTTACCTGCTCATCGCGCGCACGCGGCTTGGCATGCTGATCCGCGCTGGGGCCACTAACCGCGAGATGGTGCGCGCGCTCGGCGTCGATATTCGCCTGCTCTACACTGTTTTGTTTGGCGTCGGCGCAATGCTGGCGGGTCTGGCGGGTGTCATGGCCGGACCTATTCTGTCGGTGCAGGTTGGCATGGGCGAACAGGTGTTGATCCTGACTTTTGTCGTGGTTGTGATCGGCGGCGTCGGCTCGGTGCGCGGCGCTTTTATTGGCGCGCTTGCGGTGGGCATGGTGGACACGATGCTGCGCGCCTATCTGCCCGGATTGTTGAGGCAATTAATGGCGGGGCCGGACGCTGACGCCCTGGCTGCCGGTCTCTCGGCGATGGGCGTTTACATGCTGATGGCGATCGTGCTTCTCGTAAAGCCTCAAGGGCTGGCGCCCGCGCATGGATGATCCGTCGAAAAAAAGCGGTTTCGCACCGCGCAAAAACGTGCGCTCCGTTCTGCTCGTCGCGCTCGCTTTGGTTTTGCTCGCCGTGTTGCCGCAATTGGCGGAGTTATTCGATCAACCCGCGATGGTGTCGCTCGCCACCCGCATCGTTATTTTGGCGATTGCCGCCGCCAGCCTCAATCTTGCTTTGGGTTATTGCGGGCTCGTGAGCTTTGGCCATGCGGCGTGGTATGGAATCGGCGGCTATGTGGTGGGCATTCTCTACAAGCATTACGTGAGCGGCGATCCTCTGTTTGGCTTGCCGCTTGGCACGGATCAGATGCTCATTACGTTACCGGTCGCCATTCTTGTGAGCGGATTGTTTGCTGCGGTTTTCGGCGCCTTGTCGCTGCGCACCAGCGGCGTTCAATTCATCATGATTACGCTGGCGTTCGCGCAGATGATCTTTTTCTTCTTCGTCGCGCTGAAAGCCTATGGCGGCGACGATGGCCTGATCGTTCGTCGTCGAAACATTTTGCCGCTGATAGATGCACGCGACGGCGCGACATTTTATTGGGTTTGCCTCTTCATTGCGATTGCATGGTTTGCGCTGCTGCGCCGCATTGTCGGCTCGCGCTTTGGCGCAGTGCTTGCGGGCGTGCGCCAGAGCGAGCGGCGCATGGCGGCGATTGGAGTTTCGACCTATCGCTACAAGCTTGCCGTGTTCGTCATCTCCGGCATGGGCGCGGGCCTTGCGGGCGCATTGATGGCCAATCACGCGCGGTTTGTGAGCCCCGACATGTTGCACTGGACGCAATCGGGCGAGTTCATGATCATGGTGATCCTTGGCGGCGCAGGCACGCTGCTGGGGCCAGCCGCCGGCGCAGCGGTGCTGATCCTTCTGGAGACGCAGCTGGCGGCCTTTACCGAGCACTGGCAAGTAATCCTTGGCCCCTTGCTGGTGCTGATGATCCTGTTCACGCGCGGCGGCTTGTCCGGCCTGCTGAAACTGCTGCGTGGAGGCTCCAATGGGTGAGCCGCTTTTGCGTGTGCAGCGCCTGTTCAAAAGCTTTGGCGGCGTCAGCGCAACGGACGACCTGTCGCTCGATGTTCTGCCGGGAGAAATCCACGCGCTCATCGGTCCCAATGGCGCCGGCAAGACCACGTTCATTGGCCAGTTGATGGGCGAGATCGAACCAGATTCCGGCGCGATGTTTTTTGACGGCGCCGGCATTGGCGGCCTGTCGACGCCAAAGCGCGTGCGGCGCGGGATTGCCCGCACGTTCCAGATTACGCAATTGTTGAGCGATCAAACGGCGCTCGATAATGTTGCGCTGGCGGTGCAAGCCGGGCAGGGGCATTCCTTCCGGTTCCTTAAATCTGCGGCCAATGATTTCAGCCTGCGGTCGCCTGCGCGCGAATATCTCGATGTCGCAGGCCTTGGCGGGCGCGCGGATGTGCGCGTGTCGCAGCTGTCGCACGGCGAGCGCAAGCAACTTGAACTGGCAGTGGCGCTCGCCACAAAGCCGCGTCTGCTATTGCTTGACGAACCGATGGCGGGCCTTGGCGCGTCTGAAAGCCGCGCCATGGTGGCGGCGCTCAAGCGCATGAAGGGCGGCATTTCAATTTTGCTGGTGGAACACGATATGGACGCCGTGTTCGCGCTGGCGGATCGTATTTCGGTGCTGGTGTACGGGCGGATTATCGCTTCGGGCGCGCCCGCCGATATTCAGGCGGATGCGCAGGTGCGCGCGGCTTATCTGGGCGAGGGGGAATCCTGATGCTCAGGGTCGCGGGATTGCAGGCCGCTTATGGCGCCAGCCGCGTTTTGTTTGACGTTTCGCTGCATGTGGAGCGCGGCGAATTCGTCACGCTGATGGGCCGTAACGGCATGGGCAAGACGACGACCATCAAGACCATCATAGGCTTGCTGCCGGCTAGCGGCGGCGCCGTGCATTTTGACGGCTCCGACGTAACGGGCCGGGCGCCGGAAATCGTCGCGCGCCTCGGAATGGGCCTTGTGCCGGAGGGGCGGCAGATTTTCCCTAATCTCACGGTGCGGGAAAATCTCATCGCCACGGCGGCGGACCGTTTCAACCGCGCCAATCCGTGGACCCTGGAGCGCGTCGTTGCGCTGTTCCCCCGCCTTGGCGAGCGCCACGCCCAATGGGCGCGCACGCTGTCGGGCGGCGAGCAACAGATGCTTGCGATTGGCCGGGCGCTGATGACCAATCCCAAACTGCTCATTCTCGACGAAGCCACCGAAGGACTTGCGCCTGTCATCCGCGCTGAAATCTGGACGTGCCTTGAAGCGCTGAAAGGCGAAGGCTTGTCGAGTTTGGTGATCGACAAAAACGTCGGCGTGCTGCGGCGTCTTGCCGACCGCCATTTTGTGATCGAGCGGGGGCGTACCGTCTGGAGCGGGGATGGCGACGCGCTGGATCGGGATCGGGAGAAGGTGAATGGCTGGGTTGGCCTCTGAGATCAGCGTCGAGGGTCAGGCGCCCGGCGCCGGAATTACCGCTTTGTCGGCTGCGCTGTCTCGCGCAATGGGCGAGCTGGCGTCGCAAGGGGCTGCGCCCGTTCATCTGACAAGCCTTGTCTGGAGCGGGCCTGATCCTGCGGCGCTGCATCCTGCGCGGCGCGAGGTGGACCGGGCCTGGCGCGAAATCTGCGCGGGGTTTCGGGCGCCGGTGCGGGTTGAGTTTGCAGCCGGCGATGAAGTGCGCGTGCGAGCGTTTGCGAGCGTGCCAATGCCTGCGCCTTCAAAGGAGCCTGTGTTCCGCGGCTACAGCGGCGTTGAGCTTGCGATGCAGATGAGCCCGCGTGGACAAGTGCCCGACATGGGTGCGGTGTTTGCGCAATGGACGCGCGAGGGCGATGCGGCGCGGGCGCAACATCGTGCGCTTGATATCGCCTACGGCGCTCATCGCGACGAAACGCTCGATCTTTATCGCCCGGCAGGCTTGGCGCGCCCGCCCGTCTGGGTTTTTATCCACGGCGGCTATTGGCAGGCCTCGACCAAGGACCAGCATGCGCAATTCTGTGCGGGCATGCTGCGCGCCGGATTTGCAATCGCCAATATAGATTACCCGCTCGCGCCGGAAACGCCCTTGCGCGAGATCGTGGCGCATGTCCGCGCCGCCCTGCATTTCATCGTTCGCGAGGCGGATGCCTTGGGCGTGGACGCCGCGCGGCTGCACGTCGCCGGAC
>CANJPM010000074.1 GCA_947476075.1 Beijerinckiaceae bacterium
GTTGATCTCGCGTTCAAGCTGGGCGTCGTAACTGAAATTCACGCCCGGACCCGCGTCGAGAACGCAGAATCCCGGCGCGTGTTAGAGAAATGCGGCTTTACCTCCGATGGGCGGGGGCCGGTCGATCTGCCAGCGCGTGGGGGCGTTTTCGTCTGCGAGCGTTATATTCTCCGGCCAAGCTCCGATCGCATGGCCGAAAATGTCGCCATATAGGCGACTTTGGCACCATGAAGGCCCCGATTGGCGTTGCCTGACGGGAGCCGCCCGGATAGGCATTCGTTATGAAATTCCTCGACCAAGCTAAAATCTATATTCGCTCGGGCGACGGCGGCGCCGGAGCCATCTCATTCAGACGCGAGAAGTTCATCGAGTTCGGCGGTCCTGATGGAGGCGACGGCGGTCGCGGCGGAGACGTGATCGCCAAATGCGTCGATGGCCTGAACACGCTGATCGATTATCGCTACCAACAGCATTTCAAGGCCGGCACCGGCATGCACGGAATGGGTCGCAATCGGGCCGGCGGCAAAGGCCCAACCGTGGTCATGAAAGTCCCCGTGGGCACGCAGATCTTCGAGGAAGACAACGAGACCCTGATCGCCGACCTGACCGAGGTTGGTCAGGAGATCGTGATCGCGCGCGGCGGTAATGGCGGCTTCGGCAATCTGCATTTCACGACCTCCGTCAACCGCTCGCCCCATCGCGCCAATCCTGGCCAGGTCGGCGAGGAGCGCACCATCTGGCTGCGCCTGAAGCTGATCGCAGATTCCGGCCTCATCGGCCTGCCAAACGCCGGGAAGTCAACGTTTCTGGCTGCGGTATCGGCAGCCAAGCCTAAAATCGCCGATTATCCCTTCACCACTTTGCACCCCGGCCTTGGCGTGGTGCGGGTTGACGATCGCGAATTTGTGCTGGCCGACATTCCAGGCCTGATCGAAGGCGCCCATGAGGGGCTGGGGCTGGGTGACCGATTCCTCGGCCATGTGGAGCGATGCAGGGCGCTGCTGCATCTGGTTGACGCGGGCAGCGAACATGCGGGCCAGGCCTACAAGACCGTGCGCGGCGAGCTCGTCGCCTATGGCAACGGCCTCGACCAGAAGCGCGAGATCGTCGCCCTGTCCAAATGCGACACCGTCGATCCAGAGACGTTGAAGAAGCAGATGGAGAGGCTGAAGCGCGCTATCCGCACGGCGGGGCCGCCCCCGGAAGAAGGCGCCAAACCCGCCGCGCCGATGCCCCTATCGTCGGCGACGACAGCCGGCGTGCAGGATGTTCTGCGCGCGCTGGCCCGCCACATGGATGTGGCGCGGGCCGAGGAAGCCGCCCTGCTGCCGCCGCCCGAATCCTGGCGCCCCTAACCACCAAGGACAGTGAAGCTGCCGTGACAATCGCGCCCTCCCTCTCCGCGTTTCGCCGCGTCGTCGTCAAAGTCGGCTCGTCCCTGCTCGTCGATCAAAATCTGGGGCAGATCAAACGCGACTGGCTGGAAGCGCTGGCAGACGACATCGTCGGGCTGCACGGGGACGGGCGCGACGTGCTCATCGTATCGTCAGGCTCGATCGCGCTTGGCCGGGCCATGCTGAAACTACCCCGGGGACCATTGAAGCTCGAAGACAGTCAGGCCGCAGCCGCCGTCGGGCAAATCGCGCTCGCCAGCGTCTGGGCCGAGATACTCTCGGCGCGCGGCATGATCGCAGGCCAGATTCTGGTGACGCTGAACGACACCGAGGAGCGCCGTCGCTATCTCAACGCGCGAGCCACCATCGGGCGGCTGATGGACATGCGCGCCGTGCCCGTCATCAACGAGAACGATACCGTGGCGACCACTGAAATCCGCTACGGGGACAATGATCGCCTCGCCGCCCGCGTCGCCTCCATGGCGAGCGCCGACCTGCTGGTGCTGCTGTCGGACATCGACGGGCTCTACACCGCGCCGCCCAACGAAGACCCCAATGCGACGCTGATCCCCGTCGTGCCGCGAATCAGCGCAGAGATCGAAGCCATGGCCGGAGGCGCGGCATCCGAATTGTCACGCGGGGGCATGCGCACCAAGATCGAGGCCGCCAAGATCGCTGTCGGCGGCGGCGCCCATATGGTGATCGCCGACGGCCGGCTGGATCATCCCGTGCGCCGGATCGCCGACGGCGGACGCTGCACCTGGTTCCTGACCCCCTCCAATCCGGTCACCGCCCGCAAGAAATGGATCGCCGGGTCGCTCGAACCGCGCGGCACTGTGCATGTCGACGACGGGGCCGCACGCGCACTCGCCAAAGGCGGCAGTCTGTTGCCCGCCGGCGTGACCCGCGTCGAGGGCTCCTTTGCGCGCGGCGATTGCGTGCTGATCCGCGACGCCGCTGGAGCCGAGATCGGACGGGGCCTTGTTGCCTATGATGTGAGCGAGGCCTTTCAATTGGTGGGCCGCAATTCACGCGACATCGAGAGCGTTCTGGGCGCGCCGGGACGCTCGGAAATGATTCATCGCGACGACATGGCTCTGGTCGGCGAATAGCCAGACGCCGCCGCCTACCCGGCATTGCCGGAACCTGTTATGCTTTAAGTGAGCATTACGGAAACGCCGCAAATTTGAGGCCGCTGATCATGATCAATTCGCAGGGGGCGGAAGCTGCCTCCGCCTCCGTCGCACAATCCATGCGCGACATTGGATGCGCCGCGCGCGCCTCCGCCCATGCGCTGGGCCTGGCCTCCAGCGAGGCAAAAAACCGTGCGCTGACTGCCGCCGCCGCAAGCCTTCGCGCGCATACGTCCGAAATAATCGTGGCCAATGCCCTCGACATGGTTGCAGCGGAAAAGGTGGGCGCCACTAAAGCCAATCTCGACCGGCTGATGCTCGACGCCAAACGCGTGGACGCGATGGCGCACGGCGTCGAGGAGATCGCCGCTCTGCCCGATCCGGTCGGGCGCATTCTGGCGACTTTTGAGCGCCCCAACGGCTTGAAGATCGAGCGCGTCGCCACGCCGCTGGGCGTGATCGGCGTCATTTATGAAAGCCGCCCGAATGTGACGGCGGACGCGGGTGCGCTATGCCTGAAGGCCGGCAATGCGGTGATCCTGCGCGGCGGTTCAGATTCGTTTCATTCCTCGACGCTGATCCATCAATGCCTCGTCGAAGGCCTGCGCGCCGCCAATCTTCCCGATGCGGCGATCCAGATCGTGCCCACGCGCGACCGCGCGGCGGTTGGCGAAATGCTGAAAGGCCTTGAGGGAAACCTCGACGTAATCGTGCCGCGCGGCGGCAAGAGCCTTGTTGCACGCGTGCAGGAAGAGGCGCGCGTGCCGGTGTTCGCACATCTGGAGGGCATCGTGCACGTCTATGTCGACGGGCAGGCCGATCTCGACATGGCGGTTAAGATTCTGCGCAACGCCAAATTGCGTCGCACCGGCATTTGCGGGGCCGCAGAAACGTTGCTCGTAGACAAGGCTGTCGCGCAGACGCATCTTGCGCCGCTGGTAAAAATGCTGCTCGACGAGGGCTGCCAGGTGCGCGGCGACGAGGCCGCCCAAAAAGCGGATTCACGCGTGAGCGCGGCCAGCGAAGACGATTGGCGCACGGAATATCTGGAAGCCATTATATCGGCCAAAATCGTGGACGGGCTGGACGCCGCGATGGATCATATCGAGACTTATGGCTCGCATCACACCGATTGCATCGTCACGCAAAACGATGCGCGCGCAGAACGCTTTCTGCGCGAAGTCGATTCTGCCATCGTACTGCACAACGCCTCAACGCAATTCGCCGACGGGGGCGAATTTGGTTTTGGCGCCGAGATCGGCATCGCAACCGGACGCATGCATGCGCGCGGCCCTGTGGGGCTGGAGCAACTCACCTCGTTCAAATATCGCGTACGCGGCGCCGGACAGGTGCGGCCATAAGCGGGGACATTGAGCCAGAGGCGACAGAGTTTGGATCGGCTCATGGCCGCGCGTTCGTGCGCCTGCCGCGCCATGCGCCTGGCATGCGCATTGGATTGTTTGGCGGCACGTTCAACCCACCGCACGCAGGCCATCGGCTCGCCAGTCTGATCGCGCTCAAGCGCTTGAAGCTTGACGCTGTGTGGTGGCTGGTGACGCCGGGCAATCCGTTGAAAGAAAACGCCGGCCTGCCGCCGCTTTATGAGCGTATCGGGGCCGCGCGCGCGCTTGCCGACCATCCCAGGATCATCGTCACCGGCCTGGAGGCGCAGATCGGCACGCGCTACACGTTCGACACGATTGATTATCTGACGCGCCGCTGCCCGGGCGTGCGCTTTGCGTGGATTATGGGCGCAGATAATCTCGCCAGCTTTCATCGCTGGCAGCGCTGGCGCGACATTGCGGCGCTCACCCCGATCGCGGTGATTGATCGTCCAAGCTCGACGCTGAAAGCCGCCCATTCACGCGCGGCGCATTTTCTGGCGCGCAATCGCGTTGACGAATGTCACGGCGCCTTGCTGCTGGAGAACGGCGCGCCGGGCTTTGTGTTCCTGCACGGACCGCGCTCAAGCCTGTCCTCAACCGAGCTGAGGAACAGGGGGCAAGGTTTAGGGCAAAGGTTGGGGCTGGGCCAGAAAAGCCCGAGCCCCCGGTCGAATAATCAATAAGCCTTCTTCAGCTCGTTCAAGATCGCTTCGCCCATCTGAACCGTCGACACCGTAGACGTCGCGTCGCCCTTGATATCCGCGGTGCGCAGGCCTGACGCCAGCACGTCGGCGATGGCTTTCTCGACCTTGTCGGCAGCCTCGCCAAGACCAAACGAATATCGCAGACACATGGCAAGCGAGCCTATCATCGCGATCGGATTGGCGATGCCCTTGCCGGCGATGTCGGGCGCCGATCCGTGCACGGGCTCATACAAAGCCTTGCGCTTGCCGGTCTTCGGGTTGGTCTCGCCCAGCGAAGCCGAGGGCAACATGCCCAGAGATCCCGTAAGCATGGCGGCGACGTCTGACAGCATGTCCCCGAACAGATTGTCGGTGACGATGACGTCAAACTGCTTGGGCCAGCGCACGAGCTGCATACCCAAAGCGTCCGCAAGCTGATGCTCCAGCTCAACGTCAGCATATTCGCGCTTGTGCAAAGCCGTGATGACTTCGTTCCAGAGCACGCCGGACTTCATGACGTTGCGCTTTTCAGACGAGGTGACTTTGTTGTTGCGTTTACGCGCCAGCTCGAAGGCGACGCGGCCAATGCGCTCAATCTCATAGGTATCGTAGACCTGCGTATCAATGCCGCGCTTCTGGCCGTTGCCCAGATCGATGATCTCCTTGGGCTCGCCGAAATAGACGCCGCCGGTGAGCTCGCGCACAATCATGATGTCGAGGTTTTCGACGATCTCGCGCTTCAGCGACGAGGCGTCGGCGAGCGCGGGATAGCAGATCGCCGGGCGCAGATTTGCGAACAGCGCCAAATCCTTGCGCAGGCGCAGGAGGCCCGCTTCAGGGCGCACGTCATAGGGAACCGCATCCCATTTGGGGCCGCCCACGGCGCCGAAGATTACGGCGTCGGCGGCCTGCGCCAGCGCCATGTCGCTCTCGCTGATCGCCTGGCCATGCGCATCATAGGCGCAACCGCCGACAAGACCCTTTTCCATCTCGAAATGAGCGATTCCCGCTTCTCCGAGGAAGTTGGCGACCTTCTCGACTTCGCTCATCACTTCGGGGCCGATGCCGTCGCCGGGCAGCAAGAGGAGCTTGTAAGTCGCCATGGGGATCTTCCATCTTGGGGTGTGAATTTGAAGCATTTGCTAACGCCCGCGCGCCGCCTTGGCAAGACGGGGCAAACATCCCCCTCAAGCGCAACCGCGCGCCCATGAAAAAACCGCCGACCCTGAGGCCGGCGGTTTCGGTCTTTCAAGCCGGAACCGGCGCCTTACGAGGCGAGCAGCTGCCGGATGACGTATTGCATGATGCCGCCGTGGCGGAAGTATTCCAGTTCGTCCAGCGTCATGATGCGGCCGTCCAGCGGAACCTTCTTCGTCGAGCCGTCAGCGAACGTGATGAGCGCTGCCATCTTCTGGCGCGGCTTCAGGCCCTTCTCAAGGCCCAGAATGGTGACCTGCTCGTCGCCCTTCATGCCCAGCGTCTGCCAGGTCGTGCCCGGCTCGAAGGTGAGCGGCAGAATGCCCATGCCAACAAGATTCGAGCGATGGATGCGCTCGAAGCTCTCGGCGATGACGGCGCGAACGCCCAACAGGCGCGTGCCCTTGGCCGCCCAGTCGCGCGAGGAACCGTTGCCGTATTCGGCGCCGGCGAAGATCACCAGCGGTGTCTCTTCAGCGGCATATTTCATGGCGGCGTCGTAGATCGCCAGCTTCTCGCCCGAAGGATAATGGACGGTCATGCCGCCTTCGAGCACAGCGCCGTCAGCGCCTTTGTTCATGAAGTTCTTGATGCGGATGTTGGCGAACGTGCCGCGCATCATCACTTCATGGTTGCCGCGACGGGTGCCGTACTGATTGAAATCAGCCTCGCGCACCTGACGCTCGGCAAGCCAGCGGCCCGCGGGCGAAGCGAACTTGATGGAGCCGGCCGGCGAGATGTGGTCGGTCGTGATCTTGTCGCCAAACAAAGCCAGAATGCGGGCGTCGTGAACATCCTTCACGGGCGCGGGCGTCAGGCCCATGCCCTCGAAATAGGGCGGGTTCTGGACGTACGTCGACACCATGTCCCACTTGTAGGTCTTGCCGGCCGGCGCCTTCACCTTGCGCCAGTTGACGTCGCCCTTGAACACGTCAGCGTAGCGTTCCTTGAAGATCTTCTTGGTGACAAATTTGCCGATGAAGACCTGAATTTCCTTCGAGGTCGGCCAGATGTCGCGCAGGTAGATCTCTTCTCCGGCCTTGTTTGTGCCGATCGGCTCCTGCGTGAGGTTCTTGGTCACGGAACCGGCAAGCGCGTAGGCGACGACCAGCGGCGGCGACGCGAGATAGTTCGCCTGCACGTCGGGGCTGACACGGCCTTCGAAATTGCGATTGCCGGAGAGAACGGAGGCGGCGATAACGCCGTTCTTGTTGATGCTGTCGGACACTTCGGTCGGCAGCGGGCCGGAATTGCCGATGCAGGTCGTGCAGCCAAAGCCCACGATGTTGAACCCGAGCTTGTCGAGATCCTTCTGCAAGCCGGAATTGGCGAGATATTGGCCAACCACCTGCGAGCCCGGCGCAAGCGAGGTCTTCACCCACGGCTTCACCATCAGGCCCTTGGCGACCGCCTTGCGGGCAAGCAGGCCGGCGCCGATCAAGACGCTGGGGTTCGACGTATTGGTGCAGGACGTGATCGCAGCGATGGCGACGTCGCCATGACCCAACTCATACTTCTTGCCCTCGACAGGATAGCGCTCGTCCTTCTGCGGGCCCTTGCGATATTCGGCGACCATCGCGTCCGAAAAGCCTGCAGCAACGTCTTCCAGCGCAACCCGGCCTTCGGGACGCTTGGGGCCAGCCATCGAGGGCGTGACGCTCGCAAGATCGAGTTCGAGCAGGTCGGTGCAAACCGGATCGGGCGTGGCGCGGGTGCGGAACAGGCCCTGCGCCTTGGCGTATTTCTCCGTGAGGGCGACGCGGGCCGGAGCGCGGCCGGTCATCTTCAGATAATCGAGCGTCTCGCCGTCGACGGGGAAGAAGCCGCAGGTGGCGCCGTATTCGGGCGCCATATTGCCGATGGTGGCGCGGTCGGCCAGCGTCAGCGAATCAAGGCCGGGGCCGAAGAATTCGACGAACTTGCCGACAACGCCCTTCTTGCGCAGCATCTGGGTGACGGTGAGCACGAGATCGGTGGCGGTGACGCCTTCCTTCAGCTTGCCGGTCATGCGGAAGCCGATGACCTCGGGAAGCAGCATCGAGAGCGGTTGGCCAAGCATGCAGGCCTCGGCCTCAATGCCGCCGACGCCCCAGCCCAGAACAGAAAGGCCGTTGACCATCGTGGTGTGCGAATCAGTGCCCACCAACGAGTCCGGATAGGCGACTTCAACGTTTACGGCCTTGCCGCGGGCCGGCGTAAACTTTTCTTTGCGGGTCCAGACGGTCTGGGAGAGATATTCGAGATTAACCTGATGGCAAATGCCCGTTCCCGGCGGCACGACGCGGAAATTGTCGAATGCGCCCTGACCCCATTTCAGAAAGATATAGCGCTCGGCGTTGCGCTGATATTCAAGATCGACGTTCTTCTTCAGCGATTTTGACGAACCGAATTCATCGACGATCACGGAATGGTCGATCACCAGATCAACCGGAACGAGCGGGTTGATCTTGTTGGGGTCGCCGCCCAGCTTCGTCATGGCGTCGCGCATGGCGGCCAGATCGACGACGGCCGGAACGCCGGTGAAATCCTGCATCAAGACGCGGGACGGACGAAAGGCGATTTCCTTCTCGGTCTTGCCCTTGTTGTTCAGCCATTTGGAGACGGCGAGGATGTCTTCCTTGGTGACGGAGCGCCCGTCTTCGAAACGCAGCAGGTTCTCAAGCAGAACCTTCATGGAGAACGGCAACTTCGAAATGCCCTTGAGGCCGTTCTTCTCCGCCTGCTTCAGCGAGAAGTAATGGTAGGACTTTGCGCCTACGTTGAGTTTCTTGCGGCATTTGAAGCTGTCGAGAGAGGCCATGATTTCGTCCCGGGGTCGCGAGAAAAATTGGAAAGACGCGCGGCTTATAGATAATTTTCGAGCCAAGGGCTACACGAACATTGTCGTATCCTGATTCAGCGCGGCGCGAAACTCCATGGCGGGAGCGCACTTTTAATGTCGGCGGTTCTAGCGATTGAAAATCTGACGCTTGTTCGTGGCGGCCGAACGCTGGCCTCGGGGCTGAATTTTAAGGTCCGCTCCGGCGGGGCGCTCCTGCTGACGGGAGCCAATGGGGCCGGAAAATCAACGCTTTTGCGCGCAATCGCGGGATTGTTCACGCCGGCCTCGGGCGCGATTTCCATTTCCGGGGACGACCTCGACAACGACGAAACCCCTGCGCTGCAGGCTCATTATCTAGGCCATGCCGATGCGCTGAAGGGCGCTTTGACAGCACGCGAGAATCTTGAATTCTGGTCTGCTGCCCTGAAGCGAAGCGCCGGGCTGGACCCCCCGCAGGCGCTGGCCGCGCTCAATCTGGCCCATGTAGCCGACCTGCCAGCAGGCTGGCTGTCGGCAGGCCAGAAACGGCGCACTGCGCTTGCCCGCCTGCTGGTGGTCGAGCGCCCGCTCTGGCTGCTGGACGAGCCCACAACCGCTTTGGACGCCGCATCCCAGGTTCGCCTGGCCCAGTCCATGGCCGCCCATCGCGCCAAAGGCGGGATGATTATAGCAGCCACCCATGCGCCCCTCGGGCTCGAAGACGCCGCTGAACTGCGGCTGGGAACGAGCCTATGACGCGTATTTTTATCGCTCTCTACCAGCGCGATCTGCGATTGGCTGGCCGCATCGGCGGCGGCGCGTCCATGGGCGTCGTATTCTTTTTGATTTTGGTGACGATCACGCCCTTCGCCATTGGGCCCGATTTGAACCTTCTGGCGCGCATTGGCCCGGCCATATTGTGGATCGCAGCGCTGCTGGCCACCCTTCTTGGACTTGACCGATTGTTCCAGGCCGATCAGGAGGACGGCTCGCTCGACCTCCTGCACATGAGCGATGCGCCCCTGGAGCTGATCGTGGCAGCTAAATGTCTGGCGCACTGGACCGCCACTTGCCTGCCGCTTGTGCTGGCCGCGCCCCTGTTTGGGCTGATGCTGGCGCTCGACGGCGAAGCGCTGGCGGGTCTTTCGGCGAGTTTGCTGGCGGGCACGCCGGCGCTCACCTTCCTTGGCGCCATTGGCGCGGCGCTGACCGCCAGCCTGCGCCGCGGCGGCCTGCTGATGGCTATCCTGATCCTGCCGCTGGCGATCCCTGTGCTGATCTTCGGCGTCTCGGCGGCCTCGTCCGCAGGCATGGAGACGACGCCATTCCTGCCGCCGTTTCTGATCCTTCTTGCGCTGTCGCTGGCCTCGATGGCTTTGGCGCCGTTCGCCGCCGCCGCTGCATTGCGGTCCCTGGGGGAATAGAATCGCTCGCCTTGCCCGCCTCAAAACGCTCGTCTAGCGTGGCGACCTCGAAACGCCTTTGTACACAGGATCAAACGAACATGCATTTTGTCGCCCTTTGTGCGGACAAACCCGGCGCCGTCCAGCTGCGTCTCGACGTGCGCCCGAGCCATGTTGAATGGCTGAAGGGGCATGCGGAGCAGGTGAAAATCGCTGGTCCATTTCTCGATACAGCCGGACAGATGATTGGCTCGATGCTGATACTTGATTGCTTCGATGAAACCGCCGCACAGGCGCTTCTGGCGTCCGATCCTTATGCGAAAGCGGGGCTCTTCGCCTCCGTGGACGTTCGTCCATGGCGCTGGGTCGTTGGCGAAATGAAGGTTTGATCCGATGGCGCACTGGCTAGTGAAGAGCGAACCCTCCGTTTGGTCCTGGGACCAGCAGGTCGCTACGGGCGTTAAAGGCACGCATTGGAACGGCGTGCGCAATCATCTGGCTAAAAAGCATTTGATGGCGATGCAGCTTGGGGAAATGGCCTTCTTCTATCATTCCAACGAGGGCAAGGAGATCGTCGGAATCGTTGAGGTCTGCAAATTGTTCTACCCCGACCCGACCGACGAGAGCGGCAAATTCGGCATGGTCGACTTCCGGGCGGTGAAGCCGCTAAAAAGGCCTGTGACGCTGACGGAAGTGAAGGCAAATCCAGCTCTGTCGAAAATGTCTCTGGTCACGTCCATGCGCCTCTCCGTGCAGCCGGTGACCGAAGAGGAATGGGCATACGTCTGCAAACTGGGCGGGCTGTAATGGCCAATTTGAACTGGATCGCGATTCTGGGCGCCGCGCTCTCGGGCTGGCTGTTCAGCACGCTCTGGCAAACCGCGCTGGCGAGGCAGCCTGAAGCGAAGCGCTACGGGCTCCCGGCTTTGGTCTTGCTCGTTTCCCTCTTTACGCAAATCGTTATGGCGCTGGTGCTGGCGGGCGCCCTCGCGCACACCGCCAAGAGCGGCGTCACCATGCGCGCTGGCGCCATTGTAGCCTCGATCTGCTGGCTCGGCTTCGTGCTCACGACGCTGGTTGCGACCCACGCCCGCGACAAAATTCGCCCCCTGCAAACGCTGGCGGAATGCGGCCATTGGCTCGGCGTGCTGCTGGTTCAGGGATTGGCGCTGGGCGCCCTTTTGTAATCAGCCGATCAGGTCGATGAGCGCAGGAATGAGCGGCGCGTCGGCCGGCGGCATCGGGTAATCGCGTAATTGGCGTGAGCGCACCCATTTCACTGCCTGGCCCTCTAGCGGGCGCACGAGACCCTCCCAGCGTCGGCAGACCCAGAGCGGCATCAGCAGGTGAAAGTCCTCGTAAGCGTGGCTGGCGAATGTGAGTGGGGCAAGGCAATCCTCTTTCACGACGATGCCCAATTCTTCCGCCAGTTCCCGAATCAGGCAGGCCTCGGGCCGCTCGCCGGCATCGACCTTGCCCCCGGGAAATTCCCAAAGCCCGGCAAGCGCCTTGCCGGGCGGGCGCTGGGCGATAAGCACGCGATCGTCAGAATCAATCAGCGCAGCGGCGGCGACAAGCAGGATTTTCATGAGCGGCGTTTTCCGAATCTGGTCCGCCGCTGTTCTAGCATTGCGCGCGCCCGGGCGCCTCAGCGACCGAATACGACCAGCTTCGCGGTCTCCGCACCCCGGATCGTCACGCTCTCATACATCGCGCCCCCTTGGGGCGTGAGTGAGCCTTCGGAGCGATAGATCTTCTGCGTCACGACGAAATAAGAGCCCGGCGCCACATCGTCGAACTGGAAGCGGCCGCCTGAACTGGCGGTGGTAGAGCGGGTGTTTTCGACATATTGCGCTGGCGCAGGCACATCGGGAATGTCGGCGGCGCGCACGAATTTGCGGCCTTTGTACAAATGCGCGATCCGCGCCCGCGCATAGGCGGTGGCGGGCACAAGGCGCACGGTTTCGCCCGCAGCAAGCCGCGATTCGCCTCCGGGCAATACGAGGAAAGCCTGCCCTTCTATGCGCGCCGCGCCGACTTTGTGGACGAAGGCAGCTTCCTGTGCTTTGAACGCGACGGATGGGGGCGGAGCGCTAGTGGACTGGCACCCGGCGAGGAAAAAGGCGCAAGCGGCGGCGGCTGCGAATTGGCGCATAAAGGCTCCCTTGAAAAACCTCTATACTCTCGCTTAAGATGCGCTCGCCGGCAAGATGGCAATCAAGCAATCAATCATGTGGGCGCCCGTCAGCTGCGGTAATCGCCGTTGATCGCCACATATTCTTTGGTCAGATCGCAGGTCCACACGCTTGCCGCGCCCTTGCCAAGGCCAATGTCGACGCGCACGTCGATCTTCTCGCCCTTCATGTAGGCAGACACTTTTTCCTCGCTATAGGCGGGATCGCGCTGGCCTTTGTGGGCGACGCGAAAACCGCCGAACCAGATTGCGAGCTTGTCGCGATCAGCCGCCTCGCCAGATTTGCCGACAGCCGCCACCACGCGTCCCCAATTGGCGTCTTCGCCAGCCATCGCCGTTTTCACCAATGGCGAATTGGCGATGGAGAACGCGATGCGCTTGGCGGCCCCTGCGCTCATCGCCCCTTCAACGCGCACTTCCACGAACTTGCGGCACCCCTCGCCGTCGCGCACCACTTGATGAGCCAGATCGAGCAACAACCGGTCGAGCGCCTTGCGGAAATCGGCGAGCCTGCGATCGCCAGGCTCAATGATCTTCGGCGCGCCACGTTTGGCCGCGGCTCCCGTGGCGAACAACATCAACGTATCTGACGTCGAAGTATCGCTGTCGACCGTGATCGCGTTGAAGCTGCCCTGCACCGAGCGCGATAACATAGCTTGCAGGACAGGCGCTGCAATCGGCGCATCGGTGAAGACAAACGACAGCATGGTCGCCATATCCGGGGCGATCATGCCTGCGCCCTTGGCCATGCCGCTGATGACTACTTCAACGCCGCCAAGCATCGCCCTCGCGGTCGCGACCTTGGGAAAGGTGTCAGTGGTCATGATCGCGCGCGCGGCCTCCAGAAGACCCTCGGGCTCAGCATTTTTCACCAATTGGTCCATCACGCCGTCAAACCTGGTCGCATCCAGCGGCTCGCCGATCACACCGGTGGAGGCGATGAATATTTCCGACAAAGGCGCGCCGGTAGATTTGGCCGCAATTTCAGCGGTGAGCCTGGCGGCCTTGGCGCCTACTTTACCGGTGAACGCGTTAGCGTTGCCCGAATTGACGACGATCGCGCGCGCCTTGCCTCCCTTAAGTTTCGCCCGGCACCAATCCACCGGCGCCGAGGGACATTTGGAGCGCGTAAAAACGCCAGCCGCCTGCGTGCCTTTGTCGAGCAGCGCCAACATCACATCCGTTCGACCCGCATAGCGAATGCCGGCTGCAGCCGTGGCGAAACGCACGCCTTCGACACGAAGCTGATCGGGATAAGACTTTGGCGCAAGCGGCGACACGGGTACGGATTTGGCCATGGCGTTTTGGGGCTTTCTGTAATGGTGACTATTTGGTGGAGGTCGGCTCAGACGGCGTTTCGCGTTCAATCTTTGCGGCTGAGCGAAGCGCGAGAATCACTTCGCTTTGCGCCTTCTGCACAACGTAGCGCTCGACCTGATCGCGCACTTCGGCCAGCGGGGGGAAGGGCTTTTCGCGACGTTCCTCAAGCTTGATGATATGCCAGCCGAACTGGCTCTTCACCGGCTCGGACAGCTGGCCCGGCTGCATTTTCTCGGCCGCCTCGCCAAACTCGGGCACCATCCGCTCCTTGGCGAACCAGCCAAGGTCGCCGCCCTTTGAACCGGGGTCCTTCGACAGCTCGTCGGCGACCTTGGCGAAATCCTCGCCCGCGCGCACGCGGCGCAAAGCCGCCTTCGCCTGCGGCTCGGTCTCCACCAGGATATGACGCGCGCGCATTTCCATTGAGCGCGCCTGTGCGCCAGCCGCCGTCTCGTAGACTTTCTTCAGCTCCGATTCGGTGGCCGAATCGCGCCCGACCTTGGTCAGGAGCGCCTCCATCAGCGCCTTGTCGCGCAGCAATGCGATCCGCTTGCGAAAGTCCGCGTCGTCGCCAAATTTCTCGGTTTCGGCTTTTCGCGCCACCAGACGCATGTCGATCAGATAGTCAATGATATAGGCCTCGCGCTGCGCCCCCTCCAATTCCGGAGGAACGCCGCCGCCCATATCGTCTGCCGCAAGACGCACGTCCTCATCGGTGATCTCGACGCCGTTCACACGCGCCAGGACTTTGGAATAAGCGGGCGACAGAGCAGCCGCTGAAAAGATCATAAGGGCAGCGAGGCTCAGCCCGCTGCGCAAAGCGCGATTGCGACAAGTACGTTTAAAAAAATCCATAATGGCCTCCGAAGGACGCGCACGATTATGACGCCGCGCGAGTGGACGCAATGTGTTTTAAAACCGGCGCTGGGGCAAGGCGGGCCTGCCAATCAAGCGCAGCCCGCAAATGCGGCCCAATCTTCACAATCAGTCTTCGACCAGCCGGGCGCGGGCGCGCAGCTTCTCGGTGTCGCTTTTCAGCTGGCCGCACGCCGCCAGAATGTCGCGCCCGCGCGGGGTCCGCACAGGGCTGGCGTAACCGGCGTTGAACACGATGTCGGAGAAGCGTTCGATGGTCTCCCAATCCGAGCATTCGTATTTCGCGCCCGGCCACGGATTGAAGGGAATGAGGTTGATCTTGGCCGGAATCCCCTTGAGCAGGCGCACCAGTTCCAGAGCGTCAGCAGGCGAATCGTTAACGCCCTTCAGCATCACATATTCAAACGTGATGCGCCGCGCGTTGGAGAGCCCGGGATAATCGCGGCACGCCTGAAGCACCTCGGCGATAGGATATTTCTTGTTGAGCGGGACCAGCGTCTCGCGCAGATCGTCGCGCACGGCGTGCAAGGAGATCGCCAGCATCGTGCCCACGTCCCCGCCAAGGCGGGGAATCTCCGGCGCCACGCCGGACGTCGATACGGTGATGCGGCGCTTTGACAACGACAGGCCGTCGCCGTCAGTCATGACGCCA
>CANJPM010000075.1 GCA_947476075.1 Beijerinckiaceae bacterium
AAAGGATGTTGGTCAAGAATAAAAATGAAAAATAAAGTCGATAATTTTGATCGATACATATTCAGGCATGCACGTTGTTTTTCAATTTCCTTTCAACGGCTATCTGCGAGCGCCTGCATCGGCCATGAGGTCGCGCCCGGATTCGTCGTTCGTATCGACGACGGAATCAGAGGCAGGTGTGAGCGGCGATCTATAAAGAAAATGGTGGGCGATACAGGGATTGAACCTGTGACCCCTCCCGTGTGAAGGGAGTGCTCTCCCGCTGAGCTACAGAAGCATGGCTGGCCGTAACACCCGGAATCCAATAAGAATACGCACACAAAAAATTGCAAGGAAAATTTAAAACTCTCAAAAAAATTAGGGTCCGTTGTGACGCCAGTGTGACAGGTTGCTGCGCGGCGGTAGGACGTGCCCGTCGGCGACCTCACTAGACCTTAGAAAATTACCCCTGTGTTCTTTGTAATGCTAAGCTTTTTTCTATTAGTCAAGTTCTAGATTTTCCAAACCTTTTCTCAATCTGGTAAGGACACGCCTCTTACCATCGCCCGTTAGCCCCGTGGGTGACGAGGCAACCACCCCTGAACCGGATTATAGCCGCGGGATGACCAATCCAACTCATAGATGACCGCCACAATGGCCTATTCAAGCCTGATTTCGGCGTGCGGGACCGTGCTGGTTGAGTGTCGTCAATGAATTGAGAATATTTCCGCATACCGGTCACGCGTGCGCGTAAGGTGTCTAAAAACGACCGCTTTTGAGCACATACTCGCCTGCAATTACTGCTTGACGCCAGCGGCCAATCTCGCCCCCGGCGTCGGCTCTGCAAACAATATGACCCCGTGGTCCAATAGGACCTCTTCTATCCGGCGGTTATTGGGCGCGCCAGTCGGCCGCCTATCATGTTTGCGCTCCCAGAAGCGGACAGCCCGTTCATCCACGCCTAGTGCAGCCCCCAACGTTCGCTGTGTAAGACCAGCCAAGACGCGGGCGGCCCGAAGTTGGCGACCGGTGACAAGGTTCTTGCTGTAAGGAGCCATCTACACCTCTATTCTTTTAATATCCGGCCATAATATCGTATTACGATCAATATTCATATAATTCAGTAGCGTCTCCGGCAATTAAGCCGTTCCAATCGCTTGAGACGAGTAGCGCATCGACAATGCCATATCATTAAGTATATGATTTCATACGATAATTATATCGGCTGCCAATAAAAAAAGCTATTTATTTCTAAATGCTCGGAGGCTTGATCGCCTAAATTTAATTCTCTTGCAGTAAGTGAGAAAAAGCATAGCTTGAACCCATAAAAATATGGGGTCTGATGATATGAAAAAATCAATCGTCGCAATAGTTGCCGTTAGCCTCGTCGGTTGTGCTTAAGCGCTGACAAAATGTACCACTGAACCGGCTTTGACCGCCTTTTGATGGCTGAGCCTAACCGCCTCCCGCTTCACGCCCGGAGTGCCCCTTACTGCTGGAGGGCCCCGTAGCGTGGTGGCGTACCGCTCACAGACGGGCGCTACGGACTTGCCAAGGGTTGTGGTGCCGCCCAGTGCTTCAAGGCCCTGTAGAGCCGTCACACATCATCCTCTGAAAGCAATGCCTTTGCAGCAGGAGTTACCGACCACCGCTGGCCGCGGAATGAGCGGCGCGAGACATGAACGATGTACGTGCCGCAACACCTCGCCCACCGTTTTCCATGCGGTAGGCTGCTGGGCCAATTGGACCACTTTGACCAAGCCGGATGTTGGCTGCACGCGCCGACATGAGTACCTCGGCGGTGCTCATATCTTGCTAATCCAGCCCGTGGCAGTTTTCCGACCAAGGGGGCAGAGAGCGGCAAAGGCTATATTTTATTGAAATTGTTTTTTACTTGGTCCAGTTCGTTGCCTTTGGGAGCAGCTAATGAAAAATAGGCAATAGTCCGCTTTCCGCTTCCCTCCCCTCCCTTGGAGTAGAACCAAGCTCGGGATGCGGTCTGGAGGGGGGTATTTTTCAGCACCGTATAGCGGAGATGCCATTTATCGATGGCCAGTCGCTCCCCATCACATAAAGCCGTGATCGCAAAAGGGGGTAGTTGTCTCCGTTTTCTCTGCTGCCATACCCGGAAGACAGAGCCGTCGGAAGTCTCCATCACTGGAGCAAAGTGCCGGCGGTGCATTTTCCTAACTTTTCACGAAGCAAGGAACCTCCGTCAATTTTTGGTGTGGGGAATTGCAACCCCTAGTGGCTCATCACTGCTTTTGGCTCAAGGAGAACAGCCAAGGGCATGATACGGGAACAGCCACTAAATCCACCCGCATCTAACTCCGCACTCGATCGGCCTTGGCCGGGTGCTTCTCGGGAGTTTGAAAGGGGATCAGTAAGAAGTGCTGTTAACAGGATCGCTCAAGCGGGTTTGTGCCCAGTCTAGTAGATCGTTGGGCCTATATCCGACATAGCGACCAAAACGAACGAATTTGGGCCCGCCACCGATACAGCGAAGTTTAGCAAGTGTTGCTATAGCTATCTTAAAGCCTCGCTCAGATAGAAACTCTGATGCGGTCTTTGGTGGTAACATAAGACATGACAAGGCTTGTGAGGGCTGACGATGATACTGCATAAGGTCGCTCCGTAACTGAGGGCGACCTTAATATTAGTCAATATATCTTCGAGAGCATCAACTATCGGTTCTAAAAATAAAGGGTAAGAATTCTATAAATGGTCCAGAAATTCTTTTAAGGCTTGAAGGTGCTGATATCTAATCTGTGTCTGGCGTCTTCGAATGATTGATTCTCCAAATCCTTTCCTATTACTGAGCGGACAGTTCCCTCACTCACGTTTAACTTTTCGGCAGTCTCTTTAATTGCGCTAAGCGACCCATTCACTCTCATTTTTTGGCAATAAAAATCTTGAATTTTTTGTTTAAGGGCACGATCCTTCCAAAAACGTACTGCGCTGGACGGAGGCGGCGTGTATTTCAATCGTCCTGTCCAGCGGCCACTAGGAGGATCAAGATGGGTTGCTAGTGTCCTAGCAACGAAGGCTGGAACGGTCTTTCCAGACGCAAGTAAAGCGGCCAACGGTTTGACATCATGATTTCCAGTATACTTCCAACCCAATCCTGCCTGCTCGATACCCTGAAGTTTATCAATAGCGCTCCGCCATTCTTGCGAAAGGCTGTATCTCTCGACCCTCATAGCTAATTCATCGGATTGAGCCATCTTCGCCTTCTCAAGTCGTTTGCATAACCTAATTTACTGTTCTTTTCTTGAAATGGCAGCAATTTTCTTAGCGATGTCTTCCGCCCGCAGGTGAGTGTATCGGAGCAGCATCCGAGTGTCTTTATGTCCGCTAATCAAAGCAACCTCCGGCACTGAAAGGCCCATTTCAAAGAATCGGCTGATGGCCTCATGCCGCAGATCGTGGAAGCGAAGGTCCTTGATGTTGGATATTTTCCTCATTCTGTCCCACGCCAGCCGCAGTGCATTGGGTGATACAGGGAACACCACGCCTGAGCGCGGCTGAATGTTTGCCTCATCACTATCTTGGCTTTTTCCTACCCGTCTTTTCAAAACGTCAAGCGCCGCAGGGCTAAGAGGGACAACCCTTTTATCCCCATTTTTTGTAATCGGCAGCAAAGCGGTTTTGCTCTCAAGGCCGACATGCTGCCAATCCAGCGAAAGAACCTCACCCCGTCGCATTCCAGTGGCTAAGGCAAATTCGAAGGCTTCCTTGAGAAGGGGGTTGCGCATCCGCCGAAAGCCTTGCTGGATTATTTCGATTTCCTCCGGCGATACTCGCCTGTCGCGCCCAAGGCCTTCGCTAGGCTTGCGAACGGTTCGCACTGGGTCCCCCAATTGCGTTAAGCCCCATTCATTACGTGCAAGCTTCAAAACATGGCCAAGGAGGGCCAATTCCTTACGAACGGTAGACCCTGACACGGACTTCAGGCGATCGTCCCGATATCCCGCGATTGTTGTTGCTGACAACGCTGCGATGGGAAGCTTGCTAATTGAGTGCCGAGCTATTTGTCGAAAGTGAAATTCCGCCGACTTTGATCGTTTGTGGATGGAGACTTCCGCCTCGTAACGCGCAATCAAATCAGCGAGCCTTAGAAGCTTAAGCTCACTATTGTCTGGGGCAGCCGCCTCACCAAGGTCAATTCTCCGCTCAAGGCTGCGACCCCATCTTGAGGCATCGTCTTTGGTAAGGAAGGTTTTAACGAGCGGTGGGTAGCCCTGACGCCTGATTTGCGCCTGCCATTTCTTCCCGCGTTTACGGATTGTGGCCATCTGCACCCCCTATTGTGACAAGGGTGTGACAGAACGGCTCTGCCAGTAGCTTACGGGTGAGTTAAGCCATTGAAAACAATGGTGGGCGATACAGGGATTGAACCTGTGACCCCTCCCGTGTGAAGGGAGTGCTCTCCCGCTGAGCTAATCGCCCGGAAAGCTCCGTCGCTTTCGGTGGCGGTATATCCGCTGTCTAAGGGGGAGGTGTCAAGCGCCGCAGATTACCCAGGAGCGCTTGAGCGCAATTATGCGCGCAGGCTCGCCACAGAATCCCACAACGCGTCGAAGTGCGAGATCACGCGGTCGGGGCCAAGCTCGCGCACCGGCACGTCGGTATAGCCAAAATCGACGGCAACCACCGGAACGCCAGCGTTGCGGGCGGTTTGAATGTCGGTACGCGAATCGCCAACCATGATCGCATTCGCCGGATCGCCGCCAGCCCGTGCGATGGTCATCAGCAAGGCGCGGGCGTCCGGCTTGGCGATGAAGGCGCCGTTGTCGCGGAAGGTGTCCTGTCCGCAAATGGCGGCGAAACGGTCCGCCATGCCCAGCGCGGTAAGCAGCTTCACCGAGGGGCGCTCCATTTTGTTGGTGCACACGGCCAGGCGCCAACCAGCGGCTGAAAAGCGTGAAAGCGACTGCGCCACGCCGTCATAAAGCACGGTCTCGTCGGCGATGTGCTCCTCGTAGATCACGAGAAACTCTTCGAACAATGCCTGTATGCGCGCGTCTGTCAGCGAGGCGGCTGCGGCTTTGAAGCCGCGGTCGAGCATGACTTTGGCGCCCGCGCCCACCAGCTCACGCGCCGAATCGAGCGGCAAAGGCGCATGGCCCTCGCGCGCGAGAATGACGTTGAGCGTACCAATCAGGTCGGCGGCCGTATCGGCCAAAGTGCCGTCGAGGTCGAGGACCAGAAGGGGAGCATTGAGGGGCGAATTCATGTCGGGCCTTTCCAATCAGGACTTCTCGTTTGGCGATGCGTCGCTCTAGCATCAAACCTGGCGCAACGCACCGGATTGATCGGTTATGCTCATGAAGCACGATTCGACGCAGCCGCGTCAGGGAGTTCAACCATGCCGTTTATTTTTGCCGTTTCCCCCCGTAGATCTGCGCTTCTGGCGACATTTTTCGCGCTCGGCCTTGTTGGCGCCGGCTCCGCGCTCGCCTCCAATTTTGAGTTTCTCGCCGCGCCCGAGATCGAGCTGAACCGCGTCTATCGGCTCGACAAGCTGACCGGCGAGATCGGCGCCTGCCAATATGGCGACAAGGAAGGCACTATCGGCGTCACGCTGTGCTATCCGCCCGGGGAGGGCGCCCGCGCGCAGGCGCCGTCCACCTATGCGCTGGTGGCCTCGCGTCATGAGCGGGAGGGAGGCGTTTTTCGGGTGGACGTGCGCACCGGTTTGATGTCCATCTGCTATGTGCTCAAGGCGGAAGTGGTCTGCACGCCGCCGACCAAATAAAGGCGCGCGGCGATTGCCTTGCGGCGCCGTTCGGGCTATCGGGCCAAGTTCGGTCAAAGTAAGTCCAAGGGGAATTTATGTCCGCCGCTGAGGATCTGAAACGCGCCGCCGCCGCTGAGGCGGTCAAGCTGGTGCAAGACGGGATGCGCCTTGGGCTGGGCACCGGCTCCACGGCGAAGCATTTTGTCGATTTGCTGGCTGAGCGCGTGCGCGACGGACTAAACGTCGTCTGCGTTCCCACCTCCGAGGCGACGCGCGCCCAGGCCGCCAGCCTCGGCGTACCGCTGACGACGCTCGACGAGACCCCGGAGCTTGATCTCACCGTGGACGGGGCCGACGAATTCGATTCCTCGCTGCGGCTTGTAAAGGGCGGCGGCGGGGCCTTGCTGCGCGAAAAGATTGTGGCGGCTGCATCCACCCGGATGATCGTCATCACGGATGAGACAAAACGTGTTGAGCAGCTGGGGCGGTTTCCGCTGCCGGTGGAAGTGACGTCGTTTGGGCTGGAGGCGACCCGCCGGGCCATTGCGCGCGCGCTTGCCGCGTCAGGCTGCTCGGGCGATATTGTTTTGCGCCACAAGCCGGACGGACATGTTTTCGTCACCGATGGCGGGCATTTCATTTTCGATTGCAAGCTCGGTCTCATTCCAGACGCGGAAGATTTGGCCGATCTTCTGGCGCGCATACCTGGCGTCATGGAGCACGGATTGTTTTTGAATATGGCTGATGCGGTGATCGTCGCCGCGAAAGGCGGCGTCACAATTGTCGGCGATCCTGCCGGCCGCCCCAAAACCTGAGGAGTTTCACATTGTTTCACTTTCGGATTCACGCATCCCTTGCCGTTGTCGCAACGCTCTTTCTCGTCGGCGGCCTTCAGCTTTCCGTAGCCGTCGCCCAGGCTCCCGCCGTTCCTGCGCAGCAAATCACGGCGTCGCATCTTGATGCGGCGCGAGAAGTTGTCGTGCTGTCGGGCATTTCGCGCACGTTCAACGCTTTTCTGCCGCAGCTTGCGGACCAGACCATGGCGACGATTACGCGCACGCGCCCTGAAGTTCGCAACGATCTTATCACCGTTCTCAAGGCGGTTATTCCTGAGTTCGAAAAGCGCAGCCAGTTGATGCTGGATTCGACCGCCAACGCGTTCGCCGGCGTCATGACGGAAAAGGCGTTGAAGGACACTGCGACGTTCTTCAAAAGCGACGCCGGCAAGCAATATGTCGAGATGCAGCCGCGGGTGATCGACCAGATGGTCGTGTCGCTGGACGCCTGGAATCGTGAAATGTCCGTGGATCTCATGAGTCGCGTGCGCGAAGAAATGCGCAAGAAGGGCCATTCGATCTAACAGGATCGAAGCTGCTTCAAGACCAATCAGGACTATATGAAACATGACTGATTTTGACGTCGATCTCTTCGTCATTGGCGCTGGCTCGGGCGGCGTGCGCGCGGCGCGCATTGCGGCCGGCTACGGCGCCAGGGTCATGATCGCGGAGGAGTTTCGCATCGGCGGCACCTGCGTCATTCGCGGCTGCGTGCCCAAGAAGCTCTACGTTTACGCCAGCCGCTTCAGGGACGAGTTCGAGGATGCTGCGGGCTTTGGCTGGGATCTTCCGGGCGAGCCGAGTTTTGACTGGTCGCGTCTTGTGAGCGCCAAGGAAAACGAGATCACGCGCCTGTCCGGCCTCTATCGCAAGGGCCTTGATGGCGCAGGCGTTTCTGTCGTCGAATGCCGCGCTGAAGTAGAGGGGCCGCACGAGGTGCGCCTCGCCGATGGCCGGCTGGTGACTGCAAAATACATTCTTGTCGCGGTCGGCGGAGCGCCCGTGCGAGCGCCCGCCGTTCCGGGCGTCGAACATGCGATCACGTCCAACGAGATCTTTGATCTGGACGTGTTTCCCAAGAGTCTGTTCGTCGTTGGCGGCGGCTATATCGCGGTGGAGTTCGCCAGCGTGTTCGCCCGGCTTGGCGCGCAGGTGACGATGGCGATCCGCGCCGACAATGTGCTGCGCGGCTTTGACGGCGACGTGCGCAACGCGCTGCGCGACGCTATGATTCATGCCGGCGTGAAGTTCCACTTCGGCGCTTCGCCGACGGCGTTTGAGAAAACGCCCGCCGGGCTGCGCGTGCAGTTGAGCAATGGTGAAAGTCTCGTGGCCGAGCAGGCTCTCGTGGCCACGGGCCGAGATCCGCACACGCGTGGGCTTGGTCTTGAAAAAGCAGGCGTCGTGCTTGCCCGTAACGGCGCGGTAAAGGTCGACAGGCTTTCGCGCACCAACATCCCGTCGCTCTTCGCCGTCGGCGACGTGACGGACCATGTTAACCTTACCCCGGTCGCGATCCGCGAGGGGCATACTCTCGCCGACAGATTGTTTGGCGGCAAAGACACAGTTTGCGATCACGAGAACATCGCCACCGGCGTATTCACGACGCCGGAAATCGGTACGGTCGGCCTCAGCGAAGAGGCTGCGCGCGAGGCGTACAAGGTCGTGGACGTTTTCAAGGCGGACTTCCGCCCGATGCGCGCAACGTTGTCTGGACGGCAGGAGCGTGTATTGATGAAGCTGATCGTCGATGGCCAGACCGACCGCGTTCTGGGCGCCCATATCGTCGGCCATGAGGCGGGGGAAATGGCGCAATTGATCGGCATTGCTCTGCGCATGCGCGCAACCAAGGCGGATCTTGATTCCACCATGGCGGTGCATCCCACCGCCGCTGAGGAACTCGTCACCATGCGCACACGTTTTGCGCGCTACGAGCGTTGAGAAATGCGCAAGATCATCGCTGCCAAGCTGCATGGACTGAAGGTCACGGGCGCGGACCTGAATTATCACGGCTCAATCACGCTTGATCCCGATCATTGCGAACAGGCGGGCATATTGCCGCTGGAATTCGTCGAGATCTGGAACAAGTCCTCGGGCGCGCGCATCTCGACCTATGTGATTTTGGGCGAGCGCGGCTCGCGTTGCTGCGTGCTCAACGGCGCTGCTGCGCGCACCTGCCAGACCGGGGACGAGATCATTGTCGCCAGCTCCATCTACGCGCAGGAGAACGAGATCCCCGGCATGCGCCCGCGTGTGCTGACGTTCGACGGCGACAACAACGTGGCGTCCATGCTCACCTATGCGGTCGCGCGCAGCGTCGACGGGCGCTGGTCGTTTTCCATTCTGGACGAGAAGGGCGCTGCTCTGCCCGTGCCGCTGCGCTCGCGCTGACCTGTCCCTTTTCCCGCCTGCGGGATAAGGGCGAGCTTCAAACTATCGCCAGCGCGACCATGGTCGTGTATAAGCCGCCGCGAGGGATTTGGGCGCGCAGGCCGAGCCTGTTTAGCCCGTTCGGAGTTGAGACATGTCTACAGATCGCTGGAGCGCCGATAGCTGGAGAAGCAAGCCCGTCAAGCAGGTTCCGTCCTATCCGGACCTGGACGCGCTGAACGAGGTCGAGCGCACGCTCGCAGGCTATCCGCCGCTGGTGTTTGCGGGCGAGGCGCGCAAGCTCAAGCGCGCGCTTGGCGACGTGGCGCTTGGCAAGTCGTTCCTGTTGCAGGGCGGCGATTGCGCCGAAAGTTTCGCCGAACATTCCGCTGACAACATCCGCGATTTCTTCCGCGTGTTCCTGCAAATGGCGGTTGTGCTGACATTCGCCGGCTCTTCGCCCGTGGTGAAGGTGGGGCGCATCGCCGGCCAGTTCGCCAAGCCCCGTTCCGCCAATACCGAAAAGCGCGGCGACATCGAGTTGCCGGTTTATCGAGGCGACATCGTCAACGATCTTGAATTCTCGCCCGAAGCGCGCGCGCCCGATCCGCGTCGGCTTCTGGAGGCTTATCGCCAATCGGCGGCTACGCTGAACCTGCTGCGCGCCTTCGCGACCGGCGGCTACGCCAACCTTGAGAACGCCCATCGCTGGATGCTGGGCTTCGTGAAGGATTCGCCGCAATCCCATCGCTATCAGGAATTGGCCGACCGCATCACGGAGACGCTGGCGTTCATGCGCGCCATCGGGCTGGACGCGGAGCGCCATCAGGAAATGCGCGCCACCGATTTCTACACCTCGCACGAGGCGTTGCTGCTGGGTTTTGAGCAGGCGCTGACCCGCGTCGATTCAACCACCGGCGATCATTACGCCACCTCTGGCCATATGATCTGGATAGGCGACCGCACGCGCCAGCTCGATCATGCGCATGTTGAATATTGCCGTGGCGTGAAAAACCCGATCGGCATCAAATGCGGCCCCTCCTTGCAGCCCGACGATTTGCTGCGGCTGATCGACGTGCTCAATCCCGACGACGAGGCCGGACGCCTGACTCTGATCTGCCGCTTTGGCTCCGACAAGATCGTCGATCATCTGCCCTCGCTCATTCGCGCCGTGAAGCGCGCCGGTCGCACCGTGGTCTGGTCGTGCGATCCGATGCATGGCAACACAATCTCCGCAGGCGGCTACAAGACGCGCCCGTTCGAACGCGTGATGAGCGAAATTCGCACGTTCTTCGCCATTCATCAGGCTGAAGGCTCGTATGCGGGCGGCGTGCATCTGGAGATGACCGGCAAGAACGTCACCGAATGCACCGGCGGCGCGCGCGCCATCACCGAAGGCGATCTCAGCGATCGATACCACACCTATTGCGATCCACGCCTCAATGCAGAGCAATCGATTGAGGTTGCGTTCCTGGTGGCGGAATTGCTGAAGATTGAGCGCGCCGGCTTGCCCGCGCAAGTGCACGCGGCAGAGTAGTCATGGGCGCTCTGTTTGCGGCTTTCATAAACACCTGCGCAGGATTGTCTCACGCCCTGCGTACGGAACGCGCTGTGCGGCAGGAAGCGTTTGTGCTCGTACTGTCGATCCCGCTGGCGTTTTTTGTAGGCGCCGGCGTTTGGCAGCGCGTCGTGTTGGTCAGCGTCGTCCTGCTGGTCATGGCGGTTGAACTGCTGAACACCTGCATCGAAAAACTCTGCGACCACGTCACGCCCGAGCGCCATCCCATGATCAAGATCGTGAAGGATATGGGCTCGGCTGCGGTGTTCTGCGCGCTGCTGATCGCGGGTCTTGTCTGGCTGACTGCTTTGGCGGAGCGGCTGGGGTTCGTTTAAGCGCGCCATTGGCGCTGCGGGGACAAGGGTTTATGTTGCGCGCAACACAAAGCCCCGGAGCGCCCATGGCCCGCATGCCCTCGCTGTTCGTCTCGCACGGCTCGCCCATGACGGCGATCCAGCCCAGCGCCGCGCGCGACTTTTTCCTCTCGTTCGCCAAGGAACTGCCGCGTCCGAAGGCGATCCTGATCGCTACCGCTCATTTTGAAAGTGCGCTGCCGCTGCTCTCCACCGACGAGAAGCCAGCGATGATTTATGATTTCGGCGGCTTCCCAAAACCTTTGTTCGAGATTGTTTATCCTGCGCCCGGCTCGCCGGCTTTGGCGGAACGCGCGGCCCTGGCTTTGCAAGCCGCCGGGCATGATGCTTACGGCGTCAGCGATCGGGGTTTCGATCATGGCACATGGGTGCCGTTGAGCCTGATGTATCCGGACGCCGACATTCCCGTGGTGCAAATCTCCGTGCAGCCGGAGCTTGGCTCCGCGCACCACATGGAAATCGGTCGCTCATTGGCGCCGTTGCGGGACGAGGGCGTGCTGGTGATTGGCTCGGGCAGCTTGACGCATAACCTCTACGAGCTGTCGCGCTCAGGCCGCCAGTTCGATGCGCCGGTGCGCGATTGGGTGGTGGAGTTCACTGACTGGATCGCACAGAAGGTGGAGGCGGGGAGCAGTGAGGACATCGCCCGTTATCGCGAATGCGCGCCGTTCGCGCGTGAAAACCACCCCACCGACGAGCACTTCCTGCCGCTGCCTTTCGCTATGGGGGCAGGCATGGGCGCCAGGGGGCAGCGCGTGCACGCCAGCTATGAATACGGATTGCTGGCGATGGACGCCTATCTGTTTCAGTGAGCCAATCAGGATTTTACATGCCCGGTACAATCGTTTTCGACATTGGCAATGTGCTGCTGGCCTGGGACATGCGCAATCTGTTCGCCAAACTGGCGCCGGCTGACGAACTCGACCATATTCTGGAGAAGGTTTGCCCGCTCTCCTGGCACGCGACGCTTGATGGCGGCGCCGCTTACGCAGACGCCATCGCGCAGCGCGTTGCGCTTTATCCTCGTCACGCGGCGCTCATTGAAGCCTATGATCCTCGCTGGCAGGAGACGATCAGCGGGCCGATCCACGGCTCCGTGGCGCTGCTGGAAGAGCTGCGCGCCGCCGGCCTGCCGACCTATGCGATCACGAATTTTCCCGCCGAGAAGTTTGACGAGACCTGCGCGCTCTATCCCTTCCTGCAAGGGTTTCAGGGCGTGGTCGTGTCCGGCCGCGAGCGCATGACCAAGCCCGATCCGGCGATCTTCGAGCTGTTTCTTGAGCGCTATGAATTAGCCGCGCGAGATTGCGTGTTCATCGACGATTCGCCCGCCAATGTCGCCACAGCCAGAGCGCTCGGTTTTACAGCGCTGCATTTTGTTGATCCGCAAACGCTGCGGGCGGACCTGTCGGCGCTCGGGCTTCCGGTCTAATCGGGCGCTCCGCCATTGCCGCAAGGCCAGCGCCGGGCTAAATCCGAAGCATGAACCCATCCCAAGCTCCCGCCAGCCGGCTCGCGCTGGCCCTCGCCCAGATTGATTGCACCGTCGGCGACATCGCCGGCAATGCCGCCCGTATCCGTAGCGCCCGCGAAACCGCGCGCGGGCAGGGGGCGGACCTTGTCATGTTCTCCGAGCTGTTTCTGTCTGGCTATCCGCCGGAAGATCTCGTGCTCAAGCCAGCCTTTCAGGAGGCCTGCCGGGCGGCGCTGGAGGAGCTGGCGCGCGAGACGGCGGACGGCGGCCCGGCGCTGCTGGTGGGCGTTCCCTGGGTCGAGAACGGCCTTTGCTACAACGCTTATGCGCTGCTCGACGGCGGGCGCATCGACGCGGTGCGCTTCAAGGTCGATCTGCCCAATTACGGCGTGTTTGACGAAAAGCGCGTGTTCGCCGCCGGCCCGGCGCCGGGGCCGATTTCGTTTCGCGGATTGCGTCTTGGCCTGCCGATCTGCGAGGACATCTGGAGCGCCGATATTGTCGAGACGCTGGTCGAGACCGGGGCCGAGCTGCTGCTGACGCCCAATGGCTCGCCCTATTGGCGCGGCAAGCACGACGAGCGGATGGCGATTGCGGTGGCGCGCGTGGTCGAAAGCGGCCTGCCGCTGGTCTATCTCAACCAGATCGGCGGACAGGACGAGCTGGTCTTCGACGGCGGTTCGTTCGTGCTCAATTCCGATTGCACGCTCGCCTGCCAATTACCCGCGTTCGCCGAGAGCATCAGCACCATTGTTCTTGAGCGCCGCGCCGGCGCATGGGTTTGCGAGGCGGCAAGCCGCGCGCTTGTGCCGGAGGGCGACGAGGCAGATTACGCGGCATGCGTTCTGGGCTTGCGCGATTACGTCGATAAAAACCGCTTTCCCGGCGTGGTTCTGGGCCTGTCCGGCGGCGTCGATTCTGCGCTCTGCGCTGCGATGGCGGTGGATGCTTTGGGCGCGGCGCGCGTGCATTGCGTGATGCTGCCCTATCTTTTCACCTCGTCCGACTCGCTCAAGGATGCGCAGGCCTGCGCCGATGCGCTTGGCGTGCGCTACGACGTGCTGCCGATTGCGCCGGGAATTGAGGGCATGGAAAGCATTCTGGCACCGTTGTTTGCGGGCCGGGCGCGCGATCTTGCGGAGGAGAATATGCAAAGCCGCACGCGCGGCGCGCTGCTGATGTCGATCTCCAACAAGTTCGGCCCGATGCTGGTGACGACCGGCAACAAGTCGGAAATGTCGGTTGGCTACGCCACGATCTACGGCGATATGAACGGCGGCTTCAATCCGATCAAGGATCTCTACAAGATGCAGGTGTTCCGCCTGTGCGAGCTGCGCAACAAGTGGAAACCCGATTTTGCGCTGGGGCCGGACGGCGAGGTGATCCCGCAGAACATCATCGTCAAGCCGCCCTCCGCCGAGCTGCGCGAAAACCAGACGGATCAGGACTCGCTGCCCCCTTACGAGGTGCTGGACGACGTGCTCGAATGTCTGGTCGAGCGCGAAATGCGCGTGTCCGACATCGTGGCGCGCGGGCACGATCTTGAATTGGTAAAGAAGATCGAGCGGCTGCTCTACATCGCCGAATACAAGCGCCGCCAATCGGCGCCGGGCGTGAAGGTGACGCGCAAAAACTTCGGCCGCGACCGCCGCTACCCCATCGTCAACCGCTTCCGCGACCCGGGGACCTCCGCGCGTATCCCCGACGAGAGCATCGCGCCGAGGAAGTCGCAGGGTGGGGCGGAGAGGTTTGAGGAATAGCGAGTAGCGAATAGCGAGTAGGGGAAGTGGGCGCGCTTTGGACCGCGCGCATTCTTTGCCGATGCAGAAGCATTGTTTGCCGCTTTACCCGCCACGTTCCAACCACGTCATGGCGGCGAAGGCCGCCATCTACGACAAGCCGCGAGCGTGTTGTCTCACTGAGCAGAATTTTCTTCCTCAAGCCAAGCATCAACAATAAAATACTTTATCGGCTTTCCAGATGGGTCTCTAGCTACCTTATATTTTATATAAACTTGGCTTTTTTCTCTATCCTTGGTGTAGCTTAGCAAGCTCTGTGCAAGTCTTATTGTGGTCCGTGCTTCGCTTTCGTCGTCAACGTAAAATGAAATGTTCTTGTTAAGCTCGTAATCGAAAACTCGACCATTTCTACCATTGGCATTAAACATGCTTACGCTAACAACTTTTACCTCAATATTTTCATCCACTTCAAATCCATCGAGATGGTCCTTTGATCTCTTGTCGAAAATGGTTAGATTATTGCCATCACCTATTATTATTATGCTTTTGGCACCATTGCCGATGATCGCGTGCGCCCTCTTAGCGCTGGGAGTAATTGCTTCCCTAAGAGCCTCTAGGTCGCCGTCTCGCTTCTCCTTTAGATATTGAAGGCTAGGATCTTTTATTTCGACTGTCTGGCCGATTGTCGTTGAGTAAATGTACTTGGAAAGGTCGTATATGAAATTTCCCGCCGCTCCCTTTGCCAAATCTACCCCTAGAGGGCTCATTGCAGCCACTATCGCGCCGGCCTTCAAACTCACCACCAGCTTTGTTTGGAATGATCCTTGCTGAAGTGCCGCGATCTGAAT
>CANJPM010000076.1 GCA_947476075.1 Beijerinckiaceae bacterium
CGCCGGCGTGCTGCCGTTTGTGTATTTCCGGCGCAAGGGCTGGCTGTAAGGGCTGGCTTTAGCGCCTCCCCGCTTATGCGGAGAGGCGCAGTTTAGTTACTTCTTCAACAAGGGCTTGTCCTGGACAGGTGTATCGCCCGAGCGGACGAGCACGTTGCGGAACTGCCAGGGATCGCTCGTATCAATATCCTCGGAGAAAAAGCCGGGGCGACCGACCAGCGGGTTCCAGTCCGTATAGGCGCCAATAACCGGTCCCAGATATGGCGTCTGCACTTCGAGGCAGCGGCGATAATCCATTTCGTCGGCCTCCGTAATGCCGTTGTTGGGATTTTCCAGCGCCCACACCATGCCCGCCAACACGGCTGACGTGACCTGAAGACCGGTCGCGTTCTGATAGGGCGCCACGCGGCGCGTCTCTTCAATCGAGAGTTGCGAGCCGTACCAATAAGCGTTCTTGCCATGCCCGTAGAGCAGCACGCCAAGCTCGTCGATGCCGTCGACGATCTCATCCTCATTGAGGATGTGCTGAACTTCCTGCACCTGGCCAGCCTGCCCGAACAATTCATGCAGCGACAAAACGGCATCGTTGCAGGGGTGATAGGCGTAATGACAGGTGGGGCGATAAACCGCTGCGCCAGAGGAATCTCTTACCGTCAGATAATCGGCGATCGAGACCGATTCATTGTGCGTGACGAGAAAGCCGTACTGGGCCTGCGCGGTCGGCGTCCAGGAACGAACGCGCGTGTTGGCGCCCGGTTGTTGCAAATAAATAGCTGCGCCGCAGCCTTCTTTATGCGTGCCGGAATTGTCGGGCATCCATTTTTCGTGCGTGCCCCAACCAAGCTCGGCGGGCTGCACGCCTTCCGACAAAAAGCCCTCGACCGACCAGGTGTTGACAAAAACCTGCATCGGCTTGGGCGCCTTGGCGCGCTGCGTATCGCGCTCGGCGATATGAATGCCCTTCACGCCCAGACGCTGCGCAAGTTGCGCCCAGCCCTCGCGGGTCTTGGGCTCGGGCGCTGTGTCGCCAAGGTCTTTGGCCAGATTGACCAGCCCCTGCTTGACGAACCACGACACCATGCCCGGATTGGCCCCGCAGCAGGAAACCGCCGTCGTCCCGCCCGGCGATTTGCGGCGCGCTGCCAGAAGCGATTCGCGCAGCGCATAATTTGTGCGCTGATCGACCGGCATGTCCTTGTCGAAGTAGAAGCCCGGCCACGGCTCAATCACGGTGTCGATGTAGAGCGAGCCTATTTCGCGACAAAACTCCATGATAGCCACCGATGAGGTGTCCACGGAAAGATTGACGCAAAACCCCTGCCCTCCGCCCTCAGTGAGCAATGGCTTCAACAGCTCGCGATAATTCTCGCGCGTCACGGCCTGCTTGATGAAGCGGGCGCCATGCTTTTCTGCGATAGCGCGGTCTGAATCGTCTGGCCCGACGATGACGACGCGCGATTTGTCGAACTGGAAATGGCGCTCGATCAGCGGCAGCGTTCCTCTGCCGATGGAGCCAAAGCCTATCATCACGATCGGGCCGTCGATCCGGCCATGTACGGGCCAAGTTGTCATGTCTAACTCCTTATGGAAAAGGCAGGTCCGAAAGGTTGAGGACCGCAATGCTGCGGCCATCAACCAAACCCGGCCCGCCCCGTCAATGTTGATGAGAAGATTATGCCGCCTGCGCTCTTTTTGCGCGCGGGCGAATCTGCGCGCGGGGGCGCGCGCGGCCCAAAGGCCGCTCCATGGTCCCGGTGGGGATGACCAGACCGGCAGCCCCGGCCAGAGCGCCGGGCGCAAGCTCCAGCGCCAGAAAACGCGCGCGCTCCACGGGGCCGGGAAGATCCAGCGCTTTGGTCGGCTCAGGGCTGAAGCCAAATCGCTGATAATAGGCCGCGTCGCCCACAAGCAGAATTGCGTCATGACCCAGCGCGCGCGCACGCGCAATGGCCATGTTCATGAGCGCCGCGCCGATGCCCAGCGAGCGATGGGTCTGGCTTACCGCCAGTGGGCCGAGCAGCAAAGCGGGCCGGCCGCCAGCGTCCACATTCCACAGCCGCACTGTTCCAACGAGTTCGCCGCCGTGGGTGGCGCTCAGCGCAAGGCCGTGCGCGGGCAGGCGCCCGGTGCGAAACAGTTCGCTGGTCCTGGCGCGACGGGCCGAGCCAAGCGCAGCATCGAGCAAAAGCTCGCGTGCGAGCGCGTCAGAGCCGATCTGAGTGCGCAGAACCAGCGGCGCAAAGCCGTTCTCCTGCGGGAAAAATTCCGCGCAGGGGAATGCGGCTTCACGAACAGCGGCGCTGCCTGAAAAAGCGGCGCGCGAAAGCGCAAGCGAGGACAAGGTCATCCGACCCTCCATAAGAGGCAGTCAGCGACCCTCGCACCCACAAACCTTTGCGTGGAAACGCCAGGATTCGGGGCCGTTCGGGACAGGTGAGGTTTGTTCGTTTTGATCGCGGACTTGTTGCTTGTGGACTTGCGCCCGCGATCTCCAGGATCCGATCAGCCGATCAGATTACATGCGTCTCAAGCGGCGGAAAGCCGTTGAAGCCGACGGCCGAATAGGTCGTCGTATATGCGCCAGTGCCCTCGATCAGCACTTTGGCGCCCACTTCAAGGCTGACGGGAAGGAAATAGGGCTCCTTCTCGTACAACACATCCACCGAATCGCAGGTCGGGCCTGCGATCACGCATGCTTCCGTCTCATCGCCGTCGAAATCGGTGCGGATCGGATAACGGATCATCTCGTCCATGGTCTCGGCAAGTCCATTGAACTTGCCGATGTCGAGATAGACCCATTTCACTGTGTCGTCCGCAGACTTCTTGGACACCAGCACCACTTCGGCTTCGATCACGCCCGCATTGCCGACCATGCCCCGACCCGGCTCGATGATCGTCTCCGGGATCCGATTGCCGAAATGCTTGCGCAGCGAGCGGAAGATCGCCTGCCCGTAAGCTTTCACCGCCGGCACGTCCTTGAGATACTTGGTCGGGAACCCGCCGCCCAGATTCACCATCTGGAGATGGATGCCACGCTCGGCGAGCTCACGGAAGATCGTCGAGGATGCGGCCAGAGCCGAATCCCACATGCGCGGGTTGCGCTGTTGCGAGCCGACGTGGAACGACACGCCATAAGCGCTCAAGCCCAGACGATGGGCGTGTTCAAGAACGCTCGTGGCCATTTCCGGCACGCAGCCGAACTTGCGCGAGAGCGGCCATTCGGCGCCCGCGCCGTCGCACAGAATGCGGCAGAACACTTTCGAGCCGGGAGCGGCGCGCGCGATCTTTTCGACCTCGGCTTCGCAATCGACCGCAAACAGACGAACGCCAAGCGCATAGGCGCGCGCGATGTCCCGCTCTTTCTTGATCGTGTTGCCATAGCTCAGGCGCTCGGGCGGGCAGCCGGTGGCCAGAACCTGCTCGATCTCCACGACGGAGGCGGTATCGAAGCAGGAGCCAAGGCGCGCCAGCAGGTCGAGCACTTCAGGCTGCGGATTCGCCTTCACGGCGTAAAACACGCGCGTGTCCGGCAGAGCCTTCGCAAAAGAAGTGTAATTGTCGCGAACGACGTCGAGATCGACGACAAGGCATGGGCCAGTGTCGCGGCCTTCTTCACGGCGTCGGCGCAGAAAATCCATGATGCGATCGGTCATCGCGGCATCCCCCAAGGCACGGCCGCAGCCGTGCAAAACGTCCAAACATGGGATGGGCGTACGCTACAGCTGCGGCGCCGCTGTGGAGGCGGCGTCGTGCAAGTAACGTGCGTCCTGGACCGCCCGTTTTCGCCGAACTGTCGGCGACGAACAATGCGATCCGGTGCAGCGCCGTCGGACACGTACAACCCCGAGAACGAGCGCAATAGCGCACGCGATCAGAGTGTCAGTGGCCATCGATTGGAAAGGGAGAACCCTGTCCGCACGCCCGGCAAGAGAGACAAGCCTCTTCGGTACGCCGACCTTTGGAGGGGTCGACCGAGACGAAAAAGCCCGGTCCGTCGTTGCTTTAAGTCGCGTCCCCCGTTTGGCGGGGTTCGCCGGTTCGCTCCGGCTGCCGGCTTTTAATGACGGTTAACCGGCCTCTTGTCCGGATCCCCGCCAACCGACACACGACCACAGGCACGTGCGATTTGGGCAAGACGGAACATATGCATGCACGGCTGCAGATCAAGCGGTTTTTTTGCCTTCGAACGAAAAAACTGGGGAACGCGGCGCCGGCGCATCAGCCTTCGCGCAAAATTTAACAAAATTCAGCATGACTGAGCATTTGCATCCCTGCCCGGCCGGCGAGAACTTGCGGGCGGCAACGAACCTGATTACCTCAAGGGGACGCAACCGCGACCTCGTCCATACGCCCGGATCACGCCATGACGGAACTTGACCGCCGCACGCTTCTCGCCGGCCTCGCCATTTCAGCGGCCAGCCTTTCCGGCGAGGCCTCGGCCCAGACCCCTGCGCCCGGCGGTCAAGGCGGACAAAACCGCCCGGCTCCGCCGCAATCGGCTTTTAGTTACGATGAAGTGGTGCGCCGCGCCCGCGACATCTCGGCGGCGCCTTATGACGGCGCCGTGCAGCCTTTGCCCGAACAGCTCGCCCGCCTCGACTTTGACGCCTGGCGTGAAATTCGTTTCCGCTCAGATCGCTCGATGCTTGGCGGGGCGGGCGGCAAGTTTCGCCTGCAATTGTTCCATCTCGGCCATTTGTTCCTGAAGCCCGTCACCATCAACACCGTGCGCGATGGATTGGCCACGCCCATCCCCTACACCGCCAGCCTGTTTGATTACGGGCGCGCCAAATTCGACAAGCCCTTGCCGGTCAATATGGGATTTGCAGGCTTTCGCGTGCATTACCCGCTCAACGATCCGCGCGGATCGGACGAATTGCTGTCGTTTATCGGCTCCAGCTATTTTCGGTGGCTCGGGCGGGCGCAGAAATACGGCCTGTCGGCGCGCGGGCTCGCGCTTGGCACCGGCCTGCTCGACAACAAGGAGGAATTCCCTTTCTTCCGCGAGTTCTGGCTTGAGACGCCCGACGCCAGCAAGGATTACATCACGATCCACGCGCTCCTTGATTCACCCTCGGTGTCCGGCGCCTACAAGTTCACGTTCCATCCTGGCCCCGATTCTCCGGTCGATATTGAAGCGACCCTGTTCCCGCGCAAGCCGCTGGAACTGGTTGGCATGGCGCCGTTGACCTCAATGTATTTCCTTGGCGAAAACGATCGCCATATGAACGACCGCAACAAATATGACGAGTTCCGCGCCGAGCTGCACGATTCAGACGGTCTGCTCGTGCACACTGAAAAGGGTGAATGGATCTGGCGCCCGTTGCGCAATCCGCTGGTGCAGGAAGTCCACAACACGCCCGCCAATGACGTACGCGGATTCGGATTGATGCAGCGCGACAGGCGCTTTGAGCATTATCAAGATATTGAATTGGCCTACGAGGAGCGCCCCAGCTATTGGATCGAGCCCATCGGCAAATGGGGCGACGGCCGTATTGAGCTGATCGAACTGGCCACCAAGGACGAGACGTTCGACAATATCATCGTCGCTTTCGTGCCAAACAAAACCATCGAGCCTGGCAAGCCTTTCAACTTCGCCTATCGTATGCGCTCCATGGCCGACGGTGGAGAATTGCACCGACTCGGCCGCACCATTCACACCTTCTCGGCGCCGGCTTTCGCGCTTGGGTCAGCCGAGGCCCAGCGCGCCAACACGCGCCGCTTCATGATCGATTTCGCAGAAGGCGACATGGCCTATTATCTCAACCAGCCCGGCGCGGTTGAGATCGTGGCCTCGGCGACCGACGGCCGGGTGCTGCGCACCTTCCTCGTGCCCAATCCCGCCATCAAGGGCTTCCGCGTCATGCTCGACGTGGAGCTGGATCCCAAGAAGATCACCTATGTGACCTGCCATCTGCGCAACGGGCCGCGCGTGCTGACGGAAACGTGGAACTGGTCCTGGAAGATTTATGACTTCTGATTTTTAAGTCGAGGGCGACGCGGCGGGCGTTGTCCTAGCGTATCGCATGAGCTTTACAAGACCTTGACACCTGCTGAAATTCATGAAAAACGAACGACCGTTCTTTTTTATGAATTCAGGCACGCTCTCCATGCCCAAACTTACGGACGTCCAGCAGGACGAGCGACGCGTCCGCATTCTTGATGCGGCGGAGCGTTGCTTCACCCGCGCCGGCTTTCACCGAACCACTATGCAGGACATCTGCAAGGACGCTGGCGTCAGCCCCGGCGCGGTCTACACGTGGTTTGATTCCAAGGAAGCGCTGATCGGGGGGATCACGTCGCGCAACCGCGACGAGGTGCTGGCCTCGTTTGGCCCGATGGCGGGCGCCGACGATTTTGTCGCCGGCCTGGCCGCCACTTTGGAAGAATGCATTTTGAACCGGCCGCGCGAGAAGTCTGTACTTAACCTTGAAATTGCAGCTGAGGCCACGCGCAATGGCGTAGTGGCGGACATGATGGCGAAATTCGACGAAGCGGTGAACCTGTCCCTGAAAGACATCATGGAGCGCGCCATCAAGACCGGGCAGATCAGCCCTGACCTGCCGGTCGCCGATCTGGTGGCGTCCATGAACGTCATCGCCGAGGGCATGTTCTGGCGCCGCGCCGTGGATCCCAATTTCGACGCAGCAGCGGCGGGACGGGTTTTCGTCGCCATGGTGAGCGCAGTTTTACGCCCCGGGTCGACACAGGAATTTATGAAACAAAAACAGGCGTCATCCTTGAAGCCAATGGAATTGGCGGAGCAGCGGTCATGAAGAAATCCCATAAAATTGCGATCGCAGGCCTGCTGGCCGTGGGCGCCGGATTTGTCAGCTGGCAGATCGCCGGACCGCAGATGGCTGGCGCCAAGGCGCCCGTCATGCAGACCGAGATTCGCGCCGCCGCAGTCACCGTCGCTCCCGCAAGGCTCGGTCCTGTTGTCGAGACCTCAATGGTCACAGGCACGCTGGTCGCCCGCAGCGAAGTGCTGGTCGGCCCCGAGATCGAGGGTCTGCGCATCATCGAATTACTGGCTGAGGAAGGCGATTACGTTGAGAAGGGCGCCGTGCTCGTGCGCCTGTCGCGCGAGACCATCGATGCGCAAATGGCGCAATCGGACGCCGAGCTTGCCCGATCGGACGCCGCCATCGCGCAGGCGAAGAGCCAGATTTCGCAAGCTGAGGCCAGCGCCAGTTTCGCCGAGGCCGATTTCACCCGCAGCCAGACCTTGCTCAAAACCGGCTCGTCGACGCAGGCGCTTGTGGACCAGAAGCAATCGTCAGTACGCGTGGCGCGGGCGCAATTACAGGCTGCGATTGATTTCGAGCGCGCCGCAGAGGCCCAGCGCAAGAGCGTCGAGGCCCAGCGCCGCGAATTGCAGGTGCGTCTGTCGCGCACGCAGGTGCGCACGCCCGAAGCAGGCATCGTCTCACGTCGCAATGCGCGCCTTGGCGCCGTCGCTTTGTCGGTCGGCGAGCCAATGTTTCGCATCATCGCCAATGGCGAGATCGAGCTTGAGGCGGAAGCGCCGGAGGCGCGTCTTGGGGCCATCAAGCCCGGACTGGGCGCCGTCGTCATTTTGGCCGACGGCGAACGCACGCAAGGCTCCGTGCGTCTGGTGTCGCCGGAGGTTGACCGCGCGACGCGCCTTGGCCGCGTGCGCATCACGCTTACCAAAACGCAATCGGCGCGCGTTGGAGCTTTCGCGCGCGGCGAGATTGAAATTCGCCGCTCGCAGGCTCTGCTCGTCCCCGCCAGCGCGATCAATTATTCGGCTGAGGGCGCCAATGTGCTCATCGCCCAGGGCGGCGTCGTGCACAAGCGGTCCATCACGCTGGGCGTGGTCGACAACGGCAGCGCAGAAATCCGGGAAGGCCTGATTGAGGGCGACGACGTGATCGTGCGCGCCGGCGCCTTCCTGCGCGATGGCGACGCGATTGCGCCTGTGCGGCAGGCGCGCAAGCAGGCGGAGCAACGCTGATGAACTGGAACATCTCCGCATGGGCGATCCGCAAGCCCATAGCGTCCATCGTCCTGTTCGTCGTGCTGACGTTGCTGGGCGTTTTCGCTTTCGGCAAATTGCCGATCACGCGCTTTCCAAACATCGACGTCCCGATCGTCACCGTCGCAGTGACGCAATCGGGCGCTGCGCCGTCGGAACTTGAATCGCAAGTCACCAAAAAAATCGAAGATTCGGTGGCGGGAATCGCCGGCGTCAAGCGCGTCACCTCCTCGATTTCTGACGCTCTGTCGCAAACAACGATTGAGTTTCGTCTTGAGGTAAACTCGGATCGCGTCGTCAATGACGTCAAGGACGCCATCGCCAAAATCAGATCCGATCTGCCGCGCTCGATTGAAGAGCCGGTGATCCAGCGTCTCGATATCGCCGGACTTCCTATCCTCACCTATGCTGTGTCGGCGCCCAACATGAACCTCGAACAATTATCGTGGTTCGTGGACGACGTGGCCGCGCGCGCGCTGCAAGGCCTGCGGGGCGTGGGCCAGGTGCAGCGCATCGGCGGCGTCGATCGTGAAATCAAGGTTGAGCTCGATCCTGACCGGCTGCTCTCGCTGGGCGTGACCGCGGGCGAAGTGAGCCGGCAATTACGCGCCACCAATGTCGACATCGGCGGCGGACGCGGCGAAATCGCAGGGCAGGAGCAATCCATCCGCACGCTGGCCGGCGTGCGCAGCGTCGCTGACGTGGGCGACGTCACAATCGCGCTGCCCGGCGGGCGCCATGTACGGCTGATGGACCTTGCCCGGATCAGCGACGGCGCGGCTGAAGCGCGCCGCTTTGCGCGGCTTGACGGGCGCCCTGTGGTCGCTTTTGGCGTAGTGCGCGCAACCGGCGCCAGCGACGCAACTGTGGCCGCCCTGGTCAGCGCAAAAGTCGAAGCCATGCGGGCGAGCAATCCGGACGTCACCATCGACCTCATAGACAGCTTCGTCGACTATACGCTCGGCAATTATAAATCAGCGATGAGCACTCTGATCGAGGGCGCCCTGCTCTCGGTGCTGGTGGTGTTCGTGTTCCTGCGAAATTGGCGGGCGACGCTCATCACCGCGCTGGCCATCCCGCTGTCGGTCTTCCCCACGTTCTGGGCGATCAACATGATGGGCTTCTCGCTCAATCTTGTGAGCCTGCTCGCGCTGACGCTGGCCACCGGCATTCTGGTTGACGACGCCATCGTCGAGATCGAGAACATCGTTCGCCACATGCACATGGGCAAATCCCCTTGGCGGGCGGCGCTGGAGGCCGCCGACGAGATCGGGCTGGCCGTGATCGCTATCACCCTCACCATCGTCGCCGTATTTGCCCCCGTCAGTTTCATGGGCGGAATCGCAGGACAATATTTCAAGCAATTCGGCCTCACTGTGGCCGTGGCGGTTTTGTTCTCGCTGCTTGTGGCCCGCCTGATAACGCCGCTGCTGGCGGCCTATTTCCTGACCCCGCACAACGAAGTCGAGAAGCCCGAAGGCGCTGTGATGCGCCTCTACACAAGACTTGTCGGCTTCTCCGTGCGCCATCGTTTCCTGACGCTGTTCGCCGGCCTTGCAATCTTTGTCGGTTCGATACAGGCGACCAAGCTTTTGCCATCAGGCTTTCTGCCGGCCGAAGACGTGGCGCGGCTGTTGCTGGCCGTTGAATTGCCGCCGGGCGCACGCATCGAGGACACGATGCGGGTTGCCGACGACATCGCGCAACGCCTGCGCGCCAAACCTGAAGTGCGCAGCGTGTTCGTGGACGGGGGCCGCATCGGACAGGGAGCGGCTGAAGTGCGCAAGGCGCAGCTCACCGTCAACCTCGTGCACAAAAGCAAACGCACGAAAAAACAAAAGCAGATCGAGGGCGAAGTCGCCGCCGAGGTCGCGCGCGTGCCGGACGTGCGCTCATGGTTCCTCAACGACAACGGCCAGCGCGCTGTCTCGGTCGTCGTACTGGGCGCCGACACTGCGCTCGTCGAGAAGGTCGGCTCGGAACTGGCCAGCCAGATGAAGCGGCTGCCGATGGTGGGCAATGTAGTGTCCAGCGTCGCGCTCGGCCGGCCTGAAATCCGCATCGTTCCGCGCAGCGATCGCGCGGCGGAGCTGGGCGTTTCAACGGATTCCGTGGCGGAGGCCGTTCGCGTCGCCACCATCGGCGACGTCGACGCCAATCTCGCCAAATTCAACGCGGGCGACCGGCTGGTGCCGATCCGCGTGGCGCTGGAGCGCCCCGCGCGGGGCGACATCGACATGCTGAGCAATCTGCGCGTGGCCACCAGCCGGGGCGGCTCGACGCCCCTGTCGTCGGTCGCAGACATTTCGTTCAGTCAGGGACCAGCCAGCATCTCACGTTACGATCGCCAGCGCCGCATTGCGGTTGAAGGCGATCTCGTGGGCGGCGTGGCTTTGGGAGAGGCGCTTGCGCAAATCTATCAATTGCCGGCCGCCAAAAACTTGCCGGAGGGGGTGCGCATCACCGAATCGGGCGATGCGGAAGTGATGGTCGAAGTGTTCCAGGGCTTTGCGCAAGCCATGGGCGCAGGCATCATGATGGTGCTGGCGGTGCTGATCCTGCTGTTTGGAAGCGTGTTGCAGCCGATCACGATTTTGTTCTCGCTGCCGCTGTCGGTTGGCGGCGTCATCATCGCGCTGCTGCTGACAGGCAATTCGATCTCGATGCCCGTCGTCATCGGCATATTGATGCTGATGGGCATCGTCACCAAAAACGCGATCATGCTGGTGGATTTCGCTATTGAGCAAATGGCCCACGGCATGGACCGAACCCACGCCATCATCGAGGCAGGCCGCAAGCGCGCGCGCCCGATCGTGATGACGACCATCGCCATGGTGGCGGGCATGATCCCGTCCGCGCTGGGGCTGGGAGACGGCGGCGAATTCCGCGCGCCAATGGCGATCGGCGTGATCGGCGGATTGATCGTCTCGACAATGCTGTCGCTGGTGTTCGTGCCCGCAGTTTTCACGATCATGGACGATGCGGGACTGCTGACATGGCGCCTGTTCTCGCGCTTCATCGGCCCGCGCGACGAGGAAGACAAGCCCGCTATTCCCAGTCCACGCCCGGCCGAGTGATCGAGAAAGCTAACACAGCTGGCTGAAGGATCGTTAAATCTTCTTCAGCCCCAGCGTCTTTTCGCCACCGCGTATCCATACGGCATCCTCCCCGTAATCGAGGACGATGCTGTGGCCCTTGCGCGCTTGCAGGTGCAGCTTGCCGCGCTCCAGCCACCAGCCGACGGGATCGAACACCACAATGCCCTGATCGCGACAGGCGGGCGCCAATTGGGCGCGATAGCCCTTGCCGCGCGCATTGGCAGACAACGTCACCATGCACCCCGTATCCTTGCCGGCGTCGCGTAGCACAGCGTAACGACCGGCGACCTCGCCGGTCTTCGGCGGCTGCGTGGCTTGCGCTGACGTAAACGGAGACGCAGCGGCCAGAGCCAGCGCGCCAATCTGCGCGAAAGTGCGGCTCAACAGACTCATTCCAGTTCCTCCTGTGCGCCAATCAGGCGAATGCTTCAGTTTGCCTGTTTTGAAGAGCGCCGCCAGGGCGTCTCCGGCACGGGACAGGGAATGTCGATCCCCATGTCCCAAGCAAATATGTTCTCGACCACCACCATGCTCATAGCGTCGCGCGTGGCTTGCGAGGCCGAGCCCACATGGGGCAATAGCACAACATGCTCCATGTCGATCAAGGCTTGCGGCACGCGCGGCTCATCGACGAACACGTCAAGGCCGACGGTGAGAATTTTGCCCGTTTGCAAAGCCTCGATCAAAGCCTGCTCGTCCACGATGGAGCCGCGCGCAATGTTGATCAGCACGCCTTGCGGTCCCAGCGCCTCCAGCACGGACGCGTTGACCAGATGGCGCGTCTGCGCACCTCCGGGAACAGCGATCATCAAGATATCGCAGGCGCGCGCCATGTCGATCAGGTTGTTGAAATAGCGATAGGGCGCGTCCGCAACCGGCTTGCGATTATGATAGGCGACCTGCACGCCAAACGCCTCGGCCCGGCGCGCGATCGCCGCGCCAATGCGTCCCAACCCCAATATCCCCATCGTGCGGCCGCGCAGCGAAGCGCTGAGCTCAAACTGTCCCTGCAGCCAGCGGCCTTCGCGCAGAAAGCGCTCGGCGCGCGGTAATTGCCGCACCGCGTTCAGCAACAACCCGAAGGCGGTGTCGGCTGTCTCCTGCGTCAACACGTCAGGTGTGTGCGTGACGATGATCCCGCGCGCGGCCGCCGCATCGGCTTCGATGTTGTCGTAGCCGACGCCAAGATTGGCGATCAGCTCCAGTTTGGGCAAACAATCCATCATCTGCGCAGTGATGGGGACGTTCATGCCCTCCACCAGAATTGGCGCGCCGGTTACGATCACGCGCACATCCCGCGCCTGCTCCAGCGCAGCCTCCCGGTCGCTCGCCTCATAGAGACGATGGACAAGAAAGCGTCGCTCCAGAGTCTCCTGAACCAGCTGCGGCAAAGGCGTCGGCATCAACAGCTGCTTGCGCAAGACTTGCTCGTGAATCCCTGAACCGCGCGCGTGCATATTCTTACCGCTTCTCGACGCCGGCCTTCTCAATCACCGCGCTCCATTTGGCGATGTCGTCGGCAAGGCGTTTGGCGATGTCCTGCGGGGTTGAGTAGCGCGCCTCGATGCCCAGTTCGAGCGCCTTGCGCCGGGTCTCGGGATCTTCCAGCGCGGCCTTCAGGCCTGCATTCAGCGTATCGACGATGGCCTTGGGCGTATCCGCGTGAACGAAGAACGCGTTCCATGACACCACGTCGAAGTCCTTCACGCCGCTTTCAGCCACCGTCGGCACGTTCGGCAGCACCGGCGAGCGCTTGGCGCCGGAGGTCGCGAGCGCACGAATTTTGCCGTCATCGATGTTGGTCTTCAGCGAGGAATAGGAATCGATCATCACGTCGACGTCGCCGCGCATGGTGGAAAGCAGCAGGTCGGGCGTCGTCTTGAAGGGCACGATGCGCGCGTCAATCCCCGCGCTTGTCTTGAGCAATTCACCCGTGAGGTTCTGCGTCGAGCCCACCACCACGGTGCCGATGTTGAGCACGCCGGGCTTGTCTTTGGCCGCCTTCAGCAAATCCCCCATGGTCTTGTAGGGCTTGTCGGCGCCGGTCACGAACACAAAGTCGAAAAAGCCCATCGACGACACGGGCTGGAATTGCTTCACCGGATCAAAGGGCAGCTTGTTGAACAGGCCGACGCTGACCGCCGTGCCGTTGGAGAACAAAGCCAGCGTGTAGCCGTCCGCCGGGGCGCGCAGCACGCTCTGGGCGGCGGTTATGCCGCCGGCGGCCGGCTGGTTTTCAATGACGATGCGCTGGCCCAGCACCGATCCGAGCTTCTCGCCGACGATACGCGCGGTGACGTCGCCGACCCCGCCGGCGCCGAACGGGACCACTACCTTGATCGGGCTCTCGGGATATTTGCCCTGCGCGCTGGCGCCGGAGACATTGACGCCCAGCAGCGCAAGCGCCCCGGCGACCATGGCGGTGGACCGCAGGGTCTGGCGGCGGTCGATGTGAGAGATCCTGGACATTTTCAAGCTTCCTTCATCGCTGCGGAGGGATCGCAATCATAAATTTCGGGACAAGTTGTGAAGCGTCCCCCGCGCCGCAGTCAAGTGCGTTTGAAATCTCGCTTTCATGTCTCGCTTTCATGCCAGCGGGCGAGCAGCAGGCGCGAGAGCAGCGAAAACATCGCGTAAATCGCGATCCCCGTCAGGGAAACCAGAGCCAGCGCGGCGAACATGCGCGGCACGTTGAGCCTGTAGCCGGCCTCGACGATGCGGAACGCCAGCCCCGCCCCCTTGCCCGCCGAACCTGCGGCGATCTCGGCCACGATGGCGCCAATCAAGGCCATGCCGCCGCCGATGCGCAAGCCTCCCAGAAAATAGGGCAGCGCAGCGGGCAGACGCAGCAGAAGCAATTGCTGCCAGCGCGTTGCGCCGTAAAGCTCATAAAGCTCCACGAGATTGCGATCGGCCGAGCGCAAGCCAAGCACGACGTTCGACAGGACGGGAAAAAACGCGACGATAAAGGCGCAAACCAAAACGGCGGTCTCCGTCTGTAGATAGACCAGCAACAGCGGCGCAATGGCGATAATCGGCGTCACCTGCAACACCACCGCAAAAGGAAGCAGCGAACGCTCGACCCAGCGCCAGCGCGCAAACATCAACCCCAGCGCCAGTCCGCCAAGGCTAGCCATCAGCAAAGCGAGGGCGGTCGTGCGCAGCGTCACCATCAATGCAGCCAGCAGCAGCCTCCAATCGCTGATCGCAGCGGCGACGATCGCGCTGGGCGACGGCAATATATAGGGTGCAATCTCGCGCACGCGCACGATTATCTCCCACGCGCCGATAGCGACGACGAACGCCAGCCACGGCGCCAGCTTCTCGACAAGCAGCATGGCGCCGCGCTTCATGACGCATCCTCCAGCCCACTGGCGCGTTCGAGCGCGGCGGAAGCTTGCTGACAGGTTTGTGCAAACAAGGCGCTGGCGCGAAAACCTGCATCGCGCGGCGCTGGCGCATCGATAACGATCTCGTGGGTCACGCGCCCGGGACGATTGCTGAACACACAAATGCGGGACGACAGATAGACGCTCTCGAACACCGAATGGGTGACGAACACAATGGTCGCCGCAAGTTCGCCCTGCAGACGCAGCAGATCGTCGTTGAGACGAAAGCGCGTAATCTCGTCAAGCGCAGCGAAAGGCTCGTCGAGCATCAGGATCGCTGGC
>CANJPM010000077.1 GCA_947476075.1 Beijerinckiaceae bacterium
GCTTGACGCCGCGCGCGGCAACAAGCGCCTGCGCCTGCCCTTCCCCAACGCCCTTCACGGCGGAGAAAGCGTAGCGAATGAGCCACCCGCCCTGCCCGTCCGGCTGCACCTCAAAATCGACGCCCGACTTGTTGATCGACGGCGGTTCGACCTTGATGCCCATGCGCCGGGCTTCGTTCCGGAATTCGGAGAGCTTGTCGGTGTTGCCCTTGTCGAGCGTCATCGACGCGGCGAGAAATTCAACCGGATGATTGGCTTTGAACCATGCGGTTTGATAGGCGATCAGCGCATAGGCCGCCGCGTGACTTTTGTTGAAACCGTAATCGGCGAATTTGGCGAGCAGGTCGAAGATCTCATTGGCCATCGGCCGCGCGACTTCGCGCTCCATGGCGCCGCGCACGAAGCGATCACGCTGTGCGTCCATTTCCGATTTGATCTTCTTGCCCATCGCGCGGCGCAGCATGTCGGCTTCGCCAAGCGAATAGCCCGACAAAACCTGCGCAATCTGCATCACCTGTTCCTGATAGATGATGACGCCGAAGGTCTCTTTCAGGATCGGCTCGATCAACGGATGAATGTAATCGGCCTTCTGGTCGCCATGCTTGACCGCGCAATAAACGGGAATATTGGCCATGGGGCCGGGTCGATAGAGCGCCACAAGCGCCACGATGTCTTCCAGCCGGTCGGCGCGCATTTCGGCCAGCGCCTTGCGCATGCCCGCACTTTCCACCTGAAACACACCCACCGTTTCGCCGCGCCCAAGCATGTCGTAACTGAGCTTGTCTTCGAGCGGAATCTTGTCGATCTCGACATGCACGCCGCGCTGCGCAAGTAATTGCACTGTGGTCGCCAAAGTCGTCAGAGTCTTGAGGCCGAGAAAGTCGAACTTAACCAGACCCGCCGGCTCGACCCATTTCATATTGAACTGCGTCGCAGGCATATCTGAACGCGGGTCGCGATAGAGAGGCACCAGCTCTTCCAGCGGACGGTCGCCAATCACCACGCCGGCGGCGTGCGTCGAGGCGTTGGAATACAGGCCTTCAAGCTTCTTGGCGATGTCAATCAGCGCGCGCACGCGCTCGTCCTGTTCAGCGGCTTCTTTCAGCTTGGGCTCGCTGTCGATAGCCTCGGCCAGCGTCACCGGCTTTGCGGGGTTTTGCGGCACCAGTTTTGCAAGCTTGTCCACCTGACCGAGCGGCAATTCCATCACGCGCCCAACGTTGCGCATCACGCCGCGCGCCAGGAACGAGCCGAAGGTGATGATCTGCGCCACGCGATCCTTGCCATAGCGACGGCGCACATAGGCGATCACTTCGTCGCGGCGATATTGGCAAAAGTCGATGTCGAAATCGGGCATCGAAACACGTTCAGGATTCAGGAAGCGCTCGAACAGCAGGCCGAAACGCATCGGATCAAGATCGGTGATGGTAAGCGACCAGGCGACAAGCGATCCTGCGCCCGAGCCGCGGCCCGGCCCAACCGGAATGCCGTTCGACTTGGCGTATTTTATGAAGTCGGCCACGATCAGAAAGTAGCCGGGGAATTGCATTTTCACGATTACGCCCAGCTCGAATTCGAGCCGCTCGACGTAATTGCCCTCGGTCAATCCCGGAGCCGTTCCATGCACGGCGAGGCGTGCGGCCAAACCCTCGCGGGCCTGCCGGCGCAGCTCGGCTTCTTCGTCCAGCGGCGCGCCGTCGAGAGAAGTGAAACGCGGCAGAATCGGCGCGCGGGTTTTCGGGCGATAGCTGCACCGCAGGGCAATCTCGACCGACCGCTCCAGCGCTTCGGGCAAATCGGCGAACAAGGCGCACATCTCGTCGCGCGTCTTAAAGCGATGTTCGGGCGTCACGTGACGGCGGTCGTCGGCGCTCATCACCGATCCGTCGGAAATGCACAGCAACGCGTCATGCGCCTCGTAATCGGAGCGTGCGGCGAAGAAAGGCTCGTTGGCGGCCACAAGCGGCAGCGAGCGATTGTAGGCCAACTCAATCAACATCGGCTCGACGCGCTTTTCAGCCTCCGTGCCGTGGCGCTGCAATTCGATATAGAGCCTGTTGTCGAACAGCGGCTGCAATTGCGACAGGCGCCGCTCGGCGTGTTCGGACCGCCCATTGGCCAACAAAACGTCGAGAGCGCCGGACGGCCCGCCCGTCAGCGCGATCAGCCCAGCGGAAAATTGCTGCAAAAGCGGAAGACCCACGTGGGGCAGATCGCCGGGGTCCGATTCCAGCCAAGCGCGCGAGGCCAGCCGCATCAGGTTTGCGTAGCCATCCGCGTTTTGCGCAAGCAGCACCAGCGAGCCGCGTCCCGCGCTCGGATCATCGGCACGGGCTCCAAGACGCTTGCCGTCGTCAAAATCCACGGTGAGCTGACACCCGATGATCGGCTGCACGCCCGCTTTCGAGACTTTTTCAGAAAACTCCAGCGCCCCAAACAGATTGTTTGTGTCGGTGATGGCGAGAGCGGGCATTTTGTCGGCTTTGGCGAAGTCGATCAGCTTGCCAATGCTCAGCGCGCCTTCGCGCAGCGAGAACGACGTGTGAGTGTGCAAATGGACAAAGCCCACTGCCGCAATCACGTCTCTGAGTGCCTTGCTCTGTTTCTCGTCCATGCATGTGCTCCGACACGCTTATCGCGCATTCGGCGGCCCGGCGCGAGCCCGCCGGTCAAGCGAGGCCGGACTTGTCCACTATAGGGGAATGTGGGATCAGGCGAGGATAGCGATGAAACCTACAAAGGTGGCAAGCGCGGCGATCTCGGTCAGGTCAGCGAGGACAGAACGTAACATTTGATTCTCCGTTCTCTTCTTACTCACTTTTTGTATTTGTTTTGTTCTTTTCTGTCCACGCTATCCTCACAGCATGGTTAATCTTGGGGAACAGTCGCGCTGGGCACGCGTTTGGATTGTTCACGCCGCACTTCCAAAAACTCCTGTGCTGGAGGCCTCCATGCTGGACCGCTACACCGCCCGCGCACTTGTCGAGGCCGGGCAAATGTCGTCGGAAGAATATCTCCGCCTCTTCGGCGAGGAATTGCGCGCGGCCCGCGATCAGCTCAAAGCCGAGCGCGAGGCGCAAATGCGCGAGCTTGCACTTCAGGCCAAGCAGGAAGCGCATATATCGGAACGCCAGGACGATTTGCAGCGCCAGCCACGATGAATTCGTGGTCGGGCTTGACCCTTCCATCCACGCATTGCGCGCAAGCCTTGGCTTTACGCGCAGGTTGAAAAGGGCAAGCCCCTCCCCTTGCCCCGATTTTGCGTTATGCTGCGCCAACATAAATCGGGAGGATTCCATGGCCGACCCCAAAGTCACAGGACTGCGCTCGCTTGAGCTTGCAGTGTACGATCTCGCCGCCAGCACGGCTTTCTACGCGCAGCATTGGGCGCTCAACGAGGTCTCGCGCAACGGCGATCATGCGCACATGCGCGCCTCCAGCCTTGAACATCATGTGCTGACGCTGCATCAGCGGCCCAAGGCCGGCATCGTTCGCGTGAATTTCGCAGCCCCGGACGCAGCCACCGTTGACGCACTCCACGCAAAGGCAAATGCATTGGGCGCAAAAACCAATGCGCCGCAGGCGCTCAGCGCCGAAGAAGGCGGCGGCTACGGCTTCGAAATCGTTGCGCCGGAAGGTCAATTGCTGCGAATTTCCACTGACGTCGTGCAACACGCCAGCGTGATCGGCGATACCTCGCGTCCCACCAAAATAAACCATGTGGTGCTCAACTCGGTGGCTATGGAGGATCAGCTGCGCTTTTTCTGCGACGTGCTGGGCTTCAGGTTCTCCGACTTCAACGGCCATATGAATTTTATCCGTTGCTCCAGCAATCATCATTCGATCGCGCTGGCGAAAGCAGACGGCCCCTCGCTCAATCACGTCGCATTCGAGATGCACGATTACGACGCATTGATGCGCGGCGTTGGCCGGATGCGCATGGGCGAACAGGAATTGGGCTGGGGCGTGGGACGCCATGCAGGCCCGGGCCGCAACATCTTTTCATATTTCGTCGATCCAAACGGATACGCGATTGAATATACCGCCGACGTCGATCAGGTGGACGATTCCTACGAATCCCACACAGCTGAATATTGGCAAGCCATGCCTCTGCGTCCCTGCTCATGGGCGGGCGCCAAGACCGCGCCGACAGCGCGTATGCGCGAAGCCATGGGCGGCAAGCTCGTTGAAGCGCGCAATGGGCAAGTGAACGAAACCTGCGACGACGCAATCTCGAACAAAATGGCTGGCTAATGGAAAACCACGGGGGCGAACCGCAGAAGCTTGCGGGCAAGGAATTCTACATTCTGTTCTGGGAGCTGACGGGCAAACAGGGAGATCGCCGCGAATTTTATCCCGCCCACATCGCCTATGGAGCAAGTCTTGAAGCCGACGGAAGGCTGATGGGCGCCGGCCCGTTTCTGGACGAAAGCGGCGCGCCGGACGGGCGTGGCATGTTCATCCTGCGCGTCGGCTCGCGGGCCGAAGCGCACGAAATCGCTAAGGCCGATCCGTTTTACGTGGCGGGCTTCCGCACCTACCGGCTGGAAGCGTGGCGACGAAATGAGGGAAGCTTCACGTTAACGGTGAATGTAGGCGCCAATAGGGTGACGATGAATTAGCAAGCAAGACTCTTCCTTCTCCCCTTGAGGGAGAAGGAAGAAAGCGCGCTCCCGCGCTTACGTCATCTTGTTGACGACCTCGCCCAGACCCTCGATACGCACGCGCACCACGTCGCCCGCCTTCAGAAACTCGCCGCGACCATTGCCAACGCCATCGGGCGTGCCGGTCATGATGATGTCGCCGGGGTAGAGCGTGATGCGGCTCGACAGGAACGCGATCTGCTCGCGGATGTCGAAGATCATGTGGCTGGTATTGGAGTTCTGCTTCATCACGCCGTTGATATCCAGTTCAATGGCGAGATTGTGCGGATCCTTGACGTCGCGAGCCAATGTAATCCACGGCCCCATCGGGCACGCGCCGTCAAACGACTTGTGAGAGGTCCAGTCGGTTGCGAACAGCGTACCAGGCTCGGCGGCGGCGCGGCGGCCAAGATCGCGCGCCGACAAATCGTTGCCTACGAGATAGCCGGCCACATATCTCAATGCGTCCTTTTGCGAAACGTCCTTGGCCTTGCGGCCAATAACCACCGCCAATTCAGCCTCCCAATCCACCTTCCTGGAGGCGGCCGGCAGTTTGACGCTCTGGTTTGTACCGATCACCGAACGCGACGACTTGATGAAGTGCCACGGCTCAAGACCAAGATCATGGGGATCTTTTGGTGGGGGAAGCCCCTTGGCGCGCGCCATTTCTGCAGCATGGTCGCCGTAATTGGACCCCGCACAATAGACTGCGCCAGGCACGGGAATTGGCGCGAGCAGTTTTACTTTTGCGAGCGGCTGACCGCGCAGGCCTTGCCGGGTCGAAACAGCCTCAAGGCGGACCTTCGCCTTGGTCCAGTCGGAGAGAATGCCCTGCATCGTCTCGTCGGTCTTGACCCGCGTGGCCTTGGCCACGTCGATCACGCGTTCCCCAACGATGACCGCAGCGCGCGGCCCGTCAGCAGACTGGTATGTCGCCAGCCGGTACGTCATGTTTCGCTCCCCAGATCATTCAAAATCGAGCGGACTTTAGGCGCAAACGTCGCCGTTTGTCACGACGAATGAACGACTATTGAAGGTAGCATAATCGCCTTGCATCCCACTTCGCGCAAGCAGTGCTATTTGTTGTAATATTGCAACCATAGATCATAAAGACCCTATCAATACTACCGCTCTAGGTGGATATAGATCTCTGATGCGATTACAGAAGCTGCGGGGGATAACTTGGCTTTCGATGCCGTTTCTTCTGAAATATGAGAGGATCTCATGCGTAAAATTCTTCTGAGCACAGTCGCTATTGCGGCCATGTCCGCCAGCGCCGTCGCCGCTGATCTGCCGCGCCGACAGGCTGCACCTACGCCTGCTCCGATCTACGTGACCCCAATCTTCACCTGGTCAGGCTTCTATGTCGGCCTGAACGCCGGCGCGACCTTCAACGACCGCAAGAACGGTCTTCGCCCGGCCGTCATCAACAACGGCTTCGTCAGCAACGACGTTGCGCTTTATGACGCCGCTGTCGTCGGCGCCTACAATGACAACAACAATTCAGCCTTCACCGGCGGCGCGCAGCTTGGCTATAATTGGCAGTTCGGCTCCATGGTCGCCGGTCTGGAAACTGATATCAATTATCGGGGCGGCGGTAGCAAAGACGGCTACGACGTCGCGCTTGCGGGCGTCGGTCCGTTCGCCAACGCCAATCGCTTCACCTATGGCGGCGGCAACGGCGGCGACTGGTTTGGCACCTTGCGTGGCCGCCTCGGCTTTGCAATGGACCGCACCCTGCTTTACGCAACTGGTGGTCTGGCGTTTGGCGACACGGGAAATTCTGGCTCCGCCTATTTCTATTCAACGCCCGGAACCCCGATCGGCGGCACGTTCGTCTCCAATCGCAACAACACCGAATGGGGTTGGACGCTGGGCGCCGGCATCGAGCACGCCTTCAGCAACAACTGGACCGCCAAGCTCGAATATCTCTACGTGAACCTCGACAGCGGCAACACGAACATCGTGAATACGCTCAACACTGACTACAGCTTCAGAAGCCGCGCCGACGACAAGTTCCACGTCGTCCGCGTCGGCCTCAACTACAAGTTCGGCGACACATCGGTCGCCGGCCCGGTTTTGGCCCGCTACTAAGCCCCCAAGATTTGGGAAAACGAACGAGAGCCCGGCGGAAAAACGCCGGGCTCTTTTTTTTATTCCGCAAGGTGCAAAGCGGAAGCTTGGTTAGCCGGTTGTTAACAACTGTGGCTTAACCTGATCATCAACGCACAGTTTTCGTGCGGGATAGTTTCGCGTTTGTTAAGTCAGGTGTTGTCATGCGTAATTTGATGTTTGGCGCTTTTTCCCTCGCCCTTTCCGCTAATGCGCTTGCAGGCGATTTGCCGCGGCGCGGCTCCCCTCTCCCACCATCCCCGACGCTGGCTTATGGCGCACTGCCGCAAGCGTTTAGCTGGAGCGGCTTTTACATCGGCCTGAACGCAGGCGGTCTTCGCGGCAATGGGGACATGCAGGCCTACGGAACAGGGGAGTTTGTGGGCCAAACGTTTGAAGATTCCTATGACAGGAGCATCCGCAATCGTCTTTGGTCCATGACCGGCGGCGTTCAACTCGGATATAATTATCAATTCGGCGATGGTCTGGTGCTGGGCCTTGAAGGCGACGTCAACGCACATTCCGGCCGCCGCGTCAGCAAGGTAGAACAAGTAATCAATCCAACGCTCAACCCGGTAGGTCGCGTGACACAAGACCCCGGTAGATTATACGCCACGCTGCGAGCCCGGCTCGGTATCGCGTTTGACACGGGGTTGATTTACGTCACGGGCGGATTGGCGTCCGGCGAAATCCGCGCCAGCAGCGAATACGCTGATGATACCTCGGAATCCTGGAAAGGGGCCAGTTCCAAAATTGCTGGCGGCTGGGCAGCCGGCGCCGGGCTGGAGTTCGCGATTGCGGACAAATGGAGCCTGAAGAGCGAATACCTCTACGTGGATTTGGGCCGCGACAAATTTGGGCTGACCGGCGCCGTTCTTTACATCGACCCCGGCTACACAATAGAAGCCCGCCACAGAGACCGCTTCCACATTGCCCGCCTCGGGCTGAACTACCGGTTCGCTTCGACCGCTTCAGCGCCATTGTTGCGTTGAACCCCAGCATATAAGGGGTCCGGTGCAAATGCCGGGCTCTTTTTGCATCTCACTTGCTTGCATAAAGCGCGCGTTTTTCCATCAAGCCCTTGCGCCCGGGCCGCGCCAATGGCAAGCGAACGTCATGTCAGATCAATCGCCCCGCCCCGCCCCCCGCATTTCCTTCGTCTCCCTCGGCTGCCCCAAGGCGCTGGTAGATTCCGAGCGCATCCTCACCAGCCTGCGGGCTGAAGGATATGAGCTGACCAAGAGCCATGACGGGGCCGACGCCGTAGTGGTGAACACCTGCGGCTTTCTGGATTCGGCCAAGCGGGAATCCCTTGAGGCGATCGGCGCCGCAATGGGCGAAAACGGCAAGGTCATCGTCACCGGCTGCATGGGCGCGCAACCCGACGAGATTTTGGCGCAATATCCAAATGTGTTCGCGATCACCGGGCCGCAAGCCTATGAGAGCGTGATGAACGCGGTGCATCAGGCAGCCCCGCCCGCACACGATCCGTTCATCGACCTCGTGCCGCCGCAAGGCGTGAAGCTGACGCCGCGCCATTACGCCTATTTGAAGATCTCGGAAGGCTGCAACAACACCTGCTCGTTCTGCATCATTCCCGATCTGCGCGGAAAGCTGGTGTCACGCTCCGCCGGCGACGTGCTGCGCGAGGCGGAAAAGCTGGTTGCCGCCGGGGTCAAGGAATTGCTGGTCATCTCGCAAGACACCTCCGCCTATGGAATTGACGTCAAATATGCCGAGAGCCCGTTCAAAGACCGCTCCGTGCGCACGCGCTTTCTTGATCTATCGCGTGAACTTGGCGGTCTAGGCGCCTGGGTTCGCTTGCATTATGTCTACCCTTATCCGCACGTCGACGAGGTGATCGAGCTGATGGCGGAGGGGCTGGTCCTGCCCTATATCGACGTGCCGTTCCAGCATGCCTCGCCCAAGGTTTTGAAAGCGATGCGCCGTCCCGGCAACCAGGACAAGACGCTGGAGCGCGTGCGGCGCTGGCGTGAAATCTGCCCCGATCTGGCGGTTCGCTCGACCTTCATCGTCGGCTTTCCCGGCGAGACCGAGGACGATTTCGAAATGATGCTCGACTGGCTGAAAGAGGCCAAACTCGACCGCGTCGGCGCGTTCAAATACGAGGCTGTGAAGGGCGCCGCCGCCAACGATCTGGGGCTGGACGTTGTGCCCGAGGATGAGAAAGACCGCCGCTACAAGCGTTTCATGGAAACCCAGCAGGCGATCAGCGCGCGCATTTTGAAGAACAAGGTCGGCAAGCGGGTGCAGGCGATCATCGACGAGGTCGGCCCAACAGTTTCACGGGGCCGCACCAAGTCTGACGCCCCGGAAATCGACGGCTCTATTTACATCAGCTCACGCCGTCCGCTGCGTCAGGGCGACATCGTCAACGTGAAGGTGGAGCGTGCAGACGCTTACGATCTGCACGGAAGCGCGGTCTAAAACCGCTACGGGATCAACACCGTTGCGCCGGTCGTCAGCCGCCCCTCAAGAGCCTTGTGGGCGGCCACCACCTCATCCAGCCGATAGGTGTGGTTGATCGGAATATGCACCTTGCCGGCCTCGACCATGGCGAACAGATCGGCGGCCATTGCGTCGAGGTCTTCGCGCTTGGCGATATAGGTGTAGAGCGTCGGCCGTGTGCAGAACAGCGAGCCCTTTTGCGCCAGCAGCGTGATGTTGAACGCATCCACCTGCCCCGAGGCATTACCGTAGGACACGAACATTCCAAGCGGGCGAATGCAGTCCAGCGACATCGGGAACGTGTCTTTGCCTACCCCATCGTAGACCACGTCGCACAATTTGCCGCCGGTGATTTCCTTCACGCGCTCGACAAAGTTCTCGCTCTTGTAGTCGATGACATGGTGCGCGCCCGCCGCCTTTGCGACCTTCGCCTTTTCCGGCCCGCCGACGGTGGCGATCACAACGGCGCCTAAAGCATTGCCCCATTGGCAGAGCAATTGACCGACGCCGCCAGCGCCTGCGTGAACGAGGATAGCGTCGCCTGACTTGACCGGAAAGGTACGGCGCAGAAGGTATTGCGCGGTGAGGCCCTTCAGCATCATGCCCGCCGCCGTCTGATAAGAAATGCTGTCAGGCAGCTTCACGAGAACGTTGGTTCCGATCACGCGCTCTTGCGCATAGCAGCCAAGCGTAGAGGTGTAGCCAACGCGATCGCCAACCTTGAAGCCTTCAACGCCCGCCCCAACCTCAACTATCTCGCCAGCGGCTTCATTGCCCAGCACGAATGGCGTCGGGGTTTTATATGCGCCGGCGCGAAAGTAAGTGTCGATATAATTGAGGCCAATAGCGTGATTGCGGACGCGCACCTGCCCTGCGGCGGGCGCGCCCACAGGCACATCCTCAATGCGCATGACGTCGGCTCCGCCGGTCTCGTGGATGACGACTGCCTTCACCATGGTCTGATCCCTCTAGTCCTGTTCCGCATATCTGCCATGCGCGCGCATTGACATGAAGCAATAGCTTTAATCGCCCGCAGGTGACAGCCTGCGAGTCCGCACCGCGAGCGCCTGAGTCGCGTTATGGATCACATGAGCAACCACAGAAACGCAAGCCCGCAGCCGTCCAAAAGCGGCCTGGGCGATATGTTCACCCCCAAGCTCATCACGGTGATGCGGGAGGGCTACGGCTGGAGCCAGCTGCGGGCGGACGTGATAGCGGGCCTGACGGTGGCCATCGTCGCTCTGCCGCTCTCCATGGCGATTGCGATTGGCTCCGGCGCCAAGCCCGAGCATGGGCTCATTGCAGCTGTGATCGGCGGCGCCTTCGTTTCAGCTTTGGGCGGCAGCCGTTTTCAGATCGGCGGACCGGCGGGCGCCTTCATCGTGCTGGTGGCCAGCATCATCGCAACCTATGGCTATCAGGGGTTTCTGGCCGCCACGATCATGGCCGGGCTGTTGCTGCTGCTGGTCGGCTATCTGCAACTCGGGATTTATATCAAATACATTCCCTACCCCGTCACCATTGGCTTTACGGCGGGCATCGGGATCATCATCTTCGCAGCCGAGATCAGGGACTTCTTCGGCCTGACGCTGGCCGCCGAGCCCGGTCCGCTGATCCCAAAAATCGTCGCCCTGTGGAACGTGGCCGGGACGGTCAACTGGACCGCCGCAGGCGTAGGCGCCCTCTGTCTGACGACGATCCTGATCCTGCGCCGCTTCGCGCCGCGCTTTCCTGGCCTGCTTGCGGCAGTGACGCTGGGCGCGACGCTGACGTGGGGGCTTGACCTGCCGATTGAAACCATCGGCGCCAAATTCGGCGGCATCCCCAGCAGTCTGCCAATTCCGGGCCTGCCCGACATCAACCTTGCGACGCTGCTCGATCTGATCCCCGTCGCCATCGCGCTGGCGTTTCTGGGCGGCATGGAATCCCTGCTTTCGGCCGTTGTGGCCGACGGCATGACAGGCCGGCGTCATCGCTCCAATTGCGAATTGGTGGCGCAGGGCTGGGCCAATATCGCCAGCGCATTGTTTGGCGGCCTCTGCGTCACCGGCACGATTGCGCGCACGGCGACCAACATTCGCGCCAACGCGCACGGGCCGGTCGCTGGCATCCTGCACGCAGCTTTTCTGCTGGCGTTCATGGTCTTCGCCGCGCCGCTCGCGAACTGGATTCCACTGACCGCTCTGGCCGCCGTTCTGGCCGTCGTAGCGTGGAACATGGTCGAGCGACACGCTATCGCAGCCGTTTTACGTGGCGACCGGGCGGAGGCCGCCGTTCTGGTGGCGACGTTCACAATCACCGTGCTGCGCGACCTGACGGAGGGAATTGCGGTTGGCGTCGTTATGGGCGCTGTGCTGTTCATGCACCGCATGGCGCAGATGGTTGAGGTGACGACCAACATGCCCACGCCCCTGCTGACGCCGGACCTGCCGGATGAGGCGGGAGAGCGCAGCCCCTATGCGGGCGCCGATAGCCACGACATTATTGTTTATCGCATCACCGGGCCGTTCTTCTTCGGCGCCGCCAGTCAGGTTGCGTCAATCATCGAGCAGATCGAAAAAGCGCCGCGCGCCTATGTGCTCGACCTTTCCGCAGTACCCCTTGCCGACGAGACCGGAGCGCAAGCCCTGCTGGGCTTCGTCAAGAAAGCGCGCAAGGCCGGAGCCCGCGTCTATTTTGCAGGCGCCTCGCGCAAAGTTACGCGCAGATTGCTGCGGGCCGGACTTGGGCGCGAACAGGCGACCTATGTGCGCAGCGTCGCTGACGCCCGCAGACGGCTCGACCGAGCTGACAATAAGCAGACGACGTCACAGACTTGAACAAGCTGGAGCGCGCAACCGAACGGCGCCGCATTGCACTCTAAATTGCGCAATCTGCACATAAAATGGGCATATACTGCATAGATTAAAGTTATCAAGCCCGGCTTATCGCACATGCACCTTGACGCTTTGCAGGGCGTCCGTCTTGTGAGCAGGCGCCCCGGACCTTTGGCACACCTGTTGCTTTTATGATTGTGGCAACATCATACGGGAGCGCCAAATGACCATGTTCCGCAATCCTTTCGACACCGGCACGCGCCTTGGCAAGGGCTGTTCGTGCGGCGCCCATTCCTCACAGGCCGCCCATGAGCGCGCCTTCAGGGCCGATGCGGTCGAGACTGGCGCGGCGCCCGATGAGGCTCGTTACGAGCGCGTCGTAACGTCTGCAATCATGCGTGCGATGTTCCCGGTGGATGCGGAGCGCCGTGCGTTCCTGAGCGCAGTGGGCTGGTCGACTGCGGCGGCCGCCGTCACCGGCATGCTGCCGATTGGCGCTGCGACAGAGGCGTTTGCGCAAGGCGGACCGCTGGAGAAGAAAGCGCTGAAGGTCGGCTTCATTCCGATCACCTGCGCCACGCCCATCATCATGGCTGATCCGCTCGGGTTCTATAAAAAGCATGGCCTCGACGTTGAAGTGATGAAGACTGCTGGCTGGGCGGTTATTCGCGACAAGACGATCAACAAGGAATACGACGCCGCCCACATGCTGGCGCCGATGCCGCTGGCGATCACCATGGGCGTGGGGTCGAACCCGATCCCCTACGCGCTCAGCGCCATTGAGAACATCAATGGCCAGGCGATCACGCTCGCCATGAAGCACAAGGACAAGCGCGACCCCAAGGATTGGAAGGGTTTCAAGTTCGCAGTTCCGTTCGACTATTCCATGCATAATTATCTGCTGCGCTATTACCTCGCAGAGGCTGGAATAGACCCCGACAAGGACGTGCAGATCCGCTCCGTGCCGCCGGCTGAAATGGTCGCCAATATGCGCGCCGACAATATCGACGGCTTCCTTGCGCCCGATCCCTTCAATCAGCGCGCGGTCTATGACGGCGTCGGCTTTATCCACATGCTCTCGAAGGAATTGTGGGATGGTCACCCCTGCTGCGCATTCGCCGCCAGCAAGGAATTCATCTCGGCTAACCCCAACACTTACGCCGCTCTGATGCGCTCGATCATCGACGCCACCGCCTATGCGGCCAAGCCCGAGAACCGCAAGGAAATCGCCGCAGCGATCGCCCCGCCAAACTATCTCAACCAGCCGCAGATCGTGCTGGAGCAAGTGTTGACGGGCGTCTTTGCCGATGGCCTTGGCGCGGTGAAGAAGGACGCCAACCGCATTCAGTTCGACCCCTTCCCGTGGGAATCCTTTGCTGTTTGGATTCTCACGCAGATGAAGCGTTGGGGTCAGGTGAAGGGAGATATTGATTATCAGGGCCTCGCCAAACAGGTGTTTCTGGCGACCGACGCCGCGAAGCTGATGAAGGAGGCCGGCCTCACGCCGCCGACCACGTCCACCAAGACATTCGTCGTAATGGGCAAGACCTTCGATCCTGCCAAGCCCGAAGCTTATATCGACAGCTTCGCCATCAAGCGGACCTGAGGGCGCGACATGCTGACTTCGCTCAACGCACGCGCGGCGCTTGTCTCCGCCCTGATCTTCGTCTCGTTCATGCTCGCCTGGCATATCGGCGTCCAGGGCACAAAGAGCGTCGCGCAAATGGACCCCGAATACGCCCGCCTTATGGGTATCGCCGCCACGCAGGGAAAGTCGGCTATGCCCGGCCCGCTCGATGTGGCCGCGCAAATCTGGCAGCATTTGCAGCAGCCGTTCTATGATCGCGGTCCCAACGACAAGGGGCTGGGAATCCAGCTCGCCTATTCGTTGGGTCGCGTTCTGCTCGGATATTTTTTGGCCGTGCTTGTGGCTCTTCCCGTCGGCTTTATCATCGGCATGTCGCCGCTGATGAACCGCGCGCTGGACCCGTTCATCCAGGTGATGAAGCCGATCTCGCCGCTCGCGTGGATGCCGCTGGCGCTCTACACGATCAAGAATTCATCCATATCCGCGATCTTCGTGATTTTCATCTGCTCGGTGTGGCCGATGATGATCAACACCGCCTTCGGCGTTTCGGCAACACGCAAGGAATGGTTGAATGTGGCGCGAACGCTGGAGGTTCGACCTCTGCGCAAAGCGTTTACGATCATCCTGCCGGCGGCTGCGCCCACCATTCTCACTGGCATGCGCATCTCGATTGGCATTGCATGGCTTGTAATCGTGGCGGCTGAAATGCTCGTTGGCGGAACCGGCATTGGCTATTTCGTCTGGAACGAATGGAACAATCTGTCGATCACCAACGTCATCGTCGCAATTCTCGTCATCGGCCTTGTCGGCATGGTGCTTGACCAGACCCTCGCGCGCATCGCCCGCGCCGTCACCTATCCGGAATGATCCGATGAGCAAATTCATCTCGATTGAATCCATTTCC
>CANJPM010000078.1 GCA_947476075.1 Beijerinckiaceae bacterium
ACGGTTCACGCCAAAGGGCTGGAGCGTAATGAATCGCCAGAGCTTTATGCGATGGTTGAGAACTTGTGCATCTCGCGCGGCATGAGCGTTCCGCACCTTGCCATCGCCGAAGAGGCCGCCCCAAACGCCTTCGCCTCGGGCGTCAACGACAAGCAATACACCATCACCTTCACGCGCGGCCTGATCGACCTGCTCACACCGGCGGAACTGGAGGCGGTGGCCGCGCACGAACTCACCCATATCCGCAACGGCGACGTGCGCATGATGATGGTGGCGATGATTATCGCGGGCGTCGTCACCTTCGTCTGCGAATTGCTGCTGCGCGTGCGCTGGTCCCTGCAAGGCTCGCGCTCATCGGACAATAGCAAAGAAAAGAGCGGCGCGGCGGCGGCGATCGCGATTGCGCTTCTGGCGGTGGCCGCCGCCTGGGCGTTGTCGCTGATGATCCGTCTCGCGCTCTCACGCTCACGGGAATATCTGGCGGACGCGGGTAGCGTGGAATTGACGAAGAACCCCGACGCAATGATTTCGGCGCTGCGCAAAATTAGCGGCAAGGGCGAGATTGAGGGCGCGCCTTCGGGCGTGATGGAGATGTGTCTCGACAATCCACGCTCAGGCTTTGCGGATCTGTTCTCAACCCATCCGACCATTGAGGATCGTATCGACGCCCTTGCGCGTTACGCTGGCGGGCGCGAGGAGCTTGCATAAGCGACGCGCGCGGCTTCGCCCGCATGCTTTTAGACTGAGCGCGCAAAGCTGCGGTCGAGGACGCCCACGGCCCAAAGGGAAGAGTGCAGCAGCATGAGCGCAGACCTGTTCCCCGGCTTCGCCAGTCATTGGATCGACACTGACGAGGGCCGCATATTTGCGCGCAGCGGCGGCGATCCGCGCGCGGAGCCGCTGCTTCTGCTGCACGGGTTTCCGCAATCCCATCTCATGTGGGCGCGCATGGCGGGCGAGCTCGCCAAGCGCTTTCATGTAGTGGCGATGGATCTGCGCGGCTACGGCTGGTCGTCGGCGCCGCGCAGCACGAACGGCGAGACCTATAACAAACGCGCTATGGGCGAAGACGTCGTACACGTGATGCAGAATCTGGGCCACGTGCGTTTCCGCATCGTCGGCCATGATCGCGGCGCGCGACTGGGCTATCGGCTTGCGCTCGATCATCCCGGCCGCGTCGAAAAGCTGGCGCTGCTCGATATTCTTCCAACGATCGAGGTGTGGCGCAACATCAGGGCGGGGACGACGCCTGCAGCTCACTGGGCGTTTCTTTCGCAGCCCGATCCCGTCCCCGAAACAGAGATCGTGCGCATCGGCGCCAATTCTTATTTTGAGGGACTGATGCAAGCGTGGACGCAAGATCATTCCCTGCGCGCGTTTAGCGTCGCCGCCTTGTCGGAATACCGCAACGCATGGGGCGATACATCGCGCATCCACGCCTTCTGCGAGGATTATCGCGCTGGCGCGCAGCAGGATCTGGCCGCCCGCCGTACGATTGAGGCGCCGGTTTGCGTTCTGTCCGGTTCGTTCTTTTTAACAGCCGGACCGCGCCCTGCGTTCGACGTCTGGCGTGAGACGTTCGCGCCGAAGGCTATTGGCGCGCAGATCAATTCCGGGCATTTTCTGGCCGAGGAGAACGCGCCCGATACTTTGACCGCCCTCCTCGCCTTTCTCTGATTACGGCGCTATCAAAGCCTTGGCGCGCGCCACGATTTCTGGCGGCGAAGCGTAGAGCGTCTCGATCAGCGCCTGCACCTTTTCGCCCGAAGAAGGGTTGACGTCGATCTTGAGTTTCTCCGCCTCCGCCAGGAAATCCTTGTCGGCCAGCGTCTGCGAGAAAGCCTTGCGCAGCAGCGCCACGCGCTCTCCCGGCACGCCTGGAGGCGTGATGTAGGAGCGCAGGAACACCTGCTGCGACAGGATCAACTGAATAGCCTTGCGGTCTGTCTCAGTCTTCACCGATGGCCAGATTTCGGGCACTTTCAACGCGGCGAGTTCCGGGTGCGGATCAAGCGCCGTTTGCAGGATGATTTGAAGCTTGCCGTCACGCAGCCAATCCCCTTTTTGAGATTTCAGGCTGTTCCAGTCCAGCCCGCACATCCCGTCGACTTCGCCGCGCTCCATCGCCAGAAAGATGTCGGCCGAACCCTTGTAGCCGGACACAATATTGAATTGCGCGCCAGTGGCTTTGGCGACCATGAAAGCGTAATCGCGCGTCGCGCCGCCAGCGGCGCTGGCGCCGACGATGGTCTTGTTGGTCATGGCGTCCGCCAGCGTGCGCGTTTTTGACGCTTGATACGTCATGCACACACGCGCGCCACTGTCAGCGCTGGCCAGATAGATGAATTTGGAGGGGTCAAAATTGCCCTTGGCGTTCTCATTGAGCACGCGGTCCAAAATGGCTCCGGGCATCAGCGACCCAATCACGCTGCCGTCTTTTGCCGCTATGTTATAGAGGTTTGCCGCCGCAACGGCGCTGCCCGCGCCCGGCATGTTCTTGACGACGATGGTCGGCGCGCCAGGAATTTGCCTTGGTAAATGGCGGGCCAGCGCGCGACCATACACGTCGTAGCCGCCGCCAACATCAGCGCCGACCAGCATGTCGACCGTCTTGCCTGCGTAGAAATCCTGAGCGGCCAGGGGCGCGGCCGCCAGACCAACCAGCGCGACGATTCCAGCTGATGCAGCTTTGCGGGTATGGCGGCGCATAAACTTCTCTCCCATTCAGATTTTTTGGCGTGGTTGTTTCAAGCAATGCTAGACAGAGCGTGCTCAAGAGGCAAATCGAGGCGAAATGGATCCGAATTTGGACGCGACGAATGGAGGCGAGATTGCGGTCGCGCTTGGCGCTAGCGGAGCGCGCGGTCTGGCGCATGTTCTCGTGGTTGAAGCGTTCGACGAACTTGGCGTCAAGCCCGCGGCGATCGCCGGCGCCTCCATGGGCGCCGTCGTTGGCGCAGCCTGGGCCGCTGGCGTCTCGGGCCGCGATATGCGCCTTCACGCCACAAACCTTGTGCGCAATCGTGCGGACCTGATAGCGCGCGTTCTGCGCGCCCGCGTCGGTCGCTTTATGGATGTTTTCAGCGGTGGGCTCGGCAACCCGGTTTTGCTCGATGGCGAACGCATCCTCGATCTGTTCTGGCCAAAAGCCGTGCCGGATAGATTTTCGGAATTGCGCATACCCTTCCGCGCTGTGGCGACGGACTTCTTCGGGCGCGGCGAATACCTCTTCGACGCCGGACCATTGGCGCCGGCGGTCGCAGCCTCAATGGCGATCCCGGGCCTGTTTCGTCCGGTTGAAATCGAGGGCCGCGTTTATGTGGACGGCGGCGTGACCGATCCGCTTCCCTATCGCTGTCTGATGGGCAAAAGCCGTTACGTGCTGGCCTGCGACGTAACCGGCGGTCCGGTGCTGGCCGAGCGAACGTCGCCGGCGCCGTTCGAGGCGATGTTCGGCGCCGCGCAGATCATGCAAGGCTCGATTATCGGGCAAATGCTCAAGACAAGCCGCCCACACGCCCTGCTGCGCCCGGACGTGGACCGCTTCCGCGTGCTGGATTTTTTCGCCGCGCAGCAGATTTTCGCCGCGGCGGAGCCGATGAAGGATGAGATCAAGCGGGCGGTTGAGCGGGCGATGAAGAGCGCGGTTGCGTGAGACGCTTCTTTCCTTCTCCCGCGCGCGGGAGAAGGTGGGTTTTGCGTTAGCAAAAGCAGGATGAGGGGTTGTGGCACCAAAAGCCCCCTCATCCGTCGCGCTCCGCGCGCCACCTTCTCCCGCCTTGCGGGAGAAGGAAGAACGCTCACTCCACCGTAACGCTCTTGGCCAAATTCCTCGGTTGATCGACGTCTTTCCCCATCACCACTGCAGTGTGATAGGCGAGCATTTGCGCCGGCACAGCGTAGACGATGGGGGCGAAATCAGGCTCCATTTCCGGCATTGGGGCCACGGCTTCGAAGTCTATAGCGGCCTCGTCAGCGGCGCGTTTGTCGGCAATCAGGATGATCCGCCCGCCGCGGGCGGCGACCTCCTGCATATTGGAGACAGTCTTCTCGTAAACGGCATCATGTGGCGCGATAACGATCACAGGCATGTTTTCGTCGATGAGCGCGATTGGCCCGTGCTTCAACTCGCCGGCCGCATAGCCTTCGGCGTGAATGTAGGAAATTTCCTTCAGCTTTAACGCGCCTTCCATCGCCAGCGGAAAGCTGGCGCCGCGCCCAAGATAAAGCACGTCCTTGGCCTTCGACAGGATGGTGGCTATCTGCTCGATCCTCGGCTCGCGCTTGATCGCCTCCGCCATCAGTCCTGGCACCGCGATCAGCTGCGAGACCAGCTCGCTCTCGCGTTCAGCCGACAGCGTGCCGCGCGCGCGGCCGATCGCAACAGCAAGGCAGGCCAGAACGCTCAGCTGGCAGGTGAAGGCTTTCGTCGAGGCGACGCCGATCTCGGGACCAGCAAGCGTCAACGCCATGGCGTCGCTCTCGCGTGCGATTGTGGACGTTGGCACATTGACCACCGCCAGTGTTTTTTGTCCCTGCGCCTTGGCGTAACGCAAGCACGCGAGCGTGTCCGCAGTCTCTCCCGATTGCGACACGACAAGGGTAAGGCCGGTGGCGTCGAGCGGCGGATCGCGATAGCGAAACTCGGAAGCGACGTCGATTTCCACCGGAATGCGCGCGAAACGCTCGAACCAATATTTGGCGACAAGCCCAGCGTAATAGGCGGTTCCGCACGCGGCTATGGTCAGCCGCGTCAGTTTGGAGGCATCAAAAGGCAGCTCAAACGGCAAACGCACGCTGCCGTTAGACATATCGAGATAATGGGCGAGCGTGCGGCCTACGACTTCCGGCTGCTCGTGAATTTCTTTCGCCATAAAATGGCGGTGATTGCCCTTGTCGATCAGCAACGCGGACGCCTGCGTGCGAATGCGCGCCCGCTTGACCGGCGCATTGGCCGCGTCAAAAAACTCGACGCCGTCGCGCGTCAGCACGGCCCAATCGCCGTCTTCCAGATAGGTGATGGATTCAGTGAACGGCGCCAAAGCCAAAGCGTCCGAGCCCAAAAACATCTCGCCCTCGCCATAGCCCACCGCCAGCGGCGCGCCCTGGCGGGCGGCAATCAAAAGATCGGGCTCGCCTTCAAACACAAAGCCAAGCGCAAAGGCGCCGCGCAGGCGCGGCAGAGCAGCGGCCACGGCGTCGCGCGACGACTTGCCTGCGTCCATAAAGTCCGTGACGAGATGGGCCACCACTTCCGTATCGGTCTCGGTGACGAATTTATGTCCGCGTGCTGTCAGCTCCTCGCGTAGTTCGCGGAAGTTTTCGATGATCCCGTTATGGACCACCGCCAGACGCTCGCTTGAATGGGGGTGGGCGTTGTTCTCGGTTGGACGTCCATGGGTCGCCCAGCGCGTGTGGCCAATGCCCACATGTCCATGCAGCGGCTCGCGCTCAAGGCGAGTGGCGAGGTTGCGCAGCTTGCCTTCAGCCCGGCGACGCTGAAGCCGGCCTCCCTCCAGCGTGGCGATGCCCGCTGAATCATAGCCGCGATACTCAAGTCGCTTCAGCGCCTCGACGAGGCGCCCGGCGACGGGCTCGCTTCCGATGATTCCAACAATGCCGCACATAAGCTGCTCCGTTCGCGCCAAGGCGCAAAGGCCTTGCCCGCAAAAGGGCTCAGGCTCAAGTCAATTTCCAATACGCTTTATTTCAAACGACGATATAGCAGTTATGGTTTAGTTTTTGGTTTCTGCCGCGCCCTGAACGCCGTCGCCCATCCCGGCTTGTCGGCCTGCCGCCCGCGCGCGACCGCCAGCGCATCCGCCGGCACGTCCTGCGTAATCACCGAGCCGGACCCCACATAAGCGCCCGCCCCCACGCTCACCGGGGCCACCAGCGAGGTGTTGGAGCCCACAAACGCCCCTGCCCCAACGTTCGTGCGGAACTTGCCGAAGCCGTCGTAATTGCAGGTGATTGTTCCGGCGCCGATATTGGCGTCCGCCCCCACCGACGCGTCGCCGATGTAGCTCAGATGGCTGACCTTGGCGCCGGGGCCAAGGTCGGAGGCTTTGATCTCGACGAAATTACCGACTTTGGCGTTCTCACCGAGGTTGGCGCCGGGGCGCAGGCGGGCGAAGGGGCCGACGCTGGCGCGCGCGCCGACCCTGGCGCCCTCAAGATGGGAGAAGGCGTGAACCACGCTGTCGTCAGCCAGACAGACGCCGGGACCAAAAACCACATGCGGCTCAATCAGCACGTCGCGCCCAATCCGCGTGTCCCAGCACAAGAAAACGGTCTCCGGCGCAACCATCGTCGCGCCTGCCCGCATGGCGACCTCGCGCAGGCGCCGCTGCATCACAGCTTCGGCGGCGGCCAATTGCACCCGGTCATTAACGCCCATGGCGTCTTCTTCGGGAGCCATGACGGCGACGCAGCCAAGGCCACGATCACGGGCCGCTTTAACGGCATCGGTGAGGTAGAATTCTTTTTGCGCGTTGTCGCAGCCAATCGAGTCGAGCAATTCCAGCGCGCGGCGTCCGTCGAGCGCCATGATCCCTGCGTTGCAGGCGGTCACGGTCAGCTCGGCGGGGCTCGCGTCCTTCTGCTCGCGGATGGCTTCCAGCGAACCGCCCGACAGCAGCAGGCGTCCATAGCCAGCGGGATCGCCCGCCACAAAACCCATGGCGGCGACGCTCGCCCCATCCGCCAGCGCCGCCCGCAAGGCGAGCAGGCTTTCCGCCCGCAGCAACGGCGTGTCTGCGAAGACCACAAGCACATCGTCGAAGCCGCGTGCGATGGCCTCGCGCGCAGCCAGTACGGCATGGGCGGTGCCAAGCCTGTGAGTTTGCACAAACACGTCGGAGCCGGGCGCATCGAGACGGGCGCGGGCGGCGACGTCCTCGCGCTCGGGCCCGACCACGACAGCCACAGCATCGCCCCCCGCCGCCACAGCAGCCGCAAGCACATGGGAGAGCATGGAGCGACCGGCGATCTTGTGCAGAACCTTGGGCAGCGCGGATTTCATCCGCGACCCCTCGCCAGCCGCCAGAACGATGGTGAGACAAGACCGCGCGCTGGCGCTGCTGCTGGAGCGGTTCTGGGACATGAGCGAATCTCCGGCCATTAAATTCTCAGGGTAACGATCTATCCCAAGCAGCGCCTTCGGTCAGCGTCAAACGCGCGTCATCTCGCTACGTAATACGATGGATTCTCATCCCGACGTGGGCCTTTAACGAAAGAAAACGACACCGCCCCGCCAACGCCGGAAAGTCGTCGCACCGGAGCCGCAATCTGCTATAGAGTTCCGCCTGCGCCGAGGCTCAACTCACAATTGTCGATGGCGCTCATTCGCCCGGGACCAGACGCCTCCATGTTTAGACGCAGAGACCTGTTGAAAATCGCGATGACGGGCCTCGCGACGCCAGCCGTAATGACGGCCGGCTCAGCCTTCGCCCAAACTGCGGCGCAGTCCAATCCAGCAGAAACCGATCCGCGCGGCCCAAAGTTCGATTCATCTCAGGTGCTTGAGGCAGCCCGCGCGCTCGCCCGCCAGCCATGGCGCAAGCCGGCGCACGATCTTTCGGATGCGTATTCGAGCATCAGTTTCGAGCAATATGCAGCGATCCGCCGCAAACCGGCGGCTGCGATCTGGGACGGGCAGCAGACCGGCTTCTCGATGGAGCCGACGACGCGCGGGTTCATCTTCACAAACAATCTCCAGATTAACGTCGTCGAGGATGGATACGCCCGCCGGCTTGGTTATGAGGCCGCCGACTTCGAATTTGGCAAAGCGCCGCCGCCCAACGACAAGCGGGATGCGGGCTTTGCAGGCTTCCGCCTGAAGCAGCGCATGCCCGATGGCGAGATGCGAGAAGTGCTGCTGTTTCAGGGCGCCGGCTATTTCCAGACAGGCGCCCGCAACCAGCCTTTCGGCGCCGCGGCGCGCGCGCTTGCTATTCGCCCGGTAGACACCAACAAGAGCGAAGAATTTCCCAACATCGCAGCAGTCTGGGTTGAGCGGCCCGTGCTCGCCGCCAATGTCGTTATCATTCATGCGCTGCTGGATTCGGAGAGCGTCGCAGGTGCCTTCCGCTTCACGCTACGCCCTGGCGACACAACAATCGTCGACACCGAGTGCACGCTGTTCACCCGCGCCGCGCTTGATCATGTGGGCCTTGCCACCGTTCAGGGGACGTTCCTGTTTGGCCAGATTGACCGGCGCCGCGGCGACGACGTACGCCCCAACGTCTATGACGCCTCGGGCCTGCAAATGCTCACCGGCAAGAACGAGTGGATTTGGCGACCCGTCGCCAACAGGCTCAACCTTCAGGCTTCTGCCTTCATGGACGAGAACCCGCGCGGCTTTGGTCTGGTGCAGCGTGACCGCGATTTTGCGCACTTCAAGGACGACGATCAGCATTGGGAAGCTCGGCCCTCCGTCTGGACGGAGCCGATTGGCGATTGGGGGCCAGGGCACGTCACCTTGCTTGAGATTCCCGCCGAATCTCAGACCAATCAGAACATCGTCAGCTATTGGCGCCCGCGCAGCCCGCTGGCCGCCAATTCCGAGCATTCTTTCGCCTATCGCCAGTTCTGGTGCTGGACGCCGAGCGCCCGGCCTCCGTTAACAATCGCGTCTTTATCGCGCGCCGGCCGCCCGCCGGGCGCTGGCCCCAATTCGCGCCGTCGCCGCTTCATGATTGAATTCAACGGCGAGGTGCTGGGGGATGCGAACGCGGCGCCCGACGTCGCCGCCCGCGCCCACGCCTCAAACGCCGTCCTTGGACCGGTGCGCGTGGTGCTGGTGCGCGAGCAAAACGCCGCGCGTGTCACCTTTGACGTCGAAGCCGGCGCAGAACCCAATATCGAGCTGCGGGTGATCCTTGAAGCCGCAGGCAAGCAAATCAGCGAGACGTGGCTCTACAGATGGACGCCTTGACCCATACTCACGACGACCAGGCCGGCCTGCACGCCAATCTGAATTCCAGCCACGCCGAAGCGCGCTATGCAACGCCCGCGGAATCGCGGCTGCATATGCCAGCGCAATCGCTGACCTCTTTTGACGAGAGCAAGCGCAGACAGGCAAAGACTAATGACGACGGCAAGGCTTTCTACGCCCGGCTGTTTGTATTCGGCGGCGCCCTCGCCTTGACGGCGTTCGGCGCCTACGAGATGTATGGAGTGGTCAACGTCGGCCCGATTACGCCTTTGAAATGGGCGTTGCTGATCCTGTTCGTCATCAATTTCTCATGGATCGCGCTGGCATTTACGAACGCCATCATCGGATTCGTCTCCCTTATTGCAAGCCGGCGCCCTCGAGCGGAGATTGCCCCGCTCAGAGAAGACATCGCCGTCGTAATGCCGATCTACAACGAGTCGCCATCGCGCGTATTCGCCGCCGTTCAAGCGATGCGCGAAGAGGTCGAGGCGTCAGGACAGGGTGAACGCTTCTCGTGGTTCTTCCTGTCCGACAGCACGAATCCGGACGTCTGGGTCGCCGAAGAGCGCACCTATATAGCGCTCAGGGAGCAGCTTGGGCCTGATGCGCGCGTCTATTATCGCCATCGTCCCAAGAATACGAGCCGCAAGGCCGGCAATATCGACGATTTCGTCACCCGCTGGGGCGGCGCGTACGAATTCATGATCGTGCTCGACGCCGACAGTCTGATGACAGGCGAATGCATTCTGAACTTGTCGGCAGCCATGGCTGCCGATCCTGACGCCGGCATCATTCAGACATTGCCGCTGATCATCAATCGCAACACGTTTTTCGCCCGGCTTCAGCAATTTGCAGCCCGCATTTACGGCCTCGTGATCGCTGCGGGCCTGGCCGTCTGGTCCGGCCGCAAAGGCAATTATTGGGGCCACAACGCCATCATCCGGACGAGGGCTTTTGCTGAATGTTGCGGCCTGCCGACGCTGCGCGGGCGCCCGCCCTTTGGCGGGCACATCATGAGTCACGATTTCATCGAGGCAGCGTTGATGCTGCGCGGCGGCTATTCGGTCTACATGCTCCCCACATTGCGCGGCAGCTATGAAGAGAGCCCACCGTCGCTGATCGACGTGGCGGTGCGTGATCGCCGCTGGTGTCAAGGCAATCTGCAACATATGCGCATCATCGGCGCGCGTGGCCTGCGCCTCGCCAGCCGCCAGCATCTGGCGACTGGCGCCATGGCCTATCTCTCGTCGCCGATCTGGATGGCGAGCCTGATCGTCGGCATGGTGCTTGTCGTGCAATCGGCCTATATCCGTCCGGAATTTTTCACACACGAATTCGCCCGCTTTCCTGATTGGCCGCGCTTTGACTATGAGCGCGCGCTCAACCTGTTTGCGATCACCATGGCTGTGCTGCTCGCGCCCAAAGTTATGGGCCTGGCCTACGCCATTTTCCGCGCGCCCACCCGCCGCGCTTGCGGCGGCGCCATCGGGCTGATCGGATCGGCTATCGTGGAGGTGATCTTCGCGGCGCTGATCGCTCCGATCATGATGGTGATCCAGACCGGCTCAGTGATGCAAATCATGTTTGGACGCGACACCGGATGGACGCCGCAACGTCGCGACGACGGCTCAATTCCTCTGCGCGACATTGTCCGTCGCCATTGGTCGCATGTAGCGCTTGGCTTCCTGACGCTGATCTCCGGTCTGATGATCTCAACCTCGCTCGTCGCGTGGATGTCGCCCACTATTGCGGGTCTGCTTCTGGCAATCGTGCTGTCCTGGGTCAGCGGGAAACTGTCCACCGGACTGTTTTTACGCCGCATCGGATTGCTGGTGACGCCTGAGGAAGGCGAGCGCCCCAGGGTCGCCTCTCGCGCAGAGGAACTGGCAATAGCGCTGGAGCCAGCGATCCTGATGGGTGACCCTTTGCTGGCCATTCATTCGGATGCGCGGCTGCGCGAGATTCACGAGGCGATCCTGCCGCCACCTCCCCGTCGGGAACGCGGAATAATCGATCCGGATCGCGCTTTGGCCGAAGCAAAACTCATCGATGCACGCACCGCCGAGGAGGCCGTCTCATGGCTGAAGCCCGGCGAGCGGATGGTGCTGCTGCACGACCGCGCGCTCATCGACATGCTCTGCCGACTGCCCCGCGCGGCTGATGGAGAATCGCAGGCGGCTTGAGGGTGCGCTAGCTGGGAAGCGTGCAAAGATGCGCGCAGGGGGATAGTGCAAAGGTGAGTTCAGTGCGAGCAAAGTCCCCGCGCAACCAATTCTCAAGCCTAAGATAGTTTAACGAAATTCCGGCGATCGTGAGCCCTTGGCGTTAACGCGCCGAATGCACACTAGAACCCGCTCGCCCCCTGCCCCACAGGCGCGAGCGCCCCCGGGCCGCGACCGCCGCACGCAAGACGGCGCGCGGCCTTTTTTTTTGCGACGACCTCTCCAGAGCGATCCAGATGGAGACGAACCTGGATAAATGCTACAAGCGCTGAACGAACAAGAGATCGTCGATCATTGTTATGCAGCAGCAAATTTCCGCCTCGCGCCCGCCTGTCGTCGTCATCAATCTGGCGAGCGATGCTGACCGCTTGAGCCATATGGACCAGCAGCTGGGTGAATTGGGCCTGACATTCCGCCGGTTTGAGGCGGTTCGCGGATTAGACGCGCCCCCAGCCTTGCGCCACCTGTTTCTGGATCCGAACGGGCGCCCGCTCTCAAACCTCAAGCCGGGCGAGATTGGGGTATACGCCAGCCATCTTTCAATCATGCAGGACTTGATCGCCTCGAACGACGATTGCGTTTTGGTGATGGAGGACGACCTGCGCATCAGCCAAAGGCTGCCCGCCTTTCTGGATAGCATCCCTCTTTTGCCCGATGATTGGGATATTGTGCGGCTCTCGAACCCGTCAAAATCTGCTTATCTCGCGCTTAACGATCTTGGCGCAGCGGGCGAGGTCATTTCGTATCTGCGTGTGCCCAACAACATGGGTTGTTACCTCATCAACAAAAGCGGGGCGGAGAAGATCCTGTCGCGATTAAGCCTCGTCAAACACGCGATAGACGAAGACCTTCGGCGGCCGTGGGATTTCAAGCTGAAAACCTACGGCGTCTCGCCGCCTCCCGTCGACGCGAACGTCTTGCCCACCTCCTCGATCGACGCAATAGGCGCCCGCGCATTGTCGAGCGAGACCGGTTTCCAAAAGCTTCTCCGGCGCAGGCCTATCGGCCCGATTGGTATGCTGCGGCGCGTCGTCTGGCAGGCGCAAACACTGGGGCCGGTCTCATGGGTCCGATGCCTGCTGAGAACCTGCCTCTATCGCATCGGGCGCCGCTTTGGCCTGCGTGACAGAGCGTTTTTGCGTGTGCGCAGCGGAACGGCTCAATGAGCGTGATCCGTGTGCAAATGCTGGGCGGACTTGGCAACCAGATGTTTCAGGCCGCCGCAGGAATAGCGCTGGCGCAACGGCTCGGCGCCCGTCTGGAGCTGGATACATCGCGGCTGCGCATCGGCGCCGCCCGGCGTTTCGGGCTCGGCGCATTAAAAGTCGCCGCCGATACGTTTTCAGACAAGGCGCACCCTTTTGAAAGGTCGTTCAACAAGGCGATCCACAAAACCGCAAAGATCTTCCACGCCAGCGCGCAGAGACGCCCGACAGGCTGGCGCGGCGCCATTTTCACAGAGCCCCATCATCATTTTGCAGCTGCATTCGAGGAGATTTCCGGCGCCTGCTATCTTCGCGGCTATTTCCAGTCACCGCGCTATTTCAACGACGCGGAAGACGCGGTGCGGAACGCGTTTTCTCTGGAGGGCGCTGTTTCCCGGAGCGCATTGGCGACAGCTGCGACCTTTGGCGAGGGCAGCGTGGCGCTGCACGTGCGACGCGGCGATTATCTTGCACACTCTAAAGCGAACGCATTTCATGGCGTTCTGAACGCGCACTATTACGAGCGCGCGCTGGAATGGCTGGAAGCGCGCGACGCGGTGAAAAACATCTACGTCTTCTCGGACGACGCCAATTACGCCCGTCAAATGTTCGCACATCATCCAAAAGCGCAAATCATCTCCGGCGAATCCGAATTCGACGACATGTTCCTCATGAGCAAAGCGCGCGCGCACATCATCGCCAACAGCACCTTCAGCTGGTGGAGCGCCTGGCTGGACGCGCGTCCCGATTCAATCGTGATCGCTCCCCAAAACTGGTTTGCCCCAAATGCGATGCTGACGCATGACGTCCGCGATTTATTCCCCAAAAACTGGATTACGCTTTGAAGCAGCTCACGCTGGACGCTTGAAAACCCAACAGCCACAAGCATATTTCTGCTCCGCCACCAAGCCGGGGTCAGCGTCGAATAAAAGTTTCGAACCGTGTTTGCTGTCGGTTATGAGAGCGAAGCTTTCAACCACCAGATCCGGAAAAGCCGCGACGATTTCCTCGTAGGCGTAAATGCGATGGGCATTGAAAACAGTACGCGGCCTGCCGACTGGAACCGCAAACAACAGGACGCCGCCCGGCGCCAGGACACGGGAAAGCTCGCGCATCGCCTTTTGATCGCCCGTCGGGTCAATCTTGTCGCCATAGCGGCCAAGACCGATATGCTCGACGACATGCATGCAAGAAACCGAGCTCAGCGCCTGATCGTCAAAAGGCAATTTCTCCAAATCGCACGCGCCGACGCCAACATTTGGTATTTCAAGCGCTGGCGGTCGATAATCGTAATGGTCAATGGGACAGATCGCCGACGCGATGGAGACGAACCAGAGCGCGGACGAAAAATCCACATGCTTTGCGGGCAAACGCCGCGCCAGCTCTCGCGCCGCCCAACCGCAATGATAAACATATTGAGCGTCAAAACCTGTGCCCGGCGTCGCATCCTCAACCATGGCGCGCGTGTCGCGCAACTTTGGCAAGCGAGCGCCACTTTCTGCGGCGGCGCGCTTGAAGGTCGCAAAATCGAGCAGAAACCGCGGAAGCCGATGGAGTTTCTTCAGAGGTGGAAAGCGCATAAGAAATCCCGTGTAACTATGTTCCCGCTCCCCGACGTCCCAAACTGGGGGCTGGTTACGCTACATAAATACAACGAAACAATAAGTCACGTAACGCCAGCGCGCCGCAGGTGTCCACGCAGAGATCGACGGAAGGTCTTCAAAATTCCCGGACGGGACGATGGACGCAGAATTTCATGCGATACAGATTCGAAAACCGTCGAAGCTGGCGCAAGCTTTTCCACCTCGCGCGAAATCAGCGCGAAGAAATTATGCTCATAAAGCAGCTTTTCCCGGGCGGCGGTCAGAGCCGGAAGGCGGGTTTCATAGAGATCGTCGTCCAGCACCTTTTCAACTTGAGCGATACAGGCGGCGTGATCTCTTATATCGAGATAAACCATCGAGCCTAAAGGGAAATCGTCAACCGCGTCCCTGGCCCCGGCAAAGAGCGGGAACGACCAGCCGAGAAAAGCGTCAGCCAGTTTCTCCGTCCAGAAACATCCCAGATTGTTGTTTTCAACAACCAGATGATAGCGATG
>CANJPM010000079.1 GCA_947476075.1 Beijerinckiaceae bacterium
GCGTTGAAAATCCAGTGTCAGATCGTGGCGGGCTACACGGGCTCAAATCAGGCCGCGCTCGCGGTGACGCGCGGCGAGATGGACGCAATCAATCTGCCAGAATCCTCCGCCAACCATTTCCAGCGTACCAAGCAGAACTCCGCAATCGCCACGATGGGGCGCACGAAGTCGCGCTTCTTCCCCGATCAACCCACGATCTTCCAAGCCGTGAAGCTCGACGCGGACGCCGAATGGTTGTTCGACTTCTACGACAATGTCAGCAATCTCGGACGCGTTATGGTGGCGGCGCCAAACATGTCCCCTGCCCGCCTCGCCTATCTGCAGGCCATAGTGAAGGAAACACTGGCCGATCCGCAACTCATCGCCGAAGGCGAGAAGGCGGAGCGCATTATCGAATATTTGGGCCCCAACGAAACGCTCGTCAACGCGAGAAAAGTCGTCAGCGAAGTCACAGTCGAACAGAAAGCGCGCATCGTCAAGATTCTTGAGCGCGCAGGGAACGACTAGGGATTCAATCGGCTGGAAGAAGCGTCCCGCCTCGACGCTGGTGACCACCAATCTGCCGTTCGATTAATGGACGAGCGTGTTCGGATCGGAGCGCCTCACCGGCGCGCTCCTCGACCGCCTTACCCATCACGTTCATATCCTGGAGATGAACGGCGGAAGCTTCTGGCTCGCGACCAGCAAGAAGACGCAATGCCGACAAAATTACGCGCCGCAACACCACGCGCTCAATGCACCCACGAAGACTCTCAGCAAGGTAGACGACGAGCCGTAATCAAAAGCGCGGCGGGCGCATAGAGCTACACCGAGCGTAGCATGATTTATTTCCGCGAACTCCCCTACTTCGCTAAGAAAGTTCTACTGCGCCCTGAAAGAATGGGATTACGCGAAACCCGGAAACCTAGCCACAACATATGAAGTTCAAAATATATAAATAGCGGTAACAAAGTGCACCACTAAACCAGCTTTGATTAACTTTTGATTGCTACGCAAAAGTGTACCGGTAATGTTCGGCTGTCTTGATGCTATTCATTGGCATGGAGCGGCTGGAAACATGTTCGCACTAGAAATCAAACCCAATCGTCCACTAACATAAAGACGGGACCAACTCATGGGGGCTGGTCAAGACCATTTTGCCAATGTCACCTCAGCGGCTTCTCAGTAGCCTCATAAGGAAATTATGTTCTCTGAGATTTTTGCTGAGAACCTTTTTATTCCTGCCATGAAGTGCTGCACACTTTTAGTGATCCATACGTCACGCCGGTGTATAAGCACCCGTCTTATCGTAATTCCATCTATAGCAGCGCCAGAAAGCGCTCCAGAGTTGATATACTTCTGCATAGACAGGCGCGGGGCAACTGTGAACCCATGACCGGTTGCAACGAGATGTGCCGTCGCATGAATCGAGTCGGTCTCAACAGCGATATTTGGGAACATATTCTCGGACACAAAAAGTCGCTCAATGATATCCCGCGTAGTCAATGACTTGCGCGCGATAATAAGCCGGAGCGATGCAACGCTTTGCAAGCTGACTTCCTGAGATGTTTGAAGAGCTTCAGCAGGCCCACAAAGAAGAACTGGCTCGGAGAATAAGTGATGAGATTCGATCTCGCTATGATCGGCTTGCGCTGTGATTATCGCTGCCTCGAGATTCTCAGTCAGCACGGCTTTAAACAGCGCTTCGCTCGTATGCTCCTGCAGGTTGATCCGGACCTGCGGCCAATTTGCCATGAACTCCTGCAGAGGAGGCATAAGGAACTCTTCGGTCAAGCCAGGCGTGCAGCCTATACGCATGATCCCGGACGGCTGAGAGTCCATATCGGTGAGCTCAACCTTTATTTGCTCTAATGAATGGAGGATGGGTTCCACGCGCATTAGAAGAAGATTACCGGCATCGGTCACTGTGACCCCCCGGGGCCGCCGATTGAAGAGCTGTGTTCCGAGCTCACGTTCCAGCATTTGTACCTGTCGCGTGATCGCCGGCTGAGCTATCCGCAAAGCCTCGGAAGCTCTGCTGAATGTTCCGTGGTGCGCCACGCTGCAGAAATATCGCAGCTGCTGGATGTTCATAGAAAGCCTCCCATACAATTTGAGCATAACCTTGTTCTAATTTTACGATTTGCGGTATAGGAAGCAATCAATCATTTTCAAAGAAAGAATTGTTCTTCAGGAGGATCTTACATGCGGATCGATTGGCACGTTCACATCAACGACCCTAAATATATTGGTCCGCCCTACTGGCCCAGTGTGGTGCCAATGGCTGTTGAGGATGTACTCGCGGCGCACGAACTGGCAGAATTGGATCGCACCGTAATCAGCAATGCAGTTCATTACATCCGGCATATGGATGATCCCAAGGAGGCTCTAACTGCAATTGAGAGTTCGAATAGGTATCTAGCCAAGTGCAGGGATGATCATCCTGAAAAATTCGTATGTATGGCCACGTGCGTGCCAAACGCTGGCGATGAAATGCTCAAGGAGTTTGAGCGAGCAGTCAAACAAGATGATGCGCGTGCTGTGATTATCAACTCCAGCCACAAAGGCCATTACCCAGATGAGGACGCTGCGAGGCCATTTTGGAGGCTAGCAGCCGAACTAGACGTTCCCGTTTTTATACATCCTGGAGACGCTACAACACCAGCGATGGCTGACTATCGCTTAGCGTCCAGCATAGGAAGGCCTGCTGATAATTGCCTGTCGTTGGCCCGTTTGATTGTTCGGGGCATATTCGAACAGCTTCCGAACATCAAAATCGTTGGAAGTCATTTGGGTGGTGGAATTTGTGAGGTCATCGGGCGCATGGATTACGCTTATGATCTCATGGATTTTTCTGTCTTCTTGGGCCCCTATGAACCATTATTAATCAAGCATTCTCCAAGCCACTACCTTAAAATGATGTATTTCGATTCAGCTTGCTATGCAGCACCCGCAGCCGAGTGTTGCCTCAAGACGGTGGGCGAAGATCACTTCCTGTTTGGGACAGATTCACCTCCGATGGTTCCATTGAAACTAAAAGGACTCAAAATGATGGATCAGATCGGAATGACTGACAACCAGTATAAAAAAGTGATGGGAGGAAATGCTGCGAGGCTTCTAAAAATCACCTAATCAAAATAGGAGATATACGATGAGGCTACTTCAGTTTTTTCTCTCAACTATGCTTGGCATACTAATCGCTCAAGGTGCCATGGCGCAGACTCAAAACCTGTTTCACAACAAAAACTTGAAGATGATTGTACCCTACGCACCAGGCGGGTCTTACGACCTTTACGCGCGCGTCGTAGCCGAGCACATGAGAGTGCACGTTCCTGGAGCGGCGAGCCTGATTGTGCAGAATATGCCAGGCGCTGGTGGAATGGTTGCTGTACAAAACATTTACTCGCGCGAACCGCAAGACGGTACTTCCTTGGCAATAATGCCGCGAGAGATTGTAACAAATCAGCTCCTGAGGCCAGAAGCTGCAAAGTACGATTCCCGTAAATTTGGTTGGGTCGGTAGCGTGTGCGCCTATTCCGGCGTGCTGTATCTCGCCTCGCGAGTCAATGTTCGCAGTGCAGGCGATCTCCGTTCTCGGGAGATAATTATCGGTTCCTGGGGCCAAGGAACAGACAGCTTCAATACGCCAACAGTCTTGAATGCTGTGGCAGGAACAAAGTTCCGGGTCGTCGTTGGCTACTCAGGAGGTCCCGAGATAGACCTTGCCGTTGAGCGCGGTGAGGCTGATGGTCGGGTTGCTTCATGGACTTTCCTTAAGACTCAAAAGCCGTCCTGGCTTCAGTCGGATTTCATATCAGTCCCTTTCCAGACCGGCCTCATGCGGCACCCGGAGTTACCCAATGTCCCGCTGATAACCGAATTGGCACAAGATCATGACGGCAAGCAGATTCTTCAAATTATGAACGCTGATTCTGGAATCGGCTGGAGCTTCGCGACTGCACCCGGAGTGCCACCGGACGTACTCTCCGTTCTAAGGAAGGCATTTGACGCAACTATGGCTGACCGCAATTTTCGCGCTGATGCGGAAAAGAGAGGACTTGAGGTTTTGCCGAGCACTGGTCTGGAGATTGCGCAACTGGTGGATGCAACCCTAGGCACATCCGAAGCTGTTGTTCAAAAGCTCAGGTCCATCTTGGACTTGCCCAAGTAAGGAGGTTAGGCTTTGCGTATCCCAGATCATTCCGTTACAGGCGATGGGCCGGTCACAATCTACCTGTTTCATGGCGCTTACGGCTCCAAGGAATACTGGAAATTCATGATCGGTCGCTTGGTGAGTAGAGGATTCCGTGTGGTCGCGTGGGACGCGCCTGGCTACGGCCTCAGTCCACTTCCCGATACTGTTACACTACAGAGGTTGGCGGATGCGGGAGCTATTCTCGTTGCCAAAACGTCAGGTGAACGCAACATTCTTTTTGGTCACAGTATGGGGGGTCAATTAGCGCCTCGTATCTTCAAACGTGTGGGGGGGCTCATTGATGCTATCGTTATCTCTTCGACTATAGGCTGGTTTGGTAATACCTCGCCAGAGGACCAAGAAACGTTCGTAACCGAGCGCCTAGGGGGAGTGTCCAGCGCGGCTGAGATGAAAAGCACTACCCAGCAGGTGGTCGCTTTGATGCTCGGACCAAACTCTAAGAGCGAGGAATGTGATCTCGTTACGAAAGTAGCTTCCTCTACGTCGCTTATAACATTTAAGGCGGTGGTAGCTGCCATCAAAGGGGCTGGAGATGACGAAGCTATTCTAGCCTATTCAGGCATAAATGTCCCCACACTACTTTTGGCGGGGGAGTTGGATAAAACCGGCAAGGTGTCGGGCATGCAACGGCTCTCCGAGTTGATTAAGGGATCAACGCTCCACGTAGTGGATGGAGTCGGGCACTATGGGTGGGCAGAAAAGCCAGAAGAAGTTATGGCTGTGCTGGAAAGGTTTTTGTCACGTCTAAACCTTTGCTCCGCGCGACCAATTTCCATATGATATGCCGAAGCTGCTCTTCTACTAATGAGATGTTGGTCCGTCCACATGGGCTATTACAACATTTTCATCTTAAACCACACAACCAACCCGACTACTGCAGCATCCAATTATGAGCCAGCGCAGTCAGACATGTCTCCTCTGCGAGTAATATTTCAGAACTTTGAAATTTGTGCAATAGGTGAATTGAAGAAGGTAAATAATGCAAGAAGACTGACCGCGCAGTGTAGGGCCAAACCGGACAGAATTTTGAAGGAATAACACACGACAATCCCAAATTTGATGGGCGCAATACCGATTGCGATCTGTTCCGCGGCGACACAGCTTATAAGGAGAATGTTATTTGCTGCCAGACGTAATAGCGGGCTTCGATCCCGAAAATCCTGCTGATGGAAAACCGACGTTGGGAGATTCTTCTCGCCTCCTAATCCAAGCTGCAGCATAATCGAAAAAAACCTTCGTGGCGTTTGAATACTTCTCGACGTTGCCGCTGCAGAATTTGCAAGGCGTGACTTGTGTCGTCGCGCCTTCTACTACGATGAAGTCTTTGTCAGAAGTCTTGGCGTAATTGTAATTGATCTCGATTTCCTGGATCAAGTTTTGATAGGAACCCTGCATGGCGGCTGCAAGCAGGGGCACGCTGACGCTCTGAAGCATGCAAGGCGTCGAATTATTGGATGAGCAGAGATCAATCTTGGACTCGTCTAGGGAGTCACCGGCGCGAATAGCGTTGCTGCTCAGAAAGGATTGCAATGTGAGCCCACCCCTCGCACCCTCTTTAAACGTCTTTGCCGCCTTAGCTAGATTTGGCCGTGCTGGCGCTATGCTCTCTACAACCTGTACCGAGATAGAGCCGTCGTTTCGAAGAAGCTTCTGCGGCAGGACTGTCGTGTGACGAATGGATAAATCCAATGACTGCAATCGTGCCCCGTCCAGCCCGGGAACGTTAAATGGTTCGTCGTCTGTATAAAACGATTTGGCTGCTTTCAGGTCGAGCATCTTTGACTGAGCTAATTCAATCAGCTTATTCATGCGGCTGGCTTGCGCCCGAAAATACTTCGCCTTGAATTCTTCCGAATAGCGGGACGGACCATCGGCAACATAGCCATTCTTCGGATCAAACGGATCAAGGTCCGCATTGACAGTCGGATTGTCGAGATCACCCGAAATCGCCGGGTTTATGCTGCGAAGACGAAGGATGGGATTGCCGGGGTGGCCATCGACGAGAATGATGCCGTCTGCTTTCGGAAGCCCAGCAAGATTGTCGGAACATTTAACGAGCTTTCTCGCGCCCTGACAGACTTTTGGCCCATTCTCCGCTACGGCTTGGTAGAAGCTCATCGTCACGCCGCCGCCGCTGCTGCCGTACAGGATGATCTTGCTGACCTTCTGAACGTCGCGAAGGAATTTGACCCCTTCGCCAACGTCAAGCGGTATGAGCTCCCATTTCACCGAGGACTCATTGTTCACGAAGCGCGAGTTCATACACAACACGGCAAAGCCACGGCGAGCGAACTCGCGGCAGGCTATGTTGTTCATGTAATTGGCTTCACGGTGCATAACAACGATGCCGGCAGTTGGCAAACCGCCGCTCTCTGGAAGGTAAAGCGCGGAGGTAACGTTTCTGGGTAACTGAACAAATATCGGTGCGCTCTGACTTTTCACCGGACACGCAAGCGCCAACGTTACGCAAAAAGCGCTCAGAGATCCTGCGATGTACTTAGCAACCATTGCCGCCTCCCACGTTCGCCGTAACTCTTATTTATGCAGCATGCGGACATGTGACCTGATGCGCCAAAGGACGGTTTGAAAGACTATATTGATAGAATGAGGCGAACTCCGCAAGAAAATTTACTCAGCTTGCTTTCACGCCTTCATTGCAGCCGACGGGAACGCGCAATATTCTCGAACAACCAATTCGCCCTCCTTCTGAAGTTTGTCAGTAAAGCTAGCGTAGGAGATCGCGATGACGGATGGGGGGGATAGAAACTGTAAAATTTTTTCACCGTAAAATTATATTGATTGGCGATTTTATCCAATTCCTCAAGATCGGGATTGGGTGGCATAAATTATTTTTCTACGTCGCTCATTTCCAAGCCTCCGGTTTTTGCGATCAAGAGGAACTTGGAGGCTAGTGCAAAATTTTAGAATTTATAAGCCAAGCGTTCGCCCTCTCATCGACGAAACAACATGGTCCTTGCAAGCCACAGGTGGCTGGAGGCAGCAAAGCTCATCGGTCTTCCAGCCGTCCCTATTAGAAGTTGTAGTATTAATACTCAACTGATAGATTCAGTTATGCGCCTGTCAACGGGCCCATCAATAAAGGAAGCAACCGGATCCTAAAAAACGTTGGCGCAACGCATATGTGATTGCAGACTGAGTGCTGAGGGGCCCAGATGCGCGTCAATGGACGCGTTCTGAGCCCCGAATACCACTGTTCGGAAAAGGTTCCCTATGCGAACACGGATGATGCGTCTCAACTACCATGGCAACTGGGCAGGAAGGCACCTGGGAGCTTGGAAGGCCGGATTGGACGGCTCCACTCATTTTGATCTCGACTATTATCTGAAGTTCGCACAGATCGCCGAGCGAGGCCTGTTTGACTGCATCTTCTATGCGGCCGAACTCGCGGCACTCGGCCCCGACCGGCCAACCCAGGCCGGCATCGATCCGGTCGTTCTGTCGGCTACACTAGCCGCGCACACCGAACGAATTGGACTCGCTGCTACGATCTCGACGACCTTCAACGAACCGTACAATGTCGCCAAGACCATGGCGACGCTCGATCACGTGAGCGGCGGTCGCGCTGCCTGGAATGTCGTGACGACCTATGATCCCATGGCAGCCCTGAATTTCGGCCTCCTGGAACTACCTTCCAAAAGTGATCGCTACGAGCGCGCTCAGGAGTTCGTCGAGGTCGTACTCAAGCTCTGGGACAGCTGGGGACCGGGTGCTTTCACCGTGAACGCCAAGGGCCAGAACATCAATTTCTGCGAAGCCGGTATTCACCCTATCAATCACGTCGGCCGTTATTACAATGTCAGGGGACCGGCACAGACACCACGCTCGCCGCAAGGCAGGCCAGTGCTGTTCCAGGCTGGTGCTTCTGAAGAGGGAAAGGCCTTTGCGGCCCACATCGCCGACGGCATTTTCTGCGTCGCATTGGACTTGTCCATAGCGAAGACATTCTATGCCGATATGAAAGCGCGGGTGAAAGCAGCTGGTCGGGATCCCGACAGCGTACAGATCCTGCCTGGGCTGTATGTCTATCTGGGCAGCACTGAGGAAGAAGCCAAACGCGCGTTGGTAGCGCAAAGCAGCACGTCAGCGGCCGTCAAACAACTATCGGTCAGGCTCAGCACTGATGTGGGCAATCTGGTCCTAGATAAAACAGTGCCCGCGGGCATTCTCGAAGATGCGTTGCTCAACCCGCAATCGGACGGTCACACCCGATCCATGGTCGAGCATTTCAGGCGGGAGCGGCTGACGGTGCGGGAGTTCCTTGAGCGCCAGCCGCTGAGAGGGCCCCATCGTGTCCTCGTGGGTGTGCCGGAAACAGTCGCTGCCTGGCTGGAAGAATGGTTCCTGGGGGAAGCTGCTGACGGGTTCAATCTCGGCAACATGACGCACGAGACCCTGACAATCTTTACGGAAGAGGTCGTGCCGCTTCTGCAGGTGCGTGGTCTCTTCCGGCGCGAATATCAGGGCAGGACTTTGCGTGAGAATTTCTGCGGCAAGATGTCATGAGCCGACGGGCCGATGAGACTTTCGAGAAGACGCACGTCGGCGAATGGTCCCTATCTGCGCGCAACAACAACGGGGAATTGCCATCATGAACGTGAGCACAGATTCCATTCATTCAAAACCGGAAGCCACGGACTTGATCATTCTGACCTCTGAACAAGATGCGATTGCTGCGGCAGAAGCCTTCGCTGCCCGCATCAGGCCAGGGGCGGCTGAACGCGATGCAGCGCACGCACGCCCAATTGCTGAGATCCAGGACCTCTGCCGCACGGGATTGCTGGGCATCACGGTTCCGCGCGCCTATGGAGGCTTGGAGACGTCCGTCCGGACGCTCGTCAAGGTTTTTCATCTTATCTCTGCGGCGGATCCGGCCATTGGACAAATTCCCCAATCGCACTTCTCGCATCTCGAAAACCTGCGCGCGCTTGGGTCAGACGCCCAGAAGAATTACTTCTATGCGGATGTCCTCAATGGAGGCCTCTGGGGCAATGCTTTGTCAGAGCGTGAAACCACGGGCGGATTGGGAAATATTCAGTCTCGTATTCGCCGGACCGGGGGCGGTACCTATCTAATCAACGGGCGCAAATATTATACGACCGGAGCGCTTTATGCCCGTTGGATCCCCGTTAGCGTGAGAGACGACGAAGACCGTGTATGCATGGTCCTCGTCGAACGACATGCGCCTGGGGTCGAAATAATCGACGACTGGAACTGCATGGGCCAGCGTGGCACGGCGAGCGGTACGGCGACATTCACGGATGTTGCCGTCAGGGATGAGCAAATCGTTCCCATCTGGAGGATGACTACGGCCCCCACCACGCGCCGCGCCTTCGGGCAGATCATGCATATCGCCATCGATATTGGGATCGCCGATGAGGCTCTGAGCGATACAATCCAGTATATACGCACCAGAAGTCGCGGATGGCATGTAGCAAATCTTTCAGCCGCTGGTGACGATCCGCATGTCATCCGCCGCATCGGCGAGTTAAAAGTACAAATCGAAGCTGCGAAGGCACTGCTTTATCATGCAGCCGACACATTTGACGCAACCAGCGCAGGAGAGCCCAGCGAGAATGCCATTGTCGACATGGCGATGATTGTCTCCGCGGCCAAAGCGGCCTGTTCCGCGGTAGCCGTCCAGGTGTCGAGCGATCTCTTCGCGTTGACGGGCACGAGCGCGGCGGACGAGAAATGGAACCTCAATCGGCATTGGCGGAATGCGCGAACCCATACGCTTCATGACCCGGAAGCTTGGAAATACTACTACATCGGCGATTACCATCTCAATGGACGGCGACCGCCGCGCGGCGCCCTCATCGCCTGAGAGCCCCTGTCAAAATGTATAATCGAGAACATATCAGGGGATGGAACATGCAGTTGATGGACCTGGGTACAAGCGTCAAGACTAATTGTGTCGGATACTCAAAAGTCGATTGTGCAGGGACGATAGTTGTAAAACGAGCGGCGCTGCCAGGCTCGATCAGCCTGTCCTGGCTGAAATTAATCTGCGCGCTCGTGGCTATCCAGGTGAGCACGACATCATCTTACGCACAGGATGCCGTCGCGCAATTCTATCGTGGCAAGACCATCACCATGTTAATTGGCTCGGGCGCGGGTGGCGGCTATGACGCTTATGCACGTGCGCTCACGCGTCACATGGGCAAATATATTCCCGGCAACCCCACTATGGTTCCGCAGAACATGCCGGGAGCCGGCAGCAACAATGCAGCAGCTTATATCTACTCGGTGGCCGCCAAAAATGGCACCGCAATGGCAGCACTATATCCTGGTAGCATCCTGGCGCCACTGGTCAGCTCAACTCCGATCCAACACGATCCGAGAAAGTTCATTTATGTCGGCAGCGCCAACAGCGAGGTCTATAGCTGCATTGTGCATACCGATTCACCAATCAAGACCTATGCGGATGCTTTCACCCAGGAGGTGATCATCGGGGCTAGCGCTGAAGGTGGATCCACGCGGGACCTGCCGACGCTCGACAACAATCTGCTCGGGACCCGTTTCCGCATTATCAGCGGCTATGAGGGGACGCGTGCGCTCACATTGGCATTAGATCGTAAAGAAATCGACGGTATCTGCGGCTTCAGCAGCTTGCGTTCAGTGGCCCCCCAATGGATCACCAACCAGACCGTACGCTATCTAGCCCAGGAGAGCGTCCAGGGATCGCCCGATCTCAATAAGGCGGGGGTGCCGCGTACTATCGAATTTGCTAAGTCAGAGGAGGTGCGTCAGGCGATGGATCTTGTTTATGGGCAAGGGGTCATCGGGCGTCCCTTCGTGGTGCCCGACGGCGTCCCGGGCGAACGGGTGGAAGCATTGCGCAGTGCCTTCCTGTGGGCGCTCGCGGACAAAGCTTTGGTGACGGAACTAACAAAATTGAATCTCGATATCGAACCTATATCTGGGGCCGACGTGCAGAGCATGGTTGCACGCTGGTTCACCATGCCTGCTCAGACGATCGAGCGGGCAAAGAAGGCACTCATGTCCAGCCCCTAGGTGCGACCAACGTCCTCCAGAGAAAAGAGCGACGGAAGCGCCTGCTGCAGCGCGCATGCGATATGTTAATTTCTACCGAGAAGTAACCTAGCTTGATGATGTATTCAGGTCAGGTTCCCGTCAAGTTGCATACCTTCTCCTTTATTGATTTCGCGGATTTCGACTAGCTGGTCGTTTCGTTTCGGCTTCCCCTCCGTCATTCGCCACTATTATTGCCTGAGCGAGGCGGGCATTATTGGGTCCGTTATCCAGCTATTCGGGCACAAGAATGCGCTTGGTCCGCTCTATCCACGAGCTGCAAACAATTCTGGTATCTCCAGATTTCTGGATATCAGACCTTGATCGCGCATATATGCTACAAACACTTTGATGTTCTTCTCATTGGCCTCGATTCCATTTGCCCATGGATCGCGGTCAAGCGACCTCAATTGATCTTCATACGCTAGTCGCGCCCAAAGGAGCGTCGACCAGTTTGGATCATCGAAGTATGAACGAGCGATTTTGTTGGCCCGTTCGAAGAGATCAATCACAATTTCTGGTAGCTCCGGCCACTTCGTCACCAGCGAACGGCGCATTGCGATCACATGCATGATCGGGAAAAATCCAGACTCGGACCAGTAGCGCTTCTCTTCGCCTGCAGGATCCGCGAACAGGCGCGTAATTCCCGATCCCTTCTTCATGACTGCGTGCGGTGGGTGAGGATGAATGAACGCGTCGATGGCTCCTTCCCGCAACATGACAGTGAGGTCACTCCCTCTGGGCAAATCAACAGTCTGGACGCCTCGTTTGGTCTCGAAAGGAACCTTCTCGGGATTGCTCACACACCAGATGATCTCCTCCCAGTTTGTCTTGTAAACCCGCTTGATATCACCACGCGCGAGCACAGAAAGTGTCGTCTGAAAGGAGTTTAGACCAACCCGGCGGCCAATCAGATCGCCCACCGTGCGGATCTGCCCGTCATCCCTAACGTAGAAGAGACCGGGCGAAAACAGCCTCCGAGGAAAGACAGGCACCCCAACGATATCGAGCCCCCTGTCGATTGCCATAAGGAACGAAGAGAAAGAAAACTCTGCCACCTCAAACTCTCCGTCGTGCAGCATCCTTTCATGTCGATACTCCCCGTCCCGGAGCTGGACAGTCTGTCCGACCTGAAAAGTGGTTAGGGAGACGCCGGGGGGCGGTTTAACAGTCCCGTCGAAGAACGGGAAGTGTCGATCATATCGATCGAGCGCAATACGAAGAGTCTGCAACATCACACCATTCCTGTTCCAGCCCGGTCACTTCAGAACTTCATCGACTTCCGTCTGTCCTCGTTCAGTCAGCTGCTTCGCGCGAGCAATTGCGGCGGGAGTTGCCCGCGTAAGGTCCGCAACCAGCGTCTGCAGGCTCTTGCCATTCAGGAAAGTAATTTCAAGTTTAGTTTTTGTGGAAGTGGCGACAAATTCGGGATCCGCCACCATGTTCCCAAACCCCTCCCGAAGCGCCTCTCCAGCTGACGGGTCCATGCCCGGCGGGCCGAAGAATGGCCTCCCCATCGCTTCCGGCGCAAAGACCAGGCGTAGCGCGAGTTTGTCATCCTCGGACTTCGCAAAATCAGTGATCAACGGCACGTCTCGCAAATCCGGATGCTTCTCAAGTCCAAGCTGCATCAGGGGTAGTATAAACTTGTCCGAGATCCAAGTTGGCTTTTGAACCGCGATACTGGACCATGCCCAACCGCCGATCCCGGCGATCTCGCCGCGCTCCAAAGCAAGAACGAGATGGCTCGTCCCCGGATATCCAGCCACAACCTTCATTTTTGTGCCAATAAGGTTGTTGGTCACATAGGGATAAATCGCGTTATTTGATGTCAATCCTGTAGAGCCTACCAACAGGGACCTCTTCTTTAGGTCTTCAATTGAGGTTATGCCAGCGTCACTTCGTGCGACAATCGCGCTTACCTCAGAATTGAGATTTGCGATCCAGTAAAACTGCTCGGCCTTGTACTGTACGTTCTTCGGCTCGATCAGGCCAAGCGTCGGCGCCACTGCTATGTTTCGATTCGTCAGGGCGATGACGCTTCCATCCTTTGCTGGCCTCGTGAACATGTAGTTGGTGACTGTGAGTCCATCGGCACCCGGCATGTTTTGCACGATTACTGCCGGCGTGCCTCGTAGATGCTTCCCAAGGTGCTGGGCAACCACTCTCGCGTAGGCGTCATATCCACCACCGGAGGCGTAGCCGACCAGAATGCGTAGCTCTTTCGGGGTCTGAGCCGATGCACAGATAGTCGATAGAGCCATAGAGGCTGCGAATAGAGAAAGACGATAGAACATCGTTGCAATCCTTAAATCTAAGTCAATCGCGGATATCTTGAAGGAACAGTGATGTATCGATCGACAGGGCTTTCCCACTCTCCTTGATCTTGCGATAAATCAGCCCTCCAACTGACGCAAACTGAAGTCCTTGGTTTCCCATATTATGATAAAATGTAATTTGTGACTCTGATGTGCGTCCTTGCGCCCGTCCGAAGACGAGATCACAAAAGTCGGGACACTCCCCACCAAAGCCACTACTTGCGGTCTTCGATGGCAACCTACCCATCTCTGTCTCGCTTCCAGCGATCCATGCAATCGGACTCATCCCGACCTCTGAACGAATTCGCTCTGTCTCTGGCATTTTTAGGCCTCCAATGCCTTGTCGGATCTTCACGTCAAATCGCTCTTCCGCTTCGGCGGACACCTCGCATGGACCCAACATCGCCACATGCATTCCGGGAGCAAGCCATGCCGCCTCGAACGTAGGACTCATGCTGTCGGTCGCGGTCGAAAGAATGTCGACGCCTTCAACCGCTTCCTGAGCAGATGACACCGCGACGACTTCGATACCAAGCTTCGCGGACATTTCCCGTGCAAAGGCTTCGCAATTTGCCCTAGTGGGACTGAACACCTTGCACGTTTTGATCGGACGCACGACGCAAAACGCCTCAAGAAAAGTACGGGCCATCCCGCCGGACCCCAACATTCCGACTGTAGATGCCGTTTTTTTTGCGAGATGCTTCGCACCGATTCCCGCTCCGGCACCGACGCGCATGTGCTGAAGAACGCCGTCATTGATGATGGCGAGAGGCTCACCATTTCGGGAGGAGAACAGCATAACAAGCCCACAAAATGTCCCGGGCTCAACGCAA
>CANJPM010000080.1 GCA_947476075.1 Beijerinckiaceae bacterium
CGCGTTTGCAGCCTGCGTGAACCTTTTTAGTCGCGCGAGACGAACAAGGTTTCAGTTGCGATGAATGCATTTCCGTCCCCGGCGCATCATTCAGGAGCGGAAGATCCAGCTCCGGATCCGTCCATGGAGGAAATTCTGGCGTCGATCCGCCGCATTATCGCCGACGATCAGGGATTGGTTCCGCCTGCGCGTCCGCTGCGGCCCTCGAGCCCGATGTATGGCTCGTCCGGTTCGTCGCATAATGCCGGTCATGATCCGGCGTCTGCGCCGCTTATGCATGCGGCTCCCGCAGCCGCTGGGGCCCAGCCTGTCACGATTGAGGCTGATGCTCTCGCCGCTGCGCCGCGCGCACAGACTCCCCAGGCTTTTGGGCAGCCTGCTCCTCATAATCATGCTCCGCCCCAACGTTTTGCCCAGCCGCAGCAATATTCGCCGCAACCAGCTCCCGAGCCTGCGCCCCACTACGCGCCCCAGCCAGCGCCTGCGCCGCAGCCTGTGCAGCAGGCGCATGGTTATTCAGCTGGCTCGTTCTCTGCGCCTGTGGTTGCGAGCAATGCGCCTGCCGAGTCGGCTCTGCTCTCAGCCCAGACGGACGCCAGCGTCGCAAATGCTTTTGAGGCTCTAACCCGCACCATGATGCTCCAGAATTCTCCGTTCATGGAGGAGACGGTGCGCGATCTGTTGCGGCCCATGCTCAAGCAATGGCTCGACGACAATCTGCCGCCGCTTGTGGAGCGTCTGGTGCGCAGCGAAATCGAGCGCGTGGCGCGCGGTGGGCGCTGAGGCTTTGGTGATGCACTATTATGCGCTGGATCGTTGACATTCGGGGCCGCGTTACCTAACCCGCAAGCTCCTGTTTCATAACCAATGCAGGCGTGACAAACGCTGGCGTGTGGAGCGCGTTTCCAATGATGGACAAGACCTTCGATCCGGCTGCCGTTGAAGCGCGCGTAAGCGCCATGTGGGATGCCGGGCAGGCGTTCCGCGCCGGCAGGCCTGATCGCTCTGGCTCGCAGACTTATTCCATTGTCATTCCGCCGCCCAATGTCACCGGCTCTCTGCATATGGGCCATGCGCTCAACAACACTTTGCAGGACATTCTGTGCCGTTTTGAGCGTATGCGCGGCAAGGACGTGCTCTGGCAGCCCGGCACCGATCATGCTGGTATAGCCACGCAAATGGTGGTCGAGCGTCAGTTGGCCGAACGCGGCGAGCAGGGCCGTCGTGAAATGGGGCGCGAGAAGTTTCTCGAGCGCGTGTGGGAATGGAAAGCCGAGAGCGGCGGCGCGATCGTCGGCCAGCTCAAGCGTCTTGGCGCATCGTGCGATTGGTCGCGCGAGCGCTTCACCATGGATGAGGGTCTCTCGAAGGCCGTCGCCAAAGTGTTCGTGGAGCTTTATCGGCAGGGCCTGATCTACAAGGACAAGCGCCTCGTCAATTGGGATCCGAAACTGGTCACGGCGATTTCCGATCTCGAAGTTGTGCAGACCGAGACCAAGGGCCACCTCTGGCACTTCAATTATCCCATTGAAGGCGAGATTTACGATCCTGAAAACCCGGCCACTTTTATTACTGTGGCCACCACGCGTCCCGAGACGATGCTGGGCGACAGCGCGGTCGCCGTTCACCCAGAGAACGAGAAGCTCGGGCATCTGATCGGCAAGAACATCGTACTGCCGCTGGTCGGTCGCCGCATCCCGATTGTAGGAGACACCTACGCCGATCCCGAGAAGGGCACGGGCGCCGTGAAAATCACGCCAGCGCACGACTTCAACGATTTTGAAGTCGGCCGCCGGCACGATCTTCCGCTCATCAATATTTTCGACGCTGAAGCTCGCCTCGTTTTGGCGGAGAGCCCGGCCTTTCTTGAAGGGGTTCCGGCAAGCGGGGAGCTTGCAGGGACCATCGCCGCGCTCGACGGCAAGGATCGCGGCGCTGCGCGCAAGCTGATCGTGGCGATGATGGAGGAGCGAGGCCTTTGCCCCCTTATCGAGCCCTACGCCCACACCGTGCCGCATGGCGATCGTTCGGGCGTCGTCATCGAGCCCTGGTTGACTGATCAATGGTATGTCGACGCCAAGACGCTGGCCCAGCCGGCGCTGGAGGCGGTGCGCAGCGGCGCCACGAATTTCGTGCCGAAGAATTGGGAAAAGACCTATTTCGAATGGCTCGACAACATCCAGCCCTGGTGCATTTCGCGCCAGCTCTGGTGGGGCCATCAGATACCCGCGTGGTATTCGCCCTGGGGTGAAGTCTATGTGGCTGAAACGGAAGAGCAAGCTTACGCTATCGCTCTGGCCGACGGAGTTGAGCGCGGCGCGCTGACATCAGCCGATGCCGAGGCGCTCGCGGGCGATCCGCAGCGTTTGGCCGATATGTTCCATCGCGACGAGGACGTGCTCGACACCTGGTTCTCCTCGGCTCTGTGGCCGTTCTCAACCATGGGCTGGCCAGAAGGCGGCGAGGAAGACCTCAAGCGCTATTACCCGACCAGCGTTCTGGTGACGGGCTTTGACATCATCTTCTTCTGGGTCGCCCGGATGATGATGATGGGCATGCATTTCATGAAGGAGGTTCCCTTCAAGGACATTTACATCCACGCCCTCGTCCGCGACGAAAAGGGTGCCAAGATGTCTAAGTCGAAGGGCAATGTGATTGATCCGCTGGTGCTGATCGACCAGTTCGGCGCCGATGCGCTGCGGTTTACCCTCGCAGCTATGGCCGCGCAGGGGCGCGACATCAAGCTCGCCACCAGCCGCGTTGAGGGCTACCGCAATTTTGCGACCAAGCTGTGGAACGCCGCGCGCTTTGCCGAGATGAACGGTTGCGCCCGCAGCCCCGGTTATGATCCCGCCAGCCTTAAGCTGACGCTCAACAAGTGGATCGTCGGGGAAGTCGCCAACGCCGCCGCAGACGTCACGCGGGCGCTTGAGGCCTATCGCTTCAATGAGGCCGCTAATTCCGCTTATCGGTTCGTCTGGAACGTGTTCTGCGATTGGTATCTCGAACTCGCCAAGCCGGTTCTGCAAAGCGAGGACGGCCCCACGACCGATCTTTCCATGAAGGAAGAGACGCGCGCCACGGCGGCCTGGGTGCTGGACGAGATCGCCCGCATCCTGCATCCGTTCATGCCGTTTCTCACCGAGGAATTGTGGGCGATCAAGGGTGCGGAAGGAGCTCCGCGCACGGGCGCTGAATCCGAGGGCCCGTTGACGCTTGCGCAATGGCCTTCGCATTCTGGTCTTCAGGATGCAGATTCGGAAGGCGAGATCGGGCTTGTGGTCGATCTTGTGTCCGAAATTCGCTCGGTTCGCTCCGAGATGAACGTGCCGGCCTCAACGCTGATGCCGCTGGTGATCGTGGGCGCCGGACCTGAGCTTCGCACGCGCCTCTTGCCGTGGAGCGACACAATCTCCCGGCTGGCGCGCCTGTCCGACATTTCCTTCGCCGTTCAGGCGCCGCCGGAATCGGCGCAAATGCTGGTGCGCGGCGCTGTGGCGGCTCTGCCGCTGGCCGGCGTGATCGACGTTGAGGCGGAGCGCGCCCGCCTCGCCAAGGAAATAGCCAAGGAAGAGAAGGAGGTGGCGAAGGTAGAGTCCAAACTCGGAAACGCCGACTTCATCGCCCGCGCGCCCGAAGACGTGGTGGAGGAAAACCGCGAGCGACGTCAGGGTTCGCTCGACCGGATCGCCCGCATGAAGGGCGCGCTGGAGCGTCTGGGGTAGGGAGCTATCTGTGCAGCGGGCGTCCTCGCCCGCTTCTTCCTTTGGATGCCGCAAAGGCGCGACAGGTCCAAATCTCAGTTCTATTTAAACAGCACCAGACTCAGCGCGATTACGGCCATACCGACCAGCATGCCGTAGACGGTTTCGTGGCCTTTGGAATAAGTGCGGGCGGCGGGCAGCAATTCGTCGAGCGCCAGAAACACCATGGCTCCGGCGATAACGGCGAACACGGCTCCAAATACGAATGGCGTCAGCACGCCCGCGAGCAGCACATAGCCTATAATTGCGCCCAAAGGCTCGGCAAGGCCCGACACCAGAGTGGCCAGAACCGCCTTTCCACGCGATCCTGTGGCGTAATAGACCGGCACCGCGATTGAAACGCCCTCTGGGATATTGTGAACCGCGATCGCCACCGCCAGCGCAAGCCCCACTGTTGGATTGTCGAGCGTGGCGAAGAATGTGGCCAGCCCCTCGGGCAAATTGTGCGCCGTGATGGCCAGGGCGGCGAGCAGGCCGACGCGAGCCACCAGCTTGCGATTCGCCGCGTCCTCCAGCTCGTTTCGCGCCAGATTTGACAGGTCGCCAAGCGCCAGTTCCCTGGCTGCGGCCCGCACGTCCTCCTCGCTCATGCCATTGTGCGGATTGGGAATAAAGCGGTCGATGGCGAAAAGCAGCCCAACGCCGACAAAGAAGAAAATCGTGGCTGCGGCGTAGGCGGCCTGTGGCTCAAGAGCGGCGGCGAACGATATCTGCGCCTTGGCGAAAATCTCCACCAGCGAGACATAAACCATGGCGCCGCCCGAAAAGGCGAGGCCAAACGATAGCAGACGTGTGTTGTTGGCCTTGAAGAAGACGACGAGAACGCCGCCGAGCACCGTCGCCATGCCGGCGCCAAGTGCTATTGCAAGGGCTGTCCAGACGGCAGGCGAAAAGAATTCCTGATTCATGGACATCAGGTCAACACCACTATCGCCCTAGGTCAAGACCTCAATGCCGACCGTCGGCGACCGGCTCGCTAATGCCTGTGTTGCAGCTTCGCAACAGGCCTTGAATCATTCTATTGCGCGGCAATGCAACCGCCGAATGCGCCGTGTTTGTGCCATAAACCGGGCGCTAATTTTCTTCGCCTATGCTCTGCGCCAAGCAGAACGAAGGCGGCGGTTTAGCCTTTATCGGGGTTGGTTTATATGGTTTCGCGCGTCCCGAAAAATCCTGCGCCCGTATTGACGCTAGCCGTTTCTGCGCGGTTTGCGCTGGGGCTTTTTGCAGGGTTGTCGAGCGTTTCCGCAGCGCAGGCGTTTGATCCTGAAGCAGGGCGCAGCAAGACGGCCGCCGTCGCCCCCGACCCGTTGTTCAAAGATCCGCGCTCGGCCTTACGGCAGGGCATACAGGGCTATCAGGCGGGTGATTTTGCTGCATCCGTCTCCGCCTTGAAATACGCCGCCGACGGCGGGCAGCCGCTGGCGCGCTGGAAGCTCGGCAAAATGTACGCCAGCGGAGACGGCGTGCAGCATGACGATTACAAGGCGTTTCAGTACTTCACCCAGATTGTGAGTTCTTTCGATCAGGATATTGCAGATCCTAGAGAAATTCCGATTATTTCAAGTGCGTTCGTCTCCATCGGAGTCTACAGTCTGTCCGGGATTCCAAACACGGCGGTTAAACGCAATCCCCAGCGCGCGCTTGAGATGTTCCATTACGCCGCCACCAATTTCGGCGACGCCCACGCGCAATTCAATCTCGCCCGCATGTATCTTGACGGCAACGGCGTGCCCAAGAACGCGCGTCAGGCTATACCGTGGCTCAACTACGCCGCCGACAAAAACCATACCGAGGCGCAGGCTGTGCTGGGGGACATTCTCTTCAGCGGTTCGGCCGGGATGCCGGTTCGCCGATCGTTGGGGCTTATGTACCTGACGCTCGCGCGCGAGGCCGCCAGCGAAGACGCCAAGCACCGCTGGATCGTGGACTTATACGAGACCGCCGTTGGCTCTGCGACCGACAAAGACAAGCAGCTGGCCCACATTGAACTGGGCCAGCACCTTAACCGCCGGGTCCGTTAGAGGTTCGCCGCGCTCGTCTGTTTCCAGCTGTAGAAGCTCGCGTAGCGAGCGCCCGCCGGGTGCGCCAATGCGGCTGCGATGGCGCAATCGACGTCCGCGTCGCGGGCGTCAATGGCAGCTAGCGCGCGCTGATGCGCCTCAAGGAAAGCTATAAAATCAGTATTTTGGATTGCAGTCCTCGCGTGCAGCGCGAAGATTGGACTGCTCTCCGCCCCCGCGAGGTTTCCAAGCGGCGCAAAAAGATGGTCCTGCGCACGGCTTGCGACAGGGCCTGAGACGAGGATCGGGAGGCCGCAAGCATTGGTCAGCGCCTGAAGCTCAGTCGCCTGCATGACGCTATCGCCCATGACCGAATAGTCGAAACGTTGCATCGAGCCCATATCTCCCACCAGCGACGGGCCGCAGCCGATGCCTATCCCCAGCCGCAGCGGCGCATGTTGTTTGCCTTCCCGCACGGCGGCTTCAGCCATAGCGCCGTTGAGGCGGGCCATGGCCTCCACCATTCCCAGCGCCGCAGCGCAGGCCTGGTCGGGATGGTTCGGGCTCTCGACCGGCGCGTTCCAGAACGCGTTGAGGCCTGCGCCATGATAGCGGTCTATGGTTCCGCCTTTGGCCAAAGCGGCGGCGGTCAGGGACGTGTGCAGCCAGTTCAGCAAAGCCACTGCGCCGCGGGGATCCAGCTGCCGCGCACGGACTGGGAAATCGGGCAGGCCGCACGCCAGAACACTCGTCTCCCGCGTCTCGCCGCCCAGCCGCAGCGCCGTCGGATCGCTCGCCAGACGCTCGACGGCGGCCGGCGCCAGATGGCGCCCGAATGCGTTGCGCACGAAGAGCTTGTTCCTGGTTTCGCGCCGCCGGACCACGATTGCCGCGCAAATCCAGGTTGCGGCCAGCGACAGGCCGGGCGTCACGGGGTCGATCAGCGTTTCCGTGCGCAGAAAAGCGAGCCAGCTCGCCTCCGCCTGCGTGCAGAGGATCAATAGCGCCGTGAGAGACGCAGCCACAGGCCGCAGCTTGCGCGCCGCGAGGGCGATGACGAGGGAGCCCAGCAAGATAAGCGCGCCTTCGGCGATCGGCGCCCAGTGCGGACGGATCAACCGGGCGCCGGTCAAGACCTGCTCGATCACCTCGGCGTGAATATCGATGCTGGGCGTTGCCGAGTTGAGCGGGGTGGCGCGTAGATCGACAAGCTCGCGGGCGCTGGCGCCTATCAGCATGATGCGGCCCAAAATCTCGTCGCGATGCACGTCGCCGTTGAGAATCTGCCAGGCGGGGATGCGCCGCTCGGCCTGCTGCGCGGAGAAACGGATGCGGATTGAGCTGTCTGGTTCAGTCGGGATTTCGGTATCGCCGATCTTCACCGAGGTTATGCGCGTGTGGCGTCCGAGGCCGCCGTCCAATTGGGTTACGGCGGTCGCCACTTGCGTTTCGGCGCCAAAAGCCACGCGCAGGGTTTCCGCCGCCAGCGAGGGCGCCAGCACGACGCTGCCGCCCGCCGGACCAACCGCGAGCAACAGCGGCGCCTTGCGCGTGACCTGATCTGCGTCCGGCGTGTCGTTAATCGCGCCCAGCCCCCTGGCTGCTGTGCGCAAAGCCAGCACGGGCGGAATCATGCCGACAAAACGCCGTAACGCGGGGATTGGGTCTGCGCCCTCTGTCTCGAAGCTCGATTTCAGCGGCACGGAATCGGTCGGACTCGCGGTCAGCGCGAAACCGGCGACCACAGGCGACCCCTCAAAAGCCTTTTGCAGGGGATCGACCGACAATTCACGCCGGGCCGACATTGCGGCGGCCAGAATTTCACGCTCGGGCAATTCCGGCAATTCCGACAGGATCGCCTCAGGGGAATAGCGGTCAGGCTCCGACAGCAAGATGTCGAACGCGATCGCGCTGGCGCCATTGCCCTTGAGTGATTCCACCAGCTCGGCAAGCTGCCGCCGTGGCCACGGCCACGGACCCAGGCGATCGAGCGACTCGTCGTCGATGTCGATGACCCGCAGCGGCGTACCGTAGCTCCACCTCCGCGGCTCCAAACGCTGATATTGATCGAACGCGACATTACGCAGCCGTTCAACAATTGGGGCATTTGCCAGAAACAGCACAATGGCGATCCCGAGCGCCGCCGGGACCATCATCGTCAGCCAATCGGTCAAATCTCGCAAACGCGATTCAAAAGCGCCGCCAGTTCCGGCTGGAGTCTGGAGCCGCGTTTCGGGGGCTGGCTTCATGCCCGCTCTCAGACGAGATCTATACGGATTGGAACATGGTCCGACGGCTTTTCCAGCGCCCGCAAATGGCGGTCGACAGCCACGTTTTTGAGGCGATCGGCAGCCTGTGGCGACAGCAGCAGATGGTCGATGCGGATGCCCTCGTTCCGACGCCAGGCGCCTGCGGTGTAATCCCAGAATGTGTAGACGTCATCCGCATCCGTCACCTCGCGCAGGGCGTCGGTGAAGCCAAGCGCCAGCAATTCACGATAGGCTGCGCGTGTCTGGGGCAGAAACAGTGCGTCATTGATCCATGCTGCGGGGGTCCTGGCGTCGCGCGGCTCGGGAATGACGTTGAAATCACCCGCCAACACGAGGGATTCCTCAAGCTTCAAAAGCTCCTGCGCATGGCGGCGCAAACGCTCCATCCAGTTGAGCTTGTAAGTATATTTCTCAGGGCCGCCATTGCCGTTGGGCAAATAGATCGAAGCTACGCGCGTGATTGCGCCATCGTGCGAGACGATGGCCTCAATGTAGCGGGATTGCTCGTCGGCAAGATCGCCGGGCAGGCGGGTTTCACATTCGATGGGATATTTTGAGAGAATGGCGACCCCGTTGAATGTCTTCTGCCCGTGGGTGGCGACATTGTAGCCAAGGCTCTCGATTTCAGCGCGCGGAAACGCCTCGTCAACGCATTTGATTTCCTGAAGGCAGACGACGTCGGGCTGCGTCTCTTTCATCCAGTCCAGCAGATGTTCGAGGCGCTGACGCACGGAGTTTACGTTCCAGGTGGCTATTCGCAAGGGATTCCGTCCGGCTCTGCTGACCAAGGGTAGCTCAGTCATAGCACAAAGGGGCGTTGGCGGGGCAAGGGGCGCGCATCTTTGGATCGCGGGTTCAGCGCCATCCCGGCGAGGGCCAGGACGCATCCCATGTTCACATCACTTGTTATTGAGCGCGCTGGCTGTCGCGGCTTGCTTGAGGTGCATTCACCCCCAGCGGCGGCTTACCCACATCCATTGCTCGGGGTGTCGGCGGACGCTCGCCTCGAATTGCTTATGCAGGGCGTGCGTCGCAGCCTCAATGTCAGCGATGCGATCCGGCGTTTCCGGCACGGGGACGCGACGCAGGCTGACTTGAAAGCGCACGCCCGGCAGGCGAACGACGTCAACCGCCAGCAAGGGCGCTCCGGTTGCGCGCGCCGCCAGCGCGGGAAAGGTTGAGCTTGGGGCCGGGCGCCCGAAAAAGGCGACCATCAGTCCGTCGCGATCGCGCAGGTCAGCCATTGTGGCGAGCACGCCGCCCTCGCGCAGATGTTTCAGGGCGCGGCGCCCTGCTGAGCCCTGTTTGGGCCAGAGTCCGCCGGAATAGAAGGGAGCCCGCTGGCGGCGCACGTAATCATCGACCAACGGGTTCTTCAGGCGCTGATAAATGCCGCCCGCCGAACCACCGCTGATGCGCAGCACGGCGGCGCCCAGTTCCCAATTGCCCTGATGGATCGCCGCCGCCACAAACCGCCGATCCGCCGGCATGGCGGCGATGGACGAATCGTCGATTAGGACGCGGCCGCTTTCGACGATCTCAATCAGGTGAAAACTCTCGGCGAACACGCGGCCCAAATTGTCCCACATATCGCGCACGACGGTCTCGCGCTGCACAGGCGTCATGTCCGGATAGGCTTGGGCAAGGTTTGCGAGTGCGCGCTGATGGCGTTTGTCGAGCGGCGCGATCCGGCGCCACAGCCAGCCGCCCAAGCGCGACGATTGCTCCAGGGGCAGAGCGCTGAAAAGCCCCGCGATCAGCCGGAAGCCTGCGTATTCCAGCCAATGTTGAAAGGTGGTTTTGGTCTGCATCTGTCCCGCACCGCAAGCGCCTGCGTGATGCGTGCTGGGGGCAGGGAAGTCAAGGCGGGCGCGCTTGCCCTTTCCCGTCTGGACGGCAGACGCTGGCCCTGCAAAGCGGGGGCGGGTGAGTGCGCTCAACGTCTACATTGACTCCCCATGCCCCCACGCCTACCCACACGCATCCTCCGCTGCGGGTGATTGCGTGACGCTTCTCAAATCTATCGTCCCGCCGGTTCTCAGCTTTCTCGCGCTGATGGCGCTGGGTCTGATTGCGCCAACGCTTGGCCGTGTCCTAGACCTTGCGCTGCCGTTCTTCGGGCTCATTCTGCTCGGCTTTGTCTTCGGCAAGGCGATGGACATTCCCGAAACTGGCCTGGCGTGGATGCATGCCTTCATCGTTTACCTCGCTCTCCCGGCCTTATTCTTCAATTTGATCTCGATGACGCCGGTTGCGGAGCTGGCTAACTGGCGCTTCATCCTCATTACGTCCGGCTGCACATTGATTGCGTTTGCCTGCGGGTTTGGCATCGGCTGGTTCGCCAGCGGCGGTAAAATTGAGGACGCGACCATGCAGGGCGTGGCGGGCGGATATTCCAACGTCGGCTATATGGGGCCGGGCCTGACGCTGGCGACGTTTGGCGCAGCGTCCGTGGCTCCAACCGCGCTGATATTTGCCTTCGACAGCGCTATTTTCTTCACGCTGACGCCGTTTCTGATGGGGATTGCGGGCGGACGCAAAACGAGTGCGCTGGCGACGACTTTGATGGTTGCGCGCAAGGTGTTTTTCCACCCCTTCAACATTGCGATTGCGCTGGGTGTGCTGGCCGCATGGGCGCAATGGCGCCCGCCTTTCGTCGTGGATAAAATGGTGATCTGGTTGTCGGGCGCTGCGGCGCCCTGCGCCCTGTTCGTTATGGGCGCCACCGTGGCGCTTCGTCCCGTCACGAAGTTTGCGCCTGAGGCGCCGGCGCTACTGGCGGTCAAGCTCGTGCTTCATCCGCTGCTGGTCTGGGGCGCACTGAATCTTGCGGGTGGCGTCAGCCAGATTTGGGTTTACACCGCCGTACTGATGGCGGCGTTGCCGCCGGCGCTCAACGTGTTCGTGATAGCGCGTCAATACGGCGTCTACGTCGAGCGCGCCTCAAGCATCGTGATGGCGGGAACTGTGGCGTCGGTGATCACCGTCACCACGCTGCTTTATGCGTTCTCTGCTTCGCCTTGACGCATGACGAGCGGCGCGCCGCGTTGCGGCATTACGCCCTCGCGCATCGCAAATCTGCGCAGCGGACCAAACTCGCGCAAGGCGTAAAGCCCCAAGCCCCGCAGAGCGTCCACCGGCGCAAAAGGCGAGAGCAGCGCACGGTTCAGCGTATCAACGCCAAAGCTGCGTGAGGCGACGTCAGCGCCGCGCAGGCGGGAATAGGCGTCGAGCGGGCCAGCGCCGCCAGGGTCGTCTGCGCCGCAGATAGCTTGCGCCAGATGGGCTGCGTCGCGCAGTCCAAGGTTCAGCCCCTGCGCGCCAATGGGCGGGAACACATGGGCGGCTTCGCCGACAAGCGCGAGGCGCTGAGCGGTAAGGGCACGCGCCGACACCCCCTCCATCGGTACTGCGCCAACAGGGGTGAGAAGGGTCAGCCCTCCCAGCAGATTGTGAGAGATCTCCGACGTCTCTTTGGCGAAAGCGTCTGGCTTCAAAGCCTGCCTGCGGCGGGCCTCGCTGCGCGACATCATCCACACGAGGCTGGAGCGATGGGGCGCGTCCGCAATCCCTGGCAGCGGCACGAACGTGCAGGGGCCCTGGCGGGTGTGAAACTCGGTCGAAATTTCCCCATGCGGGCGCGTGTGCGCAAGGATCGCGGTGAGGGCGACCTGCGGATAATCCCAGTTTTGCGTGAGGATGCCCGCGTCGCGTCGCGCAACCGATAGCCGACCGTCGGCGGCGACAGCGAGCTGCGCCGTGAAGCTTCCAGAATCGGTCTCGACGCTTACCCGATCGGGCTGGAAGTCATAGGTCTTGCCCAGCGTTTGGGTGATCGCGACCTGTCCGCGTTCGGTCAGCAGGTCTGCCATGGCGGCGACGAGCAGGCTATTTTCAATATTCCAGCCGAATGCGTCGAGCCCGATTTCGTGCGCCCTGAAAACGGTTGGCGGCGCGCGGAACAGGGAATTGGTGACGTCGACAATCCTCATCGCGCGCAATGGAGCGGAACGGGGCGCCAAGCGCTCCCAAACGCCCAGCGCCTCCAGAAAGCGGATCGAGCCGTCAAACAGCGCCACAGTGCGCGATGCGCCGCCCACATCCGGCTTGCCGATGACGCGTACGCTGCGCCCCGATTGGCCGATTGCCAGTGCGCTCGCCAAGCCCGCCGCACCGGCGCCCGCGACGATGATGTCTGTGTGCATGTTCATGAAATGGTTTTAGGGCGGATACGCGGGGAAAGCGAGTGGCGCATCCCTCATCCGCCGCTTGCTTACGCAAGGCGCACTTTCGCCCGCCTGCGGGCGAAGGAATGTTCGGAGCTAACCCTTCTCCCGCGCGCGGGAGAAGGTGGCGCGCGCGGCGCGACGGATGAGGGGCCTCGCCCCTCTCAGCTTTCCTTGAACCCGTATTCCGGAACGCCCTGTTCGGCGCCGTAATACTTGTAGGGCAGGAACTTGCCGGACATTACGAATTGCACGCGATCGCCCTTGGGGTTTGCGACGCGCTCCATCTGGAAGTCAAAGTCGATGGCCGACATGATGCCGTCGCCGAATTCTTCTTCGATCAGAGCCTTCCACGCCGGGCCGTTCACCATCACCATTTCAAAGAAACGATAGATCAGCGGATCGGTGGGAGGCATTTGCGAGCCGCGATGCGGAACTTCGTTGAGCATGCGCTTTTCGACTTCAGATAGCCCGAATAAAGCGGCAGCCTTTTCGGCCAGCGGCTTGACCAGCTTCATCTGGCCGAGCAGGGCGCCAACGATCATCACGTCGCTCATGCCCCCGATTTCAGTGGTGATGTATTTCCACGTCCAGCCCTTCTCGCGCTTGATGTCGAGAATCTTTTCCGTGAGTTCTTCGCGCTTCATAATCATCTCCTGTTTAATGTGAGAAAAATCAGGCGACCTTGCGGGTCTCGCCGGGCGTTAGCGGATTGTCGGCGCCTGGACGCACAATCGGCGGGTGGCGCTTGTCGTAGCCGGCGGGCATCTCGTCCTTGAAGGTTTTCGACCGGGTTACGAGGAAGTCGATCAGGTGGTTGCGCAGCGGGTAATAATCGGGCGAGCGATGTAGATCGACGCGGCGACGGTCGCGCGGCAGCGGGTTTTCGACGATTTCCGCGATCATGGCTTCGGGACCGTTGGTCATGAGCACGATTTTGTCGGCCAGATAGATAGCCTCGTCGACGTCGTGGGTGATCATGAACGCTGTCTGTCCCGTCTCCACGCAGATCCGGCGCACCTCGTCCTGCAAGGCGCCGCGCGTGAGCGCATCGAGCGCAGAAAAAGGCTCGTCCATGAGCAAGATCTTTGGATCAATGGACAGTGCGCGGGCGATGCCGACGCGCTGTTTCATGCCGCCGGAAAGCTCGGCGGGTCGCTTCATCTCGCTGCCTTTCAGCCCCACCTTGTCAATCGCCGCCATCGCTTTGGCTGCGACTTGTTCGGCGCTCCAGTCGCGCCATTTCGATGAGACGGCGTAGGAGACGTTGCCCAGAACCGTGCGCCACGGCAGCAGCGCATGGCTCTGGAAGATCACGGCGCGATCAAGAGATGGACCTTCAATCGCGTGACCGTCGACCACGGTCAGCCCGTCGTCGGGCAATTCGAGCCCGGCGAGAATGTTGAGCACGGTGGTCTTGCCGCAACCGGAATGCCCGATAATGGCCGAAAACTCGCCGCGATTCATCGAGAACCAGAGATCCTCGAAGATGGTGGTGCTGCCGCCGCCAGCCTTTGGATAGCGGCGGGAAATGGATTCAATCGAGATGAATTTGCTCATCGGATCATTCCGGATAGGTGACGGCGCGGGCGATGCGCGCGAGGGTCTGGTCAAGCACCATGCCGACAAGGCCGATAACGAGAATTGCGACGATGACGTTGGTGATCGACAGATTGTTCCATTCGTTCCAGACGAAATAGCCAATGCCGGTGCCGCCAACGAGCATTTCAGCAGCCACGATTACAAGCCATGCAATGCCAATCGAGATGCGCATGCCAGTGAGAATGGTGGGCGCAGCCGCCGGCAGGATGATCGTAAACGCTTTGCGCAGAGGTCGAACCTCCAGCGTTCGCGCCACATTC
>CANJPM010000081.1 GCA_947476075.1 Beijerinckiaceae bacterium
AAGGCCGCGCCGGCCGACCCTATTGGCGCCCAGAAGGTTTTGGACTTTTTCCCAGAGGTCCCGATCAAGAATTGCTGGATGCTCTCCCCGATAGGCCTCGCCCCTATGTGTTGTCAGGCCGATGTAGATCTTGTTCTGCAGGAGGTGGTGAGAGCGCCGCGCGAAAAAGGCTTGCCGCCATAGCAAGCGCCATCGGCTGCTATTCGCGCTTTGCTGACAATCTTGCAGATCTCCAGTTCTTTGCGCAGTTCGCGCACGCAGCGCAGAGCACAATAGCGCCCGAATATGTGGCGGACGGTTTTGGCTTCCCCTTCATTCACAATGAGCTTGCGGTCCTGAACATCTAACCCCAAAGGCGGCAGGCCGCCCATCCACATGCCCTTCTTTTTGGAAGCAGCAATCTTGTCGCGGATACGCTCGCCCGTGACCTCCCGTTCAAATTGCGCAAAGGACAGGAGCACATTGAGGGTCAGCCGGCCCATGCTGGTTGTCGTGTTGAAGGCCTGGGTGACGGAGACGAATGAGACCCCCTGCGCATCGAAGGCCTCAACGATCTTGGCAAAGTCGGCCAGGGCCCGGGTCAGGCGGTCGACCTTATAGACAACGACCGTATCGATGAGCCCCGCATCTATGTCGGCCAAAAGCCGCTTCAGGGCGGGACGGTCGAGATTGCCGCCGGAATAGGCCGGATCATCATAAAGGGTGGCGATGACGATCCAGCCCTCATGTCTTTGGCTCTTGATATAGGCCTCACAAGCTTCGCGCTGAGCATCGAGGGAGTTGAACTCCTGCTCAAGCCCCTCTTCGGATGATTTGCGGGTGTAGATGGCGCAGCGGATTTTGCGCCGGGTGGCAGAGGTCGACTTGTCAGAGCCAGCCATGGCGGCCTTCACTTCCTTTTCTTGACCAGCCCGAAGAAGCGGGGGCCGGACCAGTGCGAGCCTGTAATGCGCCGGGCGATTTCTGACAGGGAGCGGTAGGTCTTGCGCTCGAAGAGGAAGCCCTCCTGCAAGACCTCGACGCTGTGGGTGCGTCCATGCCATTCGCGCACCAGGCGCGCGCCGGCAGAAAGACGGGTTCGGGAGGAATCGGAAGCTGGCGCCACTTCCCCATTCTGGTCGTGGGAAGTCCCAAGCATTTTGACACTATTCGATGGTAGTTCCCCGAAAGCCTCGACCTGCAGGGCATAGGCCACGGACCGAAGCATCAGGTCGCGACTGAGGCGGGGAGGCTCGGACCGCTTCAGCTTGCGCCATTCGTCACGCAGCGCGATCAGATCGAGTGACTGAAGCGCTTCGAGCTGTTCCGCAAGTGCAACCGATTGATCTTGCTTCTGCTGAAGATCGTAACGTCGGACAGGTGACATAACCTGCCCGATCTCTTTGCGCGCCGGCGCTAAACGAGCCATGGCCTCAAGCTGCCTGTCTGGTCTCGGGGGATGGCTCGATCCGGTAGGATGAGCTGCGCTCCCCTTCCCGCGTCAGCCGGATGATGTGGACGCCCCGTTTGCGCAGGCCCGTCAAAGTCGCGCGGGTTGTATGCGCCAACCAGCCCATTGCCTCCGAGATCTCCTGAACCGTGACGCCGCTCTCTTGCGAGAGCATGAGCATTACCTGTGAGAGTTTGGAGCTTTCCCTTGGCGAAAGTGATGCAGGTTTTGAATGCACGCATGAAGGAGAATCTATTGATAGCGCTTCTTCTGAGGCAATCTTGATCCCTGATGCAGTCAGCTTCAGGCTGTAATAGCGACCTGTATCTTTGTTGTGCCGCCAGGCAGGCATTCCGTCCTTTGTTCGCATCTCGCGTGCAAGACCGGCATCAATCAGTTTTGCAGCAAATACCCGCGCGGCGCTTCCTCGCAAACCCGGGGAGAGTTCTATGCAGCGATCTTTGCGTTGCGCAGCAACAAAAAGCACATTGCGCTGCGTGGGAGTGAACTTGGAATTCAAACTTATGGTGATCTCCTGTGTCAAAGGAGGCGCGTTTTCTTAGCGCCTCACTGAGACAAGCCCCGGATCAGGGGCGTAAAGAAATCACTCGCAACTCAATGCGTCGCGACACAAACACACATGCGTGGTTGTGGGGCGAAGTCCAGTGAGGAATTAGTGCGTCGAAACTTTTTACGGATCATATCGAGGCGATTGGTCTTATGCATACTTATGACAGCGTTATTATTGCTGCTTGAAAAGCCCTTGATGTATCTGTTCCCCGTCAGCACCCCTGTCCCAGATTTGAGGTTGTGATTTAAGGAGAATTTTGGTCTCATCGTGATGACGAAGGAACCAAGATGAGCCCGAGAACCATCAGCGCCAAAAAACCCGCTACAGGGTTCTCCGCTTCGATCAGATCTGGCCTGAGAACGACCTCGAACACCGCCTGACCAAGCCCAACCATCCATGAACGAATGGCTAGGTGGAGCGCATGAACCGCACCATCAAAAAAGCGACCGTCAAACGCTTTCGCTACGACAGCCACGACCAACTCAGTCAACACCTTTAGCTATTCGTAGACGCATACAATCATGCGTGTTGTCTGAAGAAGCTGCAAGGGTTCTCGCCCTTCGAACGCGTGGCAAGTATACGGACAAAAGAGCCACAAAGATTCAAATTCGATCCGTACCGCTTCTCTCCGGTACTAAACGATGCTGACCGGTGACAGGAGTGACTAGTATTCGAATGTCGGAAGCCCAGCATCCGTTGATACCCAACTCCCAGAAGGCCCCAAAAACAAATATTCTTTGTAAACTGGGCAACCTGTGTCCATATGTTGTTTAGCACTCCTGAATGAAGAGTGCTAACAGCCCTCTAAAATGCTCAGCTTGCTGCGTAGCGGGGATCCCTTACGTGGAGAGTTACCAGAAAGGCAAGCCATGAAGTTTCGTCCTCTGCATGACCGGGTGGTTATAAAACGTCTTGAAGGCGAGGAAAAGTCGAAGGGAGGCATCATCATCCCTGACAACGCCAAAGAAAAACCCCAAGAAGGCACTGTAGTCGCCGTTGGCCCTGGTGGCCGCGATGAAGCCGGCAAGCTGATCCCGATCGACCTCAAAGCTGGCGACAAGGTCCTCTTTGGCAAATGGTCAGGGACCGAGGTCAAAATCGATGGCGAAGATCTGCTCATCATGAAAGAAGCCGACATCATGGGTGTCTGTGCATAACGATCTTCGCGAAGGCGCTTTTCGCCTTTCATAAAATCTATTCTATCAAGTAAGGATGCTCCATGTCCGCCAAAGACGTCCGCTTTTCATCTGATGCCCGTGACCGCATGTTGCACGGCATAGAAATCCTGAACAATGCCGTGAAAGTTACGTTGGGTCCGAAGGGTCGCAACGTCATCCTTGACAAGTCCTACGGCGCACCTCGCATCACAAAAGACGGCGTCACCGTCGCCAAGGAGATCGAACTCGAAGACAAGTTCGAGAACATGGGCGCCCAGATGGTGCGCGAAGTAGCCTCCAAGACTAATGACACCGCTGGAGACGGCACCACGACGGCCACTGTTCTGGCACATGCCATCGTCAAGGAAGGTATTAAATATGTCTCCGCCGGGATGAACCCCATGGATCTCAAGCGCGGGATCGATCTCGCGGTTGTCGAGGCGGTTAAGGACATCCAAGCTCGCGCCAAGAAAATCAGCTCATCCGAAGAAGTCGCGCAAGTTGGCACGATTTCCTCCAACGGCGACGTAGCCATTGGTAAGATGATTGCTGAAGCCATGAAAAAAGTTGGCAACGAAGGTGTCATCACCGTTGAGGAAGCTAAGACTGCTGAGACTGAACTCGACGTTGTCGAAGGCATGCAATTTGACCGTGGCTATCTCTCACCCTACTTCATCACGAATGCCGAAAAGATGATCGTCGAGCTTGATGATCCCTACATTCTGATCTTCGAGAAGAAGCTTTCCTCGCTGCAAGCTTTGCTTCCGATCCTGGAAGCTGTCGTCCAGACCGGAAAGCCGTTGCTCATCCTCGCCGAGGATGTCGAGGGAGAAGCGCTTGCTACCCTAGTGGTAAATAAGTTGCGTGGTGGCCTGAAGGTGGCAGCAGTCAAGGCTCCCGGTTTTGGTGATCGCCGTAAGGCGATGCTTGAGGATATCGGAGTTCTGACTGCTGGACAGATGATCTCTGAAGACTTGGGCATCAAACTTGAAAATGTGGGCCTCGAAATGTTGGGGCGCGCCAAGAAGGTGCGCATGGACAAGGAGACCACCACAATCATTGATGGCGCTGGCGCCAAGGCCGATATCCTCGGCCGTATCGCTCAGATAAAGGCGCAGATCGAGGAAGTGACCTCCGAGTACGACAAGGAAAAGCTCCAGGAGCGTCTCGCAAAGCTCGCTGGCGGCGTCGCTATCATCAAGGTTGGTGGGGTGACCGAGGTTGAAGTCAAAGAGAAGAAGGATCGCGTGGACGATGCACTGAACGCAACTCGCGCTGCTGTGGAAGAAGGTATTGTGCCGGGTGGTGGCACAGCGCTGCTTCGAGCAAAAGCAGCAGTAGCAAAGCTGAAGAATAACAACGCAGATATCCAAGCCGGGATCAACATTGTGTTAAAGGCGCTTGAGGCTCCGCTCCGTCAGATCGTTGAAAATGCTGGCGTCGAAGGCTCTATCGTCACCAACAAGATAACGGAACACAAATCCCCGACTTATTGCTACAATGCGCAGACAGATGAATATGTCGACGCTATTATTACCGGTATTATCGATCCCGCCAAGGTTGTGCGCACGGCACTTCAGAATGCTGCTTCTGTGGCGGGCTTGCTGATCACGACCGAAGCAATGATTGCAGATGCTCCGAATGACAAGCCTACAATGCCAATGGGCGGCGGCGGCATGGGTGGCATGGGCTACTGAGATAACTAATTTATCGTGAGAACTTAAAAAAGAAAGCGCGCAGTCGAAAGGTTGCGCGCTTATTTTCATTTAGAAATAGGCCCTGAAGAGCCCCTAGATTTGTAGACGCTTTCTTCCCTTAATTTAAGGCAAGGAGGCTGGGATGTTCAAAGGCAACTTTACCGAAGCGTTCAAGCGGGAAGCGGTGATCGATCCGTGAGCTTATCATCATGGGACACGAATAGACTTCTCTCGCCCAGGGAAGCCGACCGATAACGCTTTCATCGAGTCATTCAACGGATCGCTCCGCGATGAGTGCTTAAATATCCACTGGTTCGAAACCCTGGCCGAGGCACAACGCCTAATTGAGGCTTGGAGGATCGATTATAATGAGAGCCGTCCTCACATGGCTCTTGGCAACAAAACGCCAGCAGAATATCTTTTTTGCAGGCAATCCCTTCGCCGTCGGCGCAGGGTAAAAAAAATCGCTGAAAAATAACGTTGGATATGGACCACTAATCCCAAGTGGCTCACAGGCATTAACAACCATAGTTCAGGGAGTATCACTTTTTCAGGGCGCAGACCAGTTTCTCTCCTAAGCTAGGTAAGTAGGGCGAAGGGAGGCGATGGCTCAGGCGCGTACTTCTTGCCGCTGGAACATGACATAGGCCACGGTGAAGAGGCCGATGACGGACGCCAGCAGCCCCGTTACCTGCGGCCAGACAAGTGCCAAACTCTCGCTGAAGGGTAGCGGGCCGGAGATGGCGCCATGCATCTGGGATTGCAGCACGAGGCCCAACGACCGGGTCGCAGGATTGAGGAAGGCCATGGTCGTTTCGGCGAAGAGCGTGTTGGGCGAGAGCCGAGAAAGGGCCTGACCCACCTCGACCGTATAGAGGATCGACATGGGATTATAGGGATCCACTGGCGCAATGATTGGCGTGATGACTGTGATCAGCATGGTCCAGAAAAAGGCGAAGAGCAACCAAACAGCCAGCGAGGCCAAAGCCGCCGTGGCCGCCGACCGAAACACGACCGAGAACAGCATCGCGAGGGCCAGCCACACACCCCCATAGGCGATGGCGGCGATGAGGAAGGAGAAGCCGCGCATCACCTCTTCAGTACCCGGTGGCAGGCCCAGCATGAAGATGGCGAGGCCGATTACGAAGAGCCACAGGGCTGAGAGCATGACGGCCAGGGTGGTCAGCCCGGCCATGAATTTTCCAAACAGCAGCGCATCCCGATAGATCGGCTGGGCTAGGATACGGCTCATGGTCTTACTATTGAACTCGCTGTTCACGCTGTCAAAGCCCAGAGAGATGGAGACGATGGGGATCAGAAAGCCAAGAAAGGCTGCGAAGGAAGGAAGGGTTTCCCCCTTCGAGGTGGTGAATATGCGCAGGAACACGAAGGGGTCCTCGCCCCCCACGTCGCGCACTTCGCCGATGGTTGCGAAAACCGCGCCCGCGCCGGTGAGGAACACCAGCAATTCCAACAGGCGCATGCGGGTGCTGGAGAGATTATCCCCCAGCTCTTTCATCATCACAGTTCCAGCGCCCGCAAGTGCCGATCCTTCACGCTGCATTGGGTATGCCCTCGAAAAAGCGGGCATAGACGTCGTCTAGGCTCGCATAGCCTGCGTCGATCATGGTGAGATCGTCGCCCGCACCAACTACGGCCCTAGCGATGTCGCCGCGAATGTCTCGGGTCGCCTCGATGCGCAGGCCCGAGCCCTCATGGGTCACGCGGGTGACGCCGGGCACGGCTGATAGCACCGCCTCAAGACCGTCTCCATGGGCATGAATCCGGATAATGTGGGAGCCTCCAAGCACGCTGCTCAGCAGATCCTCCACTCGCCCCATAAGACCAATCTCGCCTTGACTAAATAGAGCTACCCGGTCGCAGACGGATTGCACGAGTTCAAGCATGTGGGAGGATAGGAGGATGGTCATGCCGTCCTTCTTGAGGGAGCGGATCAGCTCCAAGAACTCGCGGGTCGATTGTGGATCAAGGCCGCTGGTAGGCTCGTCGAGAATGGCGATGGAGGCGCCCTTCATCAGAATTTCCGCGATGGCGAGGCGCTGGCGCATGCCGCGGGAATAGCTGAGGACCGGCCGCTGTCCTGCCTCGGTCAGCTGCACACGGGCGAGCGCCGCAGCTATTTTCTCATCGGCTTCCTTATTGGTGAAGCCGCAGAGTTTGGCGGTGTAGCGAAGGTTCGACACGCCCGTCAGGTTGTCGTAGAAGCCAACCTGATCAGGCATATAGCCCACGCGCCGCTTGACTTCGAGGGGCTGGCGCAGCGGGTCGAAGCCCGCCACCAAAGCAGTCCCCGAGGTAGGCTCGGTGAGGCCGAGCAGCATCAGGATGGTCGTGGTCTTGCCGGCACCATTGGGGCCGAGCAGACCGAAGACCTCGCCGGGCTCTATGGTCAGGTCGAGCTTGTTGACCGCCACCCGCGACCCGTAAGCCTTGGTTAGCTGTTGCGTGCGGATGACCGGTTCGCTCATCTGCGACCGAACCTCCCGACAGCGCCGACCAGCACGAGCAGCGCTACAATGATCACCGCTATTCCCGTCACGCCCCAGAGGGTAGAAGTTGTGACGGTAATTCGGTAGTTGGCGGCTTCGGAGACACCTTCGCCAGAGGCGCGCATGCTCACCATGTAGTCACCTGCTATGGCCTTGCCGCTGGGGGTGACGAGGGCGGAGACCTTCTGTTCTTCGCCAGCCGCGATCTCCGGCACTTCCTTTGGGTCGAAGGCGATCTTCCAGCCGCTGGGCGGGGTTGCGCTGAGGCTCACTCCCTTGGCCGAGGCCGTGCCGGTGTTACGGATTATCAGAGGAATGCTGCGCTCCTGACCGGCCGTGGCCTCGCCGCTCAGGCGCTCGTCCTGGCCGGTGACGGTGATGGACGGCTGACCGCTGATGTCGAGTGCCAGTCTCGCCTGCACGCTGGCCTTGTCACCGGCAATGGCCAGCAGGATCGGAGTCTCGCCAGCAGGGGCGCGCGGGGCGGGCTTCACGGCGACCGTTATATCCTTGCTCTCGTTCGCCTTGATCGAGATACTGGTGATCTCCTGGGTGCTGTAGCCCTCCTTGAAGGTTGTGGTGAAGCCGCCAGGCGCATCGACACGCAGGTTCACAGTCATGTCGGTTGCGGACTCGTTCTTCACTGCTACATTGAAGTCGAAGCTCGACTTGGGCGAACCGCGCAGCACCGGGAATTTAGGCGTCGCTGTCAGTTTTGCCGCGAGCGGCTCGGCCAATTTGATGGAGATTGGCAGCGAGGAATTGGCGCCATCGCCGTTGGCGTTGATGATGAGCTTGTAATCGCCGGGCTTAGCGTTAGCGGGGATTCTCAGCTTCAGATTGAGGCTGGCGCGCCCGTTATAATCAACAAAGGCCGCACTCACGGGCTTGCCCGAGCCCTCCACATCCGCGTTCCAGCCAGCAGGCGTATCCGCCAGCGTGATGGCGGTGCGTTGGGGTGGAAGACCATAGTTATAGATGGTCAGGGGAAGGATGGTCTCCTCACCCGCGCGGATCTGTACGGCAGGAAAATCCGTTGTGAGATAGAGACCCTTGATCACATCCATGCTCGGATCCTTCGCAAAGGTCCCCGAACCCGACGCAACATACAAAGACGCCACCATCATAAGCGCTGACACGCCTGCGCGCATGCGCTACCTCCCTGATTGATCAAAACTGAGCTCAGACCGGTATTCCGGTTTCGGAGCGCGACATTCACTCTTTGACTAGAGCTAAATTTTTACAGAAAGCAAGTCACGCTAGCGCCAAAATGCGCTTTGCACTAACATTCCAGCCGGATCAGTCGATAGGGTCGACCATAAAGCAAGTTGAGAGCCCCTTGAAATAGCCCAACACCCAGAGCATGTTGGGGCCATATCAAAAGGTAGGCTCGATGACCAAAGCGAAACGAGAAATACTTTATTTTCGGGCAGCGGCCGTCTTTAGCTTCCTGTTGATCAGCCTGCCACTCTCCGTATTCGCGCAGAACGCCGATGGTGTGGCCAAATTCTACCAAGGCAAGCAGGTTAAATTCATTCTTGGTCATGACGTTGGAGGTGATTATGACATCGGGGGACGACTGCTCGCCCGCTATCTCGTGAAGTATGTCCCGGGCTATCCGTCTACCGTCGTACAAAACATGCCGGGTGCGAACAGTTTGGTGGCTACAAACTATTTGTTCAATGTGGCTCCCAAAGATGGAACCGTTATAGGATCGTTCTCACGAAATATACCCAGCGACGCTGTCCGCGGCTTACGCAACTTGAAAGCGACCCCCACCCAATTTGGTTGGATCGGCGCTACCTCCAAACCAAGTCGGATTTGTATTGCTGAGGCAGCCACAGGCGTTGACTCTGTTGAGATATTGCTGAACCGACCTCTGATTGTTGGCGGCACTGGAACAGGTGGAATTCAAAGCTTTATACCGAACGCAGTAAATCGTCTGCTCGGCACGAAGTTCAAGGTTGTTGAGGGATATAAAGGTCACTCTGACTTGATGATTGCTCTCGAACGCGGCGAGATTAATGGGTTGTGTAGCGTGCTCGATCTGCTTCTTGCTAGTCACGACGAGTCCATTAAAGCGGGTAAGTACAAGGTGCTATTTCACACCGAAGAGACAGCTCTCTCGGAATTGCCGTCTACGCCATCTATTTTCAGCTATGTTTCGAGTGATCGTGACCAGCAGGTGTTGCGCCTCCTGTTCAGTAGCGCGGTCTTTGGGCGTCCATATGCGACTCCTCCGGACGTCCCAACCGAGCGGCTCCAGGCGCTACGTTTGGCGTTCGATAAAGCTGTTGAAGACGCAGAGTTTCTAGCGGAAGCAAAACGTTTGCAGTTGGATGTGAGGGCAAAAACAGGTGACGAACTTGCGCGGCTAGTAGCGCTGCTGCAAGAAACTCCGCAGGATGTTGTCGTCGCAGCTAACGAAATAGTTCCGCCAAACCGCTAAAACCAATGCAGTCGGTCCACATACACTCACCGTCAGATAGGCTGACTGGCCGCTTATAACTATGTTGCTTATTTTCTAGCCTCTACGCCCGACGCAGTTCGGCTTGAGCGCCTTCACGCGCATGCGCTCCTTGCAACAATTAAAGCAAACTATCTGTCACCACCCATAGCCCTAAGGATGACAACAGATTTGATGTCATTGGAAGGAGAAAAAAGGTGTTGTTGAGAGGTCCGTGGGGCGTATTCCTTTGCGGTAATTCGTCCGTCCGACAACGAATTCGTCCTCGTTGACTGCGGCCAGCGGCACCCCTATTTCTTGGTAACGTGCTCTTATCTGCGCCCGCCCGTTTGCGTCGAGGATTGCACTGTGGGAAGGTTGGTTCTTGCCCGGCCTTGGAAGCCCGCCGTTACCCCCAGTACACCAACGATAGTAATTGATGTGCGCCCAAGGGTGACTGCCAACCAGCAAGTGCTCTTCCTGCAGTGCGTGAACGTAATTGTACGCGGGCATCATCGCCCAGAACGGCCGCATCGCGGCTGCAATTTTACCGCTACTTACAAGATCCATGAACTCTACGAAGTAAGGCCTTTCGGGGCTTTGAAGCGCCTCAACTATCCACTGGCCGCTCCACTGGATGTTATACGCCCTCGCTAGCAGCGGGATCAGCTGGACGTTGGCGGGACCAAACAGCAACTTTCCGCTAAGTCTATCAAGCAGCTCATACGCCAACCCGACGTTTATCGGCTGCGTGAGCTTCATCCCGATCACGTTTGGAAGGTCGGCGACGCGATCGAGAACATCAACTAGGATCCCACTGGGGTGCAAGTGGCGCAGGGCTGGAGATTCATAACCATATAGTATAATAGGAAGTTTAGTAGATTCCGAAATCTTTGCGAAATAAGCGAAGAGACTTGCCTCCGAAGGGTCCTTCATCTTCCGAGGCGATCCAACAAAAGCGTGCGTGCACCCTGCTTTCTCAGCGTGAACCAAAAGTTCAATTGCGTCCTCGATATTTGGCTGGTTGACATTGGCGCCAACCAGCATGTGCGGCCGTGCTTCTCGGCACACAATTTCGATAAATTTTTTCCTTTCCTCAAGCGTCACACCTGTGGGTGAGCACATTGACGAAAAGAAGCCATGATTGCGGCTTTGCTCCACATCTGCCTTAATACCATCCTCATCAAGTTCAGAAAAGTCAGGTGAAAACGACGCCTTCAAGGAATTTTCTACGCCCTTGTAAAATTCTCTTGCCCACTGCTTGTGTTCGCTCAAGCTCATATGTGACCCCTGACTTGATTGTGGCGCTTAGTTCAGAGCCCCCGGAATAGCTTCTCGATTTGTAGCCGATGCTTACCTGGCCCACAATACCAAGGGGCGCGTGGACACGTTCGCCTCTGATCTGCCCCCCATTAGGTGATCCGGGTTGGATGTTAGTTCATGATCTGCGGAGGCGTTATGGCGGGTCTGGCCGGCTTAGCTGGTTGGGATGCGCCGTTGCTGCTGGGAGGGCCCGTAAGTAGCCCGCGTAGGTCCCGCAGAGGAGCGGCGCTGGGTCGCCAAGGGGTGCTGCTACCCGATTTTTCAGGACCCTCTAAGTTCGTCATACATATTCCTCTGAAAGCAATCCTTCGCGGCTGGCGTCAGCGACCACTGATTGCCTCTGAAGGGGCGGCGCGAGACATGAACGATGCACATGCCGCAACACCTCCTCTGCCGTTTCTGTGCGGTAGGCTGACCGGGCCAATTGGATCATTTAGACTAAGCCTGATGGCTGCGGAACAGAATACTGCAGCATCTTCGAAATGGTGTTGCGATGAACGCCAAACCACTTTGCCGCTCCCCGGCGGCTCAGCCCGTCCACCATCACCGCGCGTGGTACCCCGGCATAAAGTTCCACTGTGAACATCCTTCCAGTCCCTCCATGCCAATCAATGGCATCAAGACGGACTAACAGGACCGGTACACTTTTGCGCTGCCTTCAACAGGCGATCAAAGCCGGTTCAATGTACACTTTGTCACTGCTGTTTTTACTAGCACCAAAATCAGCTTTACGTTAATACTCATATTGAATAGTCACAATGCCCTGCCGATAGGCCTGATCAAAGGTGCTTGCGAGTGATTAGATTTAAGAAACTGTTGGCTGTAATTTTCTTATTCACCCAAACCAGCGCTTTGATAGCTCAAGAAATACCTTCTTTACCTAATATATTTGTAAATAAATTTAAATTTGGCTTTGGTGGCCTCAATGATCAAATCGTCAGGAAGGGCTTGGCCGATCCAAGTTCACCAATCTTCAGCATAGTTAGGTCACAAAGTAATATTCTTAGTATAAATTGCTTCAACCCTAATCAAGTGCGGAAAAAAAATTTAGACTTCAAGTGGGATCAGTGCACCCCTCTGATCGACTTTGCGAAGAAATTTCCTGAAAAATCTCTTCGCGGTCATGCATTACTTTGGCCATCAAATCCCAAAAACAATCTAGAGTGGTTGCTGATCGATGGGAATGGAAAGAAAATCGATCGGGATGAGGCGGTCAAACGTTTGCGAACCCATATTCAAACCATAGTCACGCGTTACAAAGGGCAGTTCCAATATTGGGATGTTATTAACGAGGCGGTCGACCCTAATGCGTTAGATGGAATTAGGTCGAGTGTCTGGAAAGACATTATTGGACCGCAGTATATAGAAATTGCGTTCGATGCAGCACGTAAAGCGGACCCCAATGCGAAATTATTCTACAATGACTTTAATGAATGGAAACCCAAGAAAAGAGAGGCGATTTATGCTTTAGTGAAAAAATTGAAATCCAAAGGTTTGATCGATGGAATTGGTTTGCAGCAACATGTCAATTTGTTTGAGCCGACCGCGAGTGAGCTTAATACGACGATCTCAAGATTCTCAGAATTGGGCGTTGAAATCCACGTGACTGAACTTGACGTGGAGGTTAATCGCAATAGAAGATATACTGAATTAACCCCGGACCTTAATCAAAAAATTGCGCAACGATATAAAGAATTGTTTGATATTTACCTGAAACATGCAGGTAAAATTACTGCTGTAATGACTTTTAATGTCACGGACGCTTCGAGTTGGCTGCGCTATCATCCACATCCACATCTGACATGGCCTTTGTTGTTTGATTCCCAAGGCCAACCCAAACCTGCCTTTTGGGCGATTGCCAAGCGCTGAGAGGGGTGCATCCAAAGTATGAGCGTTCTGGATCGTTCTGCGTCTTGTGCACGAGGGCAGTTTTGCTTGATAATTCAATATCAATGCACTGGGGTGACAAGACCTCGCCTCTGCGTTCTTAGGCTCCGCGGAGCCTAACTGCGTCCTGCGCCATGCCCGGAGCCCCCTCGCTCTAGAGGACCCCGCAAGCACTCCCCGTACCGCTCACAGCCAACCGCTTGGCAAGGGATATTCGCCGCAAGGACGGTTGCATTTCGTACAGCGGCGGTTGCAGAGGGATTGGTAGTAACCTGTCTCATGATACCGTCTTAAGATGTGTAATGACCATTGACACAACCACAGGGCTATGGCGCTGATCAATGAAGATGGTCCAGAACTTACAGACCTCGGATGATCAAGTTCATCGCCATTGCATATGGCGGGAACCGTCATGATACGGTGAGCGAAAAAACACGAGGACACAATGGACTTCTTGCTCATCGGCTTCGTCGCCTTCACTGCGTCTTGCCTCACCTTCTTCTCAGGCTTTGGTCTCGGGACCCTGTTGCTCCCGGCGTTCGCCCTGTTCCTCACAGCCCCGGCAGCAGTCGCCGCAACGGCGGTTGTTCACCTCCTCAATGGCTTATTCAAAGGGGGTCTCGTCTATCGGACCGCTCATTGGCCAACGGTGTGGAGGTTCGGTCTGCCCGCTATTCCGGGTGCAATGCTGGGTGCGTTCATCCTCACGCTGCTGGGAGGACGGCCCGTCAGGTGGGCCGCCTTTGGATACGAGTTCACACCGTCAACAGCGGGCGTTCTGATCGGCGCAGTACTCATTGTCTTTGCCCTACTCGAAATGATACCGTGGTTCCAGAAGCTGCAAGCTCCACCCAACTTAGTCTCGCTA
>CANJPM010000082.1 GCA_947476075.1 Beijerinckiaceae bacterium
CAGTTTTCAATCAAGCTCTTTTCGCCTGGAGGAGGCTTAGATGTCCAACCAAACCATGTCCGGCTCGCAGATGCGCGTCGGCTTGCTGGTCACGTGCCTTGTCGATCTTTTTCGCCCCAGCGTTGGCTTTGCGGCGGTGAAATTGCTGGAGGATGCGGGCTGCGCGGTGAGCGTTCCCCCGCAAACATGCTGCGGTCAGCCGGCGTTCAATTCGGGGGATCGCGCAAATGCGCGCGCTATTGCGTTGCAGGTGATGGACGCCTTCGCCAATGTCGATTACGTCGTGGCGCCGTCGGGCTCTTGCGGCGGCATGCTGGCGCGCCATTATCCTGAATTGTTCGCCGACGATCCGGGGCTTAGCGCACGGGCGCGCGCCTTTGCTGCAAAAACCCATGAGCTGGTGAGCTTTCTCGTGGACGTGCTGGGCGTGACGTCGGTGCAGGCGGCCTATCCCCATACCGTCGCCTATCATGATTCCTGCTCGGGCTTGCGCGAACTCAACGTCAGCGATCAGCCGCGCCGGTTGCTGGCCAGCGTTGAAGGCTTGCAATTGAGGGAAATGAAAGACAGCGACATATGCTGCGGATTTGGCGGCGCGTTTGCGGTCAAATATAGTGACATCTCCGGCGCTATCGTCTCGGCCAAAACGGCATGCGTGGAGGACAGCGGCGCCGGCACGCTGCTGGCGGGCGATCTTGGCTGCCTGATGAACATAGCGGGCAAGCTCGCGCGTGAGGGCTCAAAAATTGAAGTCCGCCATGTGGCCGAAGTGCTGGCGAGCATGACGCAGGCGGCGCCCATTTGCGCGGCGAACCCTGAAAAATGAACTCGTGATTCTGTCGCGCAAGGCTATCGTCGTCGTCTTCGCCGCCAACATGGCGCTGGCCGGCTTCCTGTTGTTTCAGGTGCAGCCGATGCTGGCGAAATACATCCTGCCCTGGTTCGGCGGAAGTGCGACGACGTGGGTCGTTTGCATGTTGTTCTTTCAGGTTGCGCTGCTGGCCGGCTATGGGCTCGCCTACATCGTTACGATGGCGTTTTCCGCTCGCACGCAAGCGTTAGTGCAAATGGGCGTGTTGGCGATCGGGCTGTTCTTGTTGCCAATCACGCCGTCTGAAGTGTGGAAACCCGGTGCGCTGGATGATCCGACCTGGCGTATCGTCGCGTTGCTGGCCGTCAGCATCGGCATACCTTACATGATTTTGGCGATGACCTCGCCGCTGCTCTCGCGCTGGCTTGCGCACGTTGATCCGGGGCTTGATCCAGCGCGTTTCTTTGCAGCCTCCAATCTTGGTTCTTTCTTTGGTCTCTTGTCCTATCCGTTCGTCTTCGAGCGCCTGCTGACCAGCGGCGCGCAGACGCTTCTCTGGTCGTCGGCGTTCGTGGTTTACGCAGCGCTGTTCGCCTTGTGCGGATTGATAACCATGGCGCAGGCCAAGGGCGACGCGCGCGCCGATGCGGGCGCCTCATGGCGTGCGATGCGCGGCGCCGATCCTGTGTGTTGGTGGGTCGCCTATGCAGCGCTGGGCTCGGTCTTGCTGCTGGCGGTCACGAATGCAATCTCCCAATGGTCTGCGGTGGCGCCATTCCTGTGGGTTGCGCCGCTAAGCCTTTATTTGCTGACTTTTGTGATCGCATTTGGCAGCCAGCGCGTCTATCGGCGCGGGCTGTTTGCAATCGCCTTTCTGCTGCTGGCGGGCGTGACGCTATTGCTCACGCGCCCTGCCACATCGACGGATTTGCTTGTCCAGATAACGCTGAACATCGCGACGCTGTTTGTGGGCTGCATGATCTGCCATGCGGAAATGGTGCGCTTGCAGCCGGAGCCTGTGCGGTTGCCGAAATTCTATCTCGCGGTCTCATTCGGCGGCGCGCTTGGCGGCGTCGCAATCGCTTTGGCTGCGCCGCTGTTGTTTCGCGATTATTTTGAGCAGCAAGCCGCGCTGTTCGCCATCGCCGCAATAAGCGTCAGGCTTTTGCGGCTTGAGGCTAAGACGCTTCACTCGTCATGGCTGGCGCCTGCGGGCGTGATTGCAGGGGTGTTTTGCCTGTTTGGATTTGGCGCCGCCGTTTACGACGAAGTGCGCACAGAGGCTGTCCTGGTGGAGCGCATTCGCAATTTTTACGGCGTGCTGCGCGTGGTCAGAAAAGATGAGTTCGACCCCACCCGCTACAGCCTTGCCATGCAGCAGGCCGGCGTCGATCAGGGCCTGCAATTCCAGCATGCGGACAGGAAACTCGAACCCTATTGCGGCTTCAATTTCGACAGCGCCCTTGGCCTTGCGCTCAATCATCACGCCATCCGCCGCGCTGACCCTCGAGCGGCTTTGCGCATTGGCGTGGTTGGGCTTGGCGCGGGAATGGTCGCAGGCCTCGGGCGGGAGGGCGACGTCATGCGCTATTATGAGTTGAACCCGGCGGTTCTGGATGTGGTCAACCGCCGCTTCACCTTCCTCAAAGAGAGCAGGGCGAAGACCGATGTTCTGCTCGGCGACGGCCGTCTTGTGCTGGAGCGCCAGTTGGCGTCGGGAGACAGGCAAAACTTCGACGTGCTGATCATGAACGCCTTTCGCGGCGCCTCGCCGCCGATGCATCTGATGACAAGGGAAGCGTTCGAGATTTATTCCGCTCATTTGGCGACCAATGGCGTGCTGGCGATCAATTTTGAACTCGACACGTTCGAAATGGCGCCGCTCCATCGCGGCATGGCCAGGCGCTCCGGGTTCGACGTGCGCTGGTTCGAGACGCCAGCGAGCGAGGGCTGCGAGCAGCCGATCTCATGGGCGCTCTATTCACGCGATTCCGGTTTCTTTGAAGCGCCACAGGTGAGAAAAGAAATTTCACAATGGCGCGATAATGGTGAGTCCGAGTTGGTCTGGACCGACAAAAGCAGTAATCTGATGAGCATTCTCAATTGGGGCCGCCAGCCATGACAGCCTATCCCACTTCGCCGCAATTCAAGAACAATTCCCGCGCCGCTCTGGCCGATGGACAATTGCAGAAAGCGCTTGGCAATGTGCGGACAAATTTTATCGCCAAGCGCGCCGGCGCTGCGCAACGCTTGCCCGAGTTTGATGCGCTGCGCGATCAGGCGCGAGATTTGCGCGATCATGTGCTGGCCCATCTCGACGTCTATCTGGAAGTCTATGAGCGCAAGGTGATTGAATCTGGCGGCCATGTGCATTGGGCGCGCGATGCGCAGGAAGCAAGCCGCATCATCGTCGATCTTGCATTGGCCCGCGGCGCCAGGAGCGTCGCCAAGGGCAAGTCGATGGTGTCAGAGGAAATAGGGCTTAACGCTGCGCTGGAGCGTGCAGGCATAAAGGCTGTTGAGACTGACCTTGGCGAATACATCATCCAGCTGCGCGGCGAGGCGCCCTCGCACATCATCGCGCCCGCCGTGCATCTCAATCAGGAAGACGTCGAGGCAGAGTTTCGCCGCGTCCATACATGGTTGCCGCAAGATCGCGATCTCAACCAGCCTGAAAGCCTTCTGGCGGAGGCGCGCGCGGAATTACGCGCCAAATTTCTGGCGGCGGACATCGGCGTCACAGGCGCCAATTTTCTGGTGGCTGAAACGGGGACTTCGATCATCGTCACCAACGAGGGCAATGGCGATCTGTCGCAGATCTTGCCAAAAGTGCATATCGTGGTGGCCTCGATCGAGAAGATCGTGCCCACGCTTGAGGACGCAGTCGGGTTGTTGCGCGTGCTGGCGCGCTCGGCCACAGGGCAGGACATGTCCGTCTACACCACGCTTTCAACGGGGCCACGCCGGGTCGACGACCGCGATGGGCCGCAGGAATATCATGTGGTTCTGGTTGATAACGGCCGCTCCAGCATGCTGGGTTCTGAATTCGAAGAGATGCTGCGCTGCATCCGTTGCGGCGCGTGCATGAACCATTGTCCCGTCTATCATGCAGTGGGCGGTCACGCCTATGGCTGGGTCTATCCGGGGCCAATGGGCGCGGTCCTTACGCCAGCGTTGATTGGAATCGACAAGGCTGGTCACTTGCCCAATGCCTCGACGTTTTGCGGGCGCTGCGAAAGCGTGTGTCCGGTGCGCATTCCGTTGCCAAAGCTGATGCGCCATTGGCGCGAACGTGAATTTGAGCGTCATTTGTCGCCTGCCGTTTCGCGGGCAGGGCTTGGCCTGTGGGCGTTTTTTGCGCGCCGCCCTGCGCTCTATCGCTTTGCGACCGGGCTTGCCATGCGCGCGCTCGCATGGGCTGCGCGGGGCAGAGGGCGCTTCAGCTCGCTGCCGCTTGCCGGCGGGTGGACGGACAAGCGAGATATGCCTGCGCCGCAAGGGGACACGTTCCAGGCGCAATGGAAGGCCCAGCAGGCCAAGCAGAGGAAGCGCACATGAGCGCCCGCGACGACATTCTCGCCAACATCCGCCGTTCGCTTGGCGTCTCGGGAACAGATGCGCCGCGTCGCGCGTCTGTAGAGGCGCGCCTTGCAGCCCATAAGCGCGGAATTGCGCCGCAGCGCGGGCAGGGCGATTTGGCTGGACGTCTCGCGATGTTCATCGAGCAGGCGCAAGCGGTGGCCACAAGCATTGCAAGGGTTTCAAACATTGCCGATGCGCCAGCGCAGATCGCAGCGTTTCTGCACGAGCATGATTTGCCTGCGCGCGTGATTATGGGCGAGGATGCGCGCTTGCGCGATTTGCCATGGGAGGAGGCGGGCGTTGCCGTCTCGTACGGGCGATCCTTTGGCGACGATCTCAATTCAGTGAGCTTTGCGGAAGCTGGAATAGCGGAGACGGGGACTCTTGCTTTTGTGTCCGGCGCGCATAACCCGACGACGCTGAACTTCCTGCCCGATAACCACATCGTGATTTTGCGGGCAATCGATATCGAGGCCGATTACGAGGCGGTGTGGGCGCGGTTGCGAGATCGATTTGGAGCCGGGCTTATGCCGCGCACGGTCAATCTCGTTACCGGCCCCTCGCGCTCCGCCGACATTGAGCAAAAGCTGTTGCTGGGCGCGCACGGCCCGCGCCGGCTGCATGTGGCGATCATTGAAGCGTAAAGCTGCGCGGCTCACAATTTCGCGTTTTGCAAGTCGAGGATGACTGTCTTCAATCCGGGATCTTCGCGCTCGTCGATCACCGTGAATCCAAGTTGCGCGCACAGATCGAGCATGGGGCGATTTTCCGACAGGACATGGCCTTTCAGTTTTTCCAGACCCACGCCGCGTGCGTAATCAATCGCCGATTTCATCAAGGCCCAGCCCAGCCCGCGGCCCTTGAAGTCTGAGCGCAGCAGGACCGCGTATTCGCCCGTCGTTTCGTCGGGATCGTGCATCACGCGCACGCCGCCAGCCATTTCTCCATCTGTCTCGTCAATGGCGCACAGCGCAAAGGCGCGCGCATAATCAATCTGCGTCAGGCGCGCGATGAAAACGTGGTTGAAATCCTTGATCGGCGCAAAGAAGCGCAGCCGCAGGTCTTCCAGCGAGATGCGCTGGAAGAAGCGTCGATACATGTCTTCGTCCTCGGAACGTGCGGGCCGGGCGAAAATGCGGGCCCCGTCGCGCAGCACGAACGTTCGTTCCTGAAAGCGCGGATAGGGCGCAACCGCAAAGCGCGGATTGGCGCCGGCGCGCACAGGGCCGGGGCAGCTCGCTACTTCAACGCGCGCATCAAGCGCGATCACGCCGTTCTCGTCGGCGAGCAGCGGGTTGAGATCCAGCCCCATGATTTCGGGAATGTCGGCCGACATTTGCGCAATGCGCACCAGCGTCAACGCCACGGCGTCGATGTCGGCCTGCGGCTTGTCGCGATAGGACCGCAACAGGCGCGAGACGCGGGTTAGCTCGATCTGCGCACGCGCCAGCCCCATGTCGAGCGGCGGCAAAGCGAGCGCCTTGTCGTTGATGACCTCAACGGCGACGCCGCCGCGGCCAAACAGCACCACGGGCCCAAAGGTTGGATCTTCGGCGATGCCTGCAATCAGCTCGCGGCCATTGGGACGCAGCACCATCGGGTGCACTGTGACGCCCTGAATATGCGCGTCTGGCCGCGCCTTGCGCGCGCGCGCGATGATGGCGATTGCAGCTTCGCGCACGGCCTCGGGCGTGGACAGATCCAGCACCACGCCGCTGACGTCGGATTTATGGGTGATGTCGCGCGAGAAGATTTTCACCACGCAGGAGCCGTGCTCCGCTATCATGGGTATTGCGATCTGCGCAGCCTCTTCAGGAGTCGTCGCCAAACGCGCATCGGCGCAGGGCACGCCATAGGCGCGCAACAGTCTTGCGATCTCAACTGCGTCGAGCCAACGCTCCCCGCGCGCAATGCAGCCGGCCACAATCGCCTGCGCCGCAGCCACATCCGGCTCGCCTTCGGGAACGCCGGCAGGGGTCGCCATAAGCGCGTCGCGGCTCTTGCGCCAGTTCACCAGATGCATGAAGCCCTGCATACCGCCGCTGGCGTAATGGGGAATCCCGGCCTCTTCAAAGATCGCGTTGGAGCGCTCATCGGCGCCCAGCCACACGGCGAACACCGGCTTGGCGCGCCAGGCGGCGCGGCGATGTTGCCGCACCATTTCGCTGATCGCCAGCGCGACGTCGCCGCCGTGCGAAACCGCCGTAGGGCAATGAATCACCATCGCTGCATCGACGTTTGGATCTTCTAGGATCGGGCCCAGCGCTGCTGCAAAGCGCGCCGGATCGGCGTCGCCTACAATGTCTGCTGGGTTGGCGCGCGACCATGCAGGCGGCATTTTGGCGTCCAGCTGCGCGATTGTTTCTGGTGCAAAGTCGGCGAGCTTGCCGCCGAGCGCGCTCAATTCGTCCACCGCCAGAACGCCAAGTCCGCCGCCATTGGTGAGAATGGCGAGCCGGTCGCCGGGGAAGGGCGCAATGCGGCCCAGAGTTTCAGCGGCGGCGAACAATTCGTCGATTGTGTCGACGCGCAACACGCCCGCGCGCCGGAACGCGGCGCTGTAGACGTCGTCGGCGCCCGCCAGCGCGCCGGTGTGCGTGGCCGCCGCTTGCGCCGCGCGCCGCGAGCGACCCGCCTTGATAACGATGACAGGTTTTACGCGCGCGGCTGCGCGCGCGGCTGACATGAACGCGCTGGCGTCCTGAATCGCTTCTACGTAAAGCAGAATCGCCCGCGTGCCAGCGTCAATCGCGAACCAGTCGAGCAGGTCGTCGAAGTCCACATCCGCCATGTCGCCGACCGATACGAGGCCGGAGAAACCCACGCGCCGCTCGGCTGCGAACGCCAGCAGCGACACGGTGACGGCGCCCGATTGCGAGATCACCGCAAGGTCGCCAGCCGGTGGACGATGGGCCGCAAAGCTGGCGTCGAGTCCTATGCGGGGCGCCAGCACGCCAAGGCAATTGGGGCCGATGATGCGCAGCTGCGTCCGTGCAGCCAGAGCCTGCAATTGTGCGCTCAGCGAATTGGGGCCGTGGCCGGAAGGGTCCGAGGTGATGACAATGGCGACGGGGGCGCCCAAGCGTGCGGCTTCCTCTGCGAGCGCCATCACATGCTCGCGCGGCGCGGCGATGATGACGACGTCTGGCGTCTGGCTCAGGTCGCTGAGGGTCGCCACGCAGATCTGGCCTTCGATCTCGCGATGGCGCGGGTTGACGAGATGAATGGCGCCCTTGAATCCGCCATTGCGCAAATTGTCCAACACCGCCCGCCCAAGGCTCCCCGGTCTTGCGCTCGCACCAACAAGCGCAACGGAGCGCGCGTGAAACAGGCGGTCGAGGTTGCGAATGCTCATGATGGCGGCCTCATAAACCCGATCAATTCACGATACGCGATATCGGGTTCAGGCGACTTGTTATTTTTTGAGCGGCTCTGAAGGAAAGCGGGGCCTATTCGGCCAGCACGCGCGTGGCGGGAAACGAGACCTCCACCAGCGTGCCCTCGCCCTTGCGGCTGCGGATGACGAAGGCGGCGCGGTTTGCTTCCACCATAGCTTTCGTCAATGGCAGGCCAAGCCCCGTGCCTGTGGTTTGGCGCGAGGTCTGGATCTGTCGAAACGGCTCCAGCGCAGTCTCAACTTCGCGTTCGCTCATGCCGATGCCGGTGTCGCGCACGCGCAGAACGGCGTCGCCTGTTTCGGTCAGCGCGGTCGACACGATCACCTGTCCGCCGGGCTGGTTGAACTTCACGGCGTTGGAGAGAATGTTGAGCACGATCTGTCGCAGCGATCGTTCGTCCGCCACGAGGTTTGGCAGCTTGGCGGCCAGCGAGAGGCGCAAGATCACGCGCTCGCGCTGCGCCTGCGGTTGCATGATAGACACGCATTCGCTGATAATTCGATTGGCGTCGACGCTGCTGAACGAAAGATCGAGCCGTCCCGCCTCGATCTTTGACAGATCGAGCAGGTCGTTGACGAGGCTCATGACATGGCCGCCCGAAGAATGGATATCCTTCAGGTAATCGCGATAGCGCTCATTGCCGAGCGGACCTAATTGCTCCTCCATCATCACTTCGGCAAAGCCTATAATGGCGTTGAGCGGCGTGCGCACTTCATGGCTGATCTTGGCCAGAAAATCTGATTTCAGCGCGCTGACCCGCTCTGCCTCGCGGCGCGCTTCTTTCAGCTCGCGTTCTGCGTTCTTCCATTGAGTGAGATCGCGCAGCACGGCGCAGAAACGCTGATCTTCAGGCGCACCGATGCGCCCCAGTGTCATGAAGACCGGAATATGCCCGCCCTGACGGGCGCGGCCCACCACTTCGCGACCATCATTGAGCACGCTGCGCACGCCGTTTGTCTTCAGTCCGGCGAGATAATCCTCCGCCGCAGGCTGACTTTCGCGCGCAAACAAAGTGATGAAGTTCTGGCCGGTCACTTCGTGGCGCTCAAAGCCAAACAAGGCTTCGGCGGATGCATTCAGCGACAGGATGGCGCCGGCGTCGTCGAGCACGACGACGCCGTCGGTGGCGGTGTCGAGAATGCTGCGCAATTCCTGAATTTCAGCCTGAAAGGCGCGGGAGTCGATTTCCAGTGCGCGCAAACGCGTAGCCGCGCCAAGGCGCGCTTCATTGGCGCCGGACTCCCCGGCGCTGCTGAACGTCATCAGCGTTGCGGGTGCGCCTTCCCAGTCAATGGTTTTCAGGCGCGCGTCCAGCGTCAGAGTGCGGCCATCTGCGGTTGTCACGCAGGCCGCGTCGGATTCGCCCTGTGCGTTGGGGCCGCCGGGCCTGCGACTTTCAAACATCTGCGCCATGCCGCCAGCGGAGATGAACTCCACCAGCGAGCCATAGCCCAGCGCTTCAAGCAAAGCGCGGTTGAGATAGACGGCCTCGCCCGACTGACACACCAGCAGGCCAGCGTCGATGCGATCGACAAGCGCAGCCAAATCAAGGTTTTGCCGGGCTCCAGAAACTTGCTTGGCTTCTGGGAGGCGCTTGGCTTCAGGGACGTACCTGGCTTCAGGAGCTTGCGGTTCATGCCCGGACGCGTTTTCTTGAGGCGCCAGCGATTGCTGCTGGCTACGGCGATCTTCGAGCTTGCGCGTTTTGTCGTTGACGCCCTCGTCCTTGCGCACAGCGCCCAGGGCGCGCGCAATTTCGCGGAACGCCAGCTTCTCGCTGGGCGACAATTCGATGCTGTCGTCATAGCCTGCGTAAGGCTGGCCCATGCGTGCAGAAATTGGCGTCTCAGCGTCTTCGGGTTCAGCCTTGTCTTGAGATGTGGCCGCTGCGCCTTTCCATGCGTCAAGCGCAACGACATTGGGCGCCAAAAACTTATGGCGCGCCGGTTCGGACGCCGCTTCCTCTTCAGCGCCCGGAATCTCCGGTAAAATCGTCTCGTCGATCTCTTCCAGAAGCGCGCCTTCCGAAATCGGCTCCGGCGCCTCGTCCGCGATTGGTTCGCTCAAAGTCTCCGCTGCGGCGGGCCGCGCCTGAGCGCGCGTGAGATGGACTACGCCGAAGCCGCTGAAGCCGTCGAAGCGACGGTCGCGGGCGAACAGGGGAATTGCGCCAAGCGTTACGGGCGCGGCAAATGCGTTGCCGGAATGGGGCCATAGCGCCTCGATTCCGCTCCACGTCTTGTGACGGGCGAGGGCCTCGCGCAGGCGCGCCTGCGGATCAAAATTCGCGCGGGCGGCGATTTCCAGAAAGCTCATCCCGATCAATTGTTCCGCGCGCCAGCCAAGAGCGGGCGTCAGCCGATCGTCGATCATGGTGAAGCGGTGGCTGGCGTCCGTGCGCCAGACGAAGCGGACGCTGCCGGGCGCGATTGCGGGCGAGGCCTGATTGACGCCTTGCACTTCAAAGGTGGGGGATTCAAAAGCCTGTTGCGCTTGCGGCGGGGCCGCGGCCGCTGTGAGCGAGGCTGCGTCCGCTGCCGCTATGAACAGCGGTCCGCCGTCTTGCGCGCCCGCCGGCAGTCTGCGGCACAGGAAGATAAGCGCTGCCGACTTGCCGTTGACGGTGAAGCGCAGGCGCTCAAGCCGCGCCGGTCCGCCGGGGCGCAGGTTTGAGGCGAGGTCGGACAGGCGGCGCGCGCCAGGCTCCTCGCCCTGCAAACAGCGGCTGGTGAGAGCCTCAAGACTTGCTGCGCCAAACAGCGACTGGGCGGCCGGGCTGGCGTGAATAATGCGCACGGGCAGGCCTGCGGCCGCCAGAACGACGCCGCTTGAACGGAAGGGCGCGAACGCAGGATCGGAGAGCGCGGCGTCAATACGCTCGCGTCCGATCTGCGCTTCTGTAGTGCCCGCCATTTGCGGCTCGTCCGACATCCGGTGCAATCCTTGGGTCTGGCTGCGCGCCCTAACTTTCAGAGTGGCGAAAGATCGCCGTCGCTTCAAGCATTTGCTTAACGGAACCTTAAAGCGCTGCGGCTGCGGAATCCATGCGAACGCGGCCTTTGAACCCATCTGCCTGCGTTCATCATTAATCTTCGCTATTGAAAATTGTGCGTCGCAGTGAAGTTCAGGATTTATGTTGCAGTGCAGCAAATGATGCTGTAGATAATTTTTCATTGGATGCAAATCAAAGGGCGCCTGCATCGTTAAACGTTCGAGCCCCTGAATACGGAGACAAGGCATGACGAACGAATTTCCCACGCAGATCCCCCCTGAAATGCGCGAATTCGCAGGCCGCAGCGTCGCTCAGGCGCGCAAGGCGTTTGAAGGCTTCATCGGCGCCGTGCAGAAGACCGCCAGCGGCGTTGACGCAGCTGCCGGCGGCGCCCAGATGGGCGTCAAGGACGCGGGCGCCAAGGCTGTCGCCTTTGCCGAGAAAAGCGTGACCTCGGCTTTTGATCTTGCTGAAAAGCTGGTCAACGCCAAGGACGTTCAGGAAGTGCTCGCGCTTCAGACTGCTTATGTCCAGCAGCAGATGGCCGCTGTTCAGGAGCAGGCGCGCGAACTGGGCGACGCCGTGCAGAAGGCCGCTGGCCACAACAAGTAACTCCCCAACACGTCTCCACTAGCGAAAGGACATCATTCATGGCTGCTCCCCGCAAATCGCCCGCTCGCGTTCCGGCGTCCAAGTCGGCGTCCAAGTCAGCGTCCAAGCCCGTATTCGAGCCTGTGTCGACCGCTCATGACGATCTCGTTGACGCGCCGGTTGACGCGCCTGCCGGCGCGCCTGAGGCGACTCCGGCTCTCGCTGTCGAAGCCGTCCTTGAACAGCTCGGAGACTTCACAGAAGTCGTTCGAAAGGTGGGCGTCAGCTCGTTTGATCAAAGCAAGGCGGCCTACAACCGCCTGGTGGAAGCGGCCGGCGAGGCCACTGCTTCTCTTGAAGCGGCATTCAAGGTCAGCGATCAGGGCGTTGAGGCGCTGCGTCTGAAGGCGCTTGAGACGTTCAAGATCACGAGCGGCGCAAGTTTTGATTTCGCCCGCTCGCTGGCCGATTGCAAATCTTTGACTGACGTGTTCGCCCTGCAAAATGAACACGCCCGCAAACAGGCTGAGACGCTCAACGCGCAGACAAAGGAATATGCGATTCTCGTCCAGAAGGTCGCCAATGACGCGATGGCCCCGCTGGCGGCCAACTTTGGCAAAGGCTTCGGCCTCACGGCCTGAAATCTTGAGCCTTATGGTTGAGCGTCGCGCGCCTGCGCGACGCTTTTTTCCGTTTAAGGGCGATGCGCGCGCTTGCAATCGGGCGCTGGGCAAACTAGTTTCCGCTCAATCTTCGCCGCCTTAGCTCAGTTGGTTAGAGCACCAGATTGTGGATCTGGGGGTCCCCCGTTCAAGCCGGGGAGGCGGTACCAATTAAATCAAAGACTTAGTGGATATTAGCTTTTCCTTGATTCCCAAAACTGCCGATTGGGAAGCGTATGGGAAGCATGAGGCAGGTCGCGGCGGCTGTTTCCTTACTTTTGGGTTGGGGGCTTCTGTAGACATTATCTTGAGCTCATCGACAAGTCTCAAGCCGCATGCTCCTTGCGCATCAATCCTATCGGAAACCAGCTGACCGCGCACCCTGTGGCGGAGCTTACACTCATCATTCCACGCATTCCCAAAATCAAAGAGCCGCCGCCTTCGGGGGCGGAAGCTTTTTGTGTCTGGAAATTTTTGCGGACCCACAGCGGACCCGCTGGGATGGGTTTCCGGAAGGCCCAGTTCCGTGTTCTCTCGACCGCGCCAACCCGCTCGGCACCGGATATGGCGAGGCGAGGGGGCTCGTACTCCTCACGCCCGGCCAGAGGTAATACCCGCATTGGTCGTAGTCCCTTGCCTCATGGGACCGGGCCTCAATACAGATAGGGCATTTCTCAACTGTTCCGGAAACCGGTCGCGCGCACGCGCGCGCTTGGTGTCTTAAAACTCTGGAAGCTGGGGACCTGTGACGCGTCATATTCGGATCGTTTTGGCCGTTACGCGTTACTAATTCCGCGAACGCCTATCGTAGGAGTAGAAATAAATTCGACCCCGGCGGCTTTGAATGCATCAATCAGGATGAGCATTTTCTTCTTGTTGGTTGGAAGTCGTCGCTCCCAAAACCGTATTTGCCGCTCGTCGACCCCGATGGCATTGCCCAAGTCTTTCTGTGTCCAACCGATGAGGGCTCGCGCCGCACGTATTTGGCGGCAAGAAGTAAGTTCGCCTGTTGGGGCTTTCATGTCCCGCTCCCCGTAGGAGAGAGTGTACGGTCTAAATGCGCGTAAAGGGCGCGGCGAATGACTGACTTGTCCGAAGCCTCTGTGGGGGGCAATAAACCTCGCCGGATTAGTTCGCGAACTTCTTCATCCCTAACTTCAAGGGTTAGGCATTGAAGCCCGCGTTTTCTTCGGTCCCTGTAGAGTTGCTGTCGGCGCGATGCGGGAGATTGCATCGTTAACTCCATTGAATTTCAAAGAAATTATACCACATTGCGCGTGACAGGTCATACCAAACAGAATGTCAGGATGACCGCTAAATTCGCTACATCGGCATCTCCCGCAGCCGTCACACTTTGGGCTAGACGGATAAGAACCTTAGGCGGTAGCTTGCAGGGCGTTCAGTTGCTTGCTGGTCACTCAGCCCTTGGGACCACTCAGCGCTACATTGATAGCGATGGGATGGCGCAGCGGCGTGTGGTGGAGATTGCTTGAATGCCGTCGTTGTGAACGTGGGGATGGATGATGAGTATCACTTCTAAGAAAACGTCAGCCCTCCTGAGTTTGGCGTTCATCACTCTTGGAATGCAGGCGTTTTGTTGCTCTGCCTCGGCACAAACTGCGTCTCAAGACTGTGAAAAGTTTAGTGGTGATCAAGCTATTGCTGCTTGTGATAGGGCAATTCAGCAAAATCCAAGAGACGCCAATGCTTTCTACAATCGTGGAATTGAATGGCGCGCCAAAGGCGACAACGACAGAGCCATAGCCGATTACAA
>CANJPM010000083.1 GCA_947476075.1 Beijerinckiaceae bacterium
CAATCGCAGGCCGAATACGTGTCCGAGAATTACGGGCATTTCGGCCTTAACCTGCGGCGCTACGCACATTTCACCTCGCCCATTCGTCGCTATGCAGATTTGATCGTTCATCGTGCGCTGATCCGCGCGCTGAAGCTGGGACGCGACGGCCTGCCCGATATGAGCCCGCCCGAGCTGGCGGAGATAGCCGCGCAGATTTCCGCCGCCGAGCGCCGCGCCATGGCGGCCGAGCGCGAGACGAATGAGCGGTTAATCGCCAGTTTCCTGTGCGAGCGCATCGGCGCCAGCTTTGACGGGCGCATCGCGGGCGTCACCAAATCCGGCCTGTTCGTGAAACTGGTCGAAACCGGCGCCGACGGGTTTGTGCCCGCGTCGACGCTGGGCAATGATTTTTATCGATATGAAGAGCGCCTGCATGCGCTTGTGGGCTCGCGCTCGGGCGAGACCTATCGTCTTGGCGACATGGTTCAGGTGCGGCTTGTGGAGGCTGCGCCTTTTGCTGGCGCGCTGCGCTTTGAAGTGCTTAGCGAGGGCCGCAACAGGCGCGACGTGCCCGGCGCCGACAAGCTTCGCCCCTCAAACGGGCGCCGCGACAAGACGTCCTCTTCCAGAAAGGGCGGGAGACCCCCACATACAGGTTCAAAGAAACCCCGCGCGAAAAAGACCCGCTCATGACCCAAACTCTAAATCAACCTCCCGACGCCGAGCCCCCGCGCGACTGGAAACAGGCCGCACGCAGGGGCTTTGCCATGCGCTGCCCCCATTGCGGCGAAGGCGAGATGTTCCACGCCTATCTGAAGGTGAGCGAGGCCTGCCCCAAATGCGGCGAGGAATTGCACCACCAGCGCGCTGACGACGCCCCGCCCTATGTGACGATTTTCATCGTCGGGCATGTCGTCGCCGCCATGCTTATGGTCGCTGACGGACATTACCCGGAACTGCCGATGTGGATTCACATGGTGGTGTGGCCGCTGGTCGCAACCTTGATGTCGCTCTGGTTGCTGCCGCGCATCAAGGGCGCGCTGATCGGCTATCAATGGGCGCTGCGCATGCACGGCTTCCACCCGGAAGAGCGGGAAGCGGCGACGATGCCCGCACAGTGACGTTTATCCCTGCGGCGCAAGAGGATCTTGCTGGCCTGCTGAACCGCGAAGTGTGGGAGCGCGTGCGTTTGCTTGCGCCCACGCCCGCGCGACCCGTACTGTCGGCAAGCCTGATCCTGATCGACGGCAGCGGCGCGCAGCCCCGCGTGTTGATGGGCAAGCGCCATCCCGGCGACCGCTTCATGCCTGACAAATTCGTCTTCCCCGGCGGCTGCGTGGCGCCCGACGACAAGCGCATGAACGTCGCGGGCATGCTGCCCGAGCTGGTCGAGATGCGGCTGGCCAAAGTGGGCCCGGCTTATTCCCTGCCGCGCGCGCTGGCGCTGGCGGCAATCCGCGAAACCTTCGAGGAAACCGGGCTCATGATCGCCGAGCGGGATTGCGGTGAGCCGGAGAATCCGCCCGGGAGCTGGCGCGACTTCGCCGCCCATGGCTATCCCGATCTTGAGCCGCTGCATTTCATCGCCCGCGCCACCACCCCGCCGCGCCTGCCCCGGCGCTACGACACGGTTTTTCTGGCCGCTGATTCCAGCGCCGTCACCCACAAGGTTGAGGGCATGGTGGGACCGGACCGGGAGCTGGTGGAGACTGCATGGGTCACGCTGAAGGAGGCGTTTGATCTGGAGCTGGCGGTCATCACCCGAGTCGTTCTGTATGAGCTTGAGAAACGCCTGGCCGCCGGCATGTCCCATTTCCTGCCCGCGCCATGGTATAGGGTGGGCCGGCAGGGCTGGGTTCGGCAAGAGATGTGAGCAAGAGACCGGCCTGGGGGGTCAATCGCGGCTTGCTGCTTGACTTCCCGGCCTCCGTCCGTATTTTGCGCGCTAACTTCAGAAGTATTGAAGAACAGGATTTATCATGGCCAAGGCCGCCAATATCAAGATCAAGCTCGTGTCGACCGCCGACACCGGATATTTTTACGTGACGTCCAAGAACGCCCGTACGAAGACCGAAAAGCTCAGCTACACCAAGTACGATCCCGTTGTGCGCAAGCATGTCGAGTTCAAGGAAGCCAAGATCAAGTAATCTGGCTTTGCTTGTCGTTCGCCAAAAGGCCGCCCTTGGGCGGCCTTTTTGGTTTGGCGCTGCTGCTTCCCCTTCAGCTCATAATCAGCCTAGATGGGGCTTGCACCGGGTCCCGTCATGACAGCCTCCTCACCCAACATGCCGCCTGATCGCACGCGCCTTGGCTGGTTTGCAGCCGGCTTCCTGCATGCGGCGCGGCTGCCGATGTTCGTCATGGCGCTGACGTTCCTGGGGATAGGCTCGCTGGCGCGCGAGGCGGGCGTCTCCTTGGGCGTGGCGCTGACCGGCACGCTGCTGATCTGGGCAGGGCCGGCGCAGGTGATCTTTCTGGGCGCCGTATTAGGCGGCGTGCCGCTGATGGCGATTGCGCTGTCGGTGTCGCTGTCCTCCGTGCGCCTGCTGCCTATGTGCGTGTCGCTGCTGCCGTTGCTGCGCGGCCCCAAAACCTCACTGCTGACGACGCTTTACACGACGCACCAGATCGCTGTCACCGGCTGGGCCGAGTCGATCCGCCGCCTGCCCAACATGGAGCCGCAAGCGCGCCTGCCGTGGTTCATGGGGCTGGTGCACGGGCTCTATCTGTCGGCGACGCTGGCCACAGTCGCGGGCTATCTGCTTTCGGCCAATCTCCCGCGCGAGCTGGCGGCGGGCCTTTTGTTCGTGACGCCGATCTATTTCATCGCCGCTCTGGTGCGCAATGTGCGCGAGCCGGCCGACTGGTTGGCGCTGGCGTTCGGCCTTGTCCTCACCCCGGCCCTCAAGCCTCTGGTTGGCGCGGGCTTCGATCTGCTGCTGGTGGGGCTTGTGGGCGGCACGCTCGCTTGGGCGATCCAGCGCGGCCTCAAGCGGCGCGGTATGCGCTGATGAGCGTCTGGACGATGACGTTCGACCAATGGAGCGGCGGCCTGTGGCCCTATCTGGCGGTCATAATGTTTGGCTTTTTGCCCAGCGAGTTCTGGCGCACGCTCTCGATATTCCTCGCGCGCGAGATTGATGAGGGCTCGCCGCTGCTGGAATGGGTGCGCGCCGTGTCAACCGCGCTGCTGGCGGGCGTGGTCGCCAATATCCTGTTAACGCCCTCTGGCGCGCTGGCGAGCGTGCCGCTGGCCGCGCGGCTTGGCGCGATGGGATTTGGGCTGGCGGTCTATTTCGCGCTGCGCCGCTCAGTGATTGCAGCGGTCGTTGCTGGGGAAGCGGCGATCATAGCCGCCGCCTATTATTTCCACTGAGCTAGAAGGCGGCGCGTATTTTCGCAGCATTGGCCTTCAGCACGTCTTCCTTTTCCATCGAATCTCCGTGGCGGCGCAATTGCTCGCCAACCCAGCGGGGTATGATGTGGAAGTGCAGGTGAAACACGGTCTGCCCACCTGCTGCGCCCTCATACTGGCGCAGCGTCAGCCCTTCCGCCTGCATGCCCACCTTCACGGCGGCCGCCACCTTCTGCACCCGGATCATGAACGGCCCCCATGCCTCGGGGGGCATGTCGATCATGCCGCGCACCGGCAGTTTGGGGATGACCAGCGTATGCCCATGCGATTGCGGCATAACGTCGAGGAAGGCGAGCGCAACCTCGTCCTCAAACACCTTATGGGCCGGCAATTCTCCGCGCAGAATGCGGGCGAAGATGTTTTCGGGCTGGTAGGGGTCTGTGTCGGCCATTGTCTTTTCCTGCAACGCGACGTGGACTAAAGGCAACGCAGGGGCTCGCGTCAAGAGCCCAAGCGGTTGGGCTCAAGTGGGTGAGCGCCCTACTCGCTCTCCTCGCGCGCCAGATCGCGGCGGAAGGGAACATGCTCGCCATAAAGGTCGATCTCTTGCGCAACGGCCTCGCGCTCATGCACCAGAAAGTCGGCCACCGCCCGCGACAGGCGCGGATCAGCGATGGAATGGGCGGAATAAGTGGTGACGGGCTGATATCCGCGCGCCAGCTTGTGCTCGCCCTGTGCGCCCGCCTCCACGCGCTTGAGCCCGCGGGAAATTGCAAACTCGATGGCCTGATAATAGCAGACCTCGAAATGCAGAAACGGCCGCTCCTCCAGCGCGCCCCAATTACGCCCATAGAGCGCATCGTCGCCGATAAAATTGATCGCGCCCGCAATCCAGCGACCGTTACGGCGCACCATCACCAGCAAAATGCGATCCGCCATGGTCTCGCCAATCTGGCTGAAGAATGCGCGGGTGAGATAGGGCCGCCCCCATTTGCGCGCGCCGGTGTCCATATAAAAATGGAAGAACGCATCCCAATGCTCTTCACTGATATCGGCCCCGGTGAGCCGATGTATTTCAACGCCGTCGTTCAATGCGTCGCGTCGCTCGCGCTTGATCGACTTGCGCTTGCGCGAGGCCAGATCGGCCAGAAAATCGTCGAACGCGCCATAGCCCTTGTTGAAGAAGTGAAACTGCTTGCCGGTGCGCGGCAGATAACCCGCCTCCTCCAGCGCGTCGCATTCGCTCTTCACCGGAAAGGTGACATGGATCGAGGAGGCGCCCGTCTCTTCACGCAGCGCTTCAAGCGCTTCAATCAATTTGGCGCGCGCGGCCGGCGCCCCGTGGCCGGACGCCACGAGCAAGCGGCGCCCCTGGGCTGGCGTGAACGGCACGCTGACTTGCAGCTTGGGGTAATAACGCCCGCCCGCACGCTCATAAGCGTCGGCCCAGGCGTAATCAAAAACGTATTCGCCCATGGAATGCGATTTCAGATAGCAGGGCGCACACGCCGCCAGCCGCCCGCTCCCGTCCTCCACCAGAACATGAAACGGCGCCCAGCCCTCGCGCGTAATCGCTGAACCCGAAATCTCAAGCGCATTCAGGAATGCGTGCGAGATGAAAGGATTGAAACGCTCAAACTGGCCTTCGTCTTCAGGCGCAAGGACAGGATCGGCGGGGTTTGCGCACAAATCCCACGCAAGCGGATCGACATCGGCCAGCGACCGAACAAAGCGAAACTTGAACTCAGATCCTGACAAAGCGCATCCGAACGGGCTGGAGTGGAATGCTGGAGTCTAGCGCGTTATGGCCTTGCCGCAAGGGTTCAGCATAGCCTCGATGCTAGAACGCGCCCGAGACGATGCGCGGCAGGCGGCGGAAAATGATCCCCGTGACGATGCCAGTGGCGCCCAGAACCAGTCCGATCGTCACCAGCGCAGCCGACGCGCCGAGCCCCGAGATCGCCGCCGACCAGATCAGCGGCCCCGCGCTTTGCCCCAGAAAGAACGAACACGCGTGCATACCGAACGCTGACGAGCGGGCGGAGGGCTCAATCTCGGACACCTCCGCCTGCACCGAATTGTGCAGCATGAAGAAGCCAAGCCCCACCAGCGCGAACACGCCCATTTGCGCGCTCCAGTGCAAGCCCAGCGCATAGGCGCAAAAGCCGGCACAGCCGGTCAGCCCGCCCATAATCATCAGCGTGGGCCGCGACGCCACCCGCAACAGCAGCGGCAGGAACAGCGAGAACATCAGCGAGCCCGCCGCCATGCCCGCAATAATAAAGCCCGCCTCCCGGGCGCCGCCGCCGCCGCGCCCCTCAAGCTCGGGCGCCACAAACGGCAGGAAGCCGAACGTGAGCCCACCCATCACGAACACTGCGCCGTAGCAGGCCCACGCGCGGGGATTGCGGAAAATGCGCTTGTAGGTGGCCAGCGCCGCCCGAACGCCGAGCGCGCCGGGGTCCGGCGACGCGGCCTCCTTGGGCAAAAGCGCATTGGCGCTGATGGCGACGCTGAACACGATGGCAAAGCAGATCCACGTCACCCCGCGCCAGCCGATTTCATCGGCGACCATGCCGGCGAACACCGCGCCCAAAATCTGGCCCAGAATGGCCGACGCCACAAAGCGGGCGATGGCGACCTGCCGGCCACGCGGATACAGATCGCCGATCATCGCCATGGCGACCGGCATGATTCCCGCGCCCGCCAGCCCGGTGAGCATGCGGGCGGCGAACAGGCTTGGGTAATTTGGCGCCAGCGCGCCAGCGATCAGGCTGAGCGCCGACAACCAGAGCGCAATCTTGAGCAGCCGCGTTTTGCCGAACTGATCCCCCACCGGTCCCAAGATCGGCTGCGCCAGCGCATAGGGAAGCGACAGCGCCGAAGCCAGCAAAGCCACGCTGCTGATCGGCGTTCCCAAATCGTTGGCCAGCGAAACCGTCAGCGGATCAAGCGTCCGGCTGGCGACTGCGCTGGAGAACCCGCAAAGGAGAAAGACGAAGAAGCGCAAACGCTTTGTCCAGTCCGAACCTGCGCATGACGCGCGCATAAAGTGCTAGGCGAGCTTGCGGGGCTTGTCCATCACGCGTTGTGCAACTCGCTTGCGCCTCACCCGACCTGGCCTTCGAACACGGCTTGATCGGCCAAGCGCGCAGCCCGCGCCCAATCGTGCGGCGTGCGCACCGTCCACGCCATCACCGGGACGCCGAGCGCCTCGCGCAGGAGATGGGGAATTCCATTCGGCAAATCGTGCACGCACCACGACAAAAACTCCGGCCTCGTTTGCGGCCAGTGCAGAAAGTGCATCAGGTTGAGGCGGGTTTCAGCGTCAAGCTCGGGATATTCGGCGGGCTCAAAGCGCGCTTCCGACACCATGCCCAGCGGCGTTTGCATCAGACCAAGACGTGCGCGATGGGCGCGCAAATGCGCCATGATGGCGGGGTCGAAACTCTTCAGCGCGATTGGACCATCAGCTTGCGCCACCAAACTCGCCGTGCGCTCGGCCAGCCGCATATCGCCATTGAACGCGCTTTTAATCTCGATCACCAAAGGCGTGCGTCCGCCCACACAAGCCAGAAAATCGCTCAAACTTGGAATGAATTCCGCGCAACCCACAAGCTGCACGCGCGCCAGGTCCCTTGCATCGATCCCGTCAATGCGACCCTGCGCGGCGGTCAACCGTTCTAGATTCTCGTCATGAAACACGAACGCTTCGCCATCACGCGACATTTGCACGTCGCATTCAATCGCGCAATTGGCGGCGATGGCGCCAAGTGCTGCGGCGCAGGTGTTTTCGATCACGCCATGCGCGCGATCATGCAGGCCGCGATGGGCGACGGGCTTTGCGACCAGCCAGCCCGGCGCGCTCAATGATGGCTCTCTGGATCAATCTCGAACACGGCGTCGATCTCGACCGCAGCATCCATCGGCAATTCGGCGACGCCGACGGTGGTGCGCGTATGGCGGCCCTTTTCAGGCCCCAGCACGGCCACCATGAAATCCGACGCGCCGTTCATCACCGCAGGCAAAGCATGAAACTTTGGACCAGCGTTAACGAAGCCGCCAAGCCGCACGCAGCGCCGGATGCGCGACAGGCTGCCCAGCGCGGCTTTGGCCTGCGCCAGCAGATTGATCGCGCACATGCGCGCAGCCTCCTGTCCCGCCTCGTTGAAAATATCCAGCCCCAGCTTGCCGACATGGCCGGGCGCGATCTTGCCCTGCGCGTCAAACGGCAATTGGCCGGAAATGAACAAAAGATCGCCCGCGATGACGCCGGGAACGTAATTGGCTAATGGATTTGCCGGCTTGGGCAGAACAATCCCAAGCTCCTTCAGGCGCGCTTCAATGTTGGCCATGACAAGGTCCGTTAACGAGGTGAGGCGATTATGCAGGTTGCGCAGTCGCCGCACAGCCCTAATTTCGGCTATATCTGGTTTGGTGCAACCTGAATTTCGCCAACTTAATTTCGCCATGCCCCATCGGCATTGAGCTGAAATTGGTCCGGAGAGCCTGAATGTCTCTATTGCCTGAAAATGATTTAAGCCGCCCAATCATTCGTCTCGCGCAGATAGCCCCTGTTGCGCTTGCTGGCCTGCTGCTGTGCGGGGCAGCTTTCGCCCAGAGCGCGGGCCAGCGCCCGGTCATGGCGCCGCACCGGGCGTTCTATGAATTGAGCCTGCTCAAAACGTCCGGCGAGGCTTCTGCGCCCGTGAGCGCAAGCGGGCGCATCGCCTATGATTTCACCGGCTCGGCCTGCGAGGGCTATACGACGACGTTTCGTCAGGCGACAGAGATGTCGTCGCCGGAAGGCGAAGGCGTGTCGACGAGCATGCGCTCAACCTCGTTCGAAAGCGCAGATCACAGCACGCTCACCTTCCGCCTGGAAACCGGCTCGGCGCGCCGGACGCCCGATATAGTGGAGGGCAGCGCCAGCCGCTCGGGCGACGGTTCGCTATCGATAGATCTGCGCCGCCCCGCCGTCATGAAAACAGACACCGACCATGACGCCCTGTTTCCCACCGACATGATGATCCGCTCGATTGAAGCCGCGCGCGCCGGACAGATCACCTTGGCCACCAAGCTCTATGACGGCTCGAACGAGGGCGACAAGGTTTTCTACACCCTGAGCGTGATCGGCCGCCCCAGCGCCGCAGCGCTTTCCGACCCCACCCGGGACGCGCCCGCCATGCGCGACATGCGCCGCTGGCCGGTGACCGTGAGTTATTTCGACATCGGGAAGGCGGATGCGCCGCCCGCCTATCTCCTCTCGTTCCAGATGTGGGAGAACGGCGTGTCGAGCGATCTGGTGCTCGACTACGGCTCCTTCCAGCTCAAGGGCGTGCTCACAAAGCTTGAAATGCTGCCGCACGGCGAGTGCCGCAAATAATGATCCCGCACCCCAAACCTCCCTCGTGGATCTTTGCGCTCGCTGCATTGGCGATTATCGTCGGCGGACTGACCGCGGGGGCGTTCTGGCTGGCGCTGGCGCCCGTTTCGCTGACCGTGGCGGTGGCTGCGGACGGCCCCGACGAAAAAGTGATGCGCGCTTTCGCGGAAGGCTTGGCCCAGCGCGATTCCGGCCTGCGCATTCGCCTGCGCCTTCAGCCAAACGCCGCCGATGCAGCGGTGGCGTTGCAGACCGGGAGGGTCGATCTGGCCGTCGTGCGCTCCGATCTGCATTATCCCGCCAATGCCGGCACGGTCGCCATCTTGCGCGAGCGTGCGCTTTTACTGGTGGCGCCGGAGGGCGAGAATTCATTGCGCACGCTCGCGATCCGCAAGGTCGGCGCGCTGGCTTTCGATGCCGCCGACGAGACGACGCTCTCGGCCATGCTGGTGCATTTTGAACTCGGGGACACTGACGTCGTTGTGTTCAACGACCGTGCGCGGGCCATTGCAGCGCTTGGCGCGGGCGAAATCGGCGCCCTTGCCCTTCTGGCCAATATCGGCGATCGCGAAACGGCGAACCTGATGCGCGATCTCGAAAAGGCCGTCCCGAAAGGCGTCGCCATTCTGCCTGTTGACGAGGCGGCGGCGCTGGCTGCGCAATTCCCTTACCTCACCACTGCGGAGATCCCCGCCGGCGCGTTTGGCGGCCGCGCGCCGCGCCCGGTCGAAGCGGTGAACACGGTGGCGGTGTCGTTTCATCTGGCCGCAGGCTTTGGCGTTGATCGCCGGTATGTGTCCAGGCTGGCTGAATTGCTGTTTGGCGCCCGCGTGCGCATTGCGCGCACAGCACCCGGCATCGTGCATATGACCGCGCCCGACACTGACGAGGCGACGAGCGCCCTGTTGCCCAATCACCCCGGCGCCATCGATTATTTCCAGCGCGAACAGAAAACCTTCATGGATCGCTGGGGCGACTGGATCTGGCTCGGCTTCTTTGGAATCGGCGGCGCCAGTTCTTTGCTGGCCTGGCTGACCAGCGTCATCATGCGCAGGCGGCGCGCCGCCGTGGAGCATGTGCTGGCGCAAGCCTGCGAGCTGTTGCCAAAGATCCGCAACGCGCCGGATCTGGAGGCGCTGGACGCCTACGCGCTCAACGCCGACCAATTAGTGCTCGAGACAGTGGCGCAAACGCATCCCGGTCATGTCGCCGCCGCTCACGCCAATGCGCGCGACCTGTCGGCCATGATCCTCATCGTCGACAGTGTGCGCGCTGCAATCATGGAGCGCCGTCAGGAGCTGTCGCGCATCCGCCAGCCGTCCGCCCGCACGCCGGCAGATTTGCGTGCGCTGCTGGAAGAAGCCAATTCGGTTCCGCGTCGCTGAGCGCACAAAAAGCCTTCACCCGCGCTCGCCATTGGGTTTGAATGCGATGCCGCGCACCACGGCGTCGGCGCCAAATTTGGCGCGCAGAGAATCCACTGCGCTTTCAGTCGCTTTTTCCTTCGCGACCCTGGTGTCGGCCAAATCGCCTCGGTCGCAATCCTCAATCGGATGAAAGCCCGACATACCGATGCCAATGAGACGGAAGCGCGCGCCATCCGCCTCTTTCAGCAACAGCGTACGGGCAGCCTCGAAAATACGTCCCGACAGGCGCGTGGGCTCGTGCAGCGTTTGCGCGCGGGTGCGCAAACGAAAGTCCGAGGTCTTCAGTTTCAACGTCACTGTGGAGGCGCCGGCCTCCTGCGCCTTCAGGCGGGCTGACACCTTCTCGCACAGGGAGAACAGCACGCTCGACAGCGCCTTCGGGTCGGCAACGTCCGCGTCGAACGTGGTTTCGGCGGACACGCTTTTGGACTCGCGCTCCGGGCTCACTGCGCGAGAGTCGATTCCCCGCGCAAGCCGCCACAGACGCTGGGCCTCGGAGGAGCCGAGCCGACGCATGAAGTCGACCTCATCCATAGCCTGAATATCGCCCAGCGTCGAAAATCCCTCTCCCGCCAGTCGTTTCTCGGTCGCAGCCCCTACGCCCCATAAATGGCCGACGGGTCGGGGAGCCAAAAACGCCCGCGCCTCAGCGCTTCCGATGATCGCGAACCCGCGCGGCTTGTCGAGATCCGACGCCATTTTCGCGAGAAATTTGCAATAGGACAGCCCCACTGAAACGCTGATGCCGATCTCACGCTCCACCCGCTGCGCAAATCGCGCAAGCGTGATCGCAGGCGATCCGTGATGCAAAAGCTCAGTGCCGGAAAGATCGAGAAAAGCCTCGTCGATGGAGATCGGCTCCACCAGCGGCGTCAATTCCAGCATCATGGCGCGCACCTGCTGGCCCACAGCCACATAATGAGCCATGCGCGGATAGACCACCGACGCCTCGGGGCACAATTCCAGCGCTTTGAACATCGGCATCGCCGAGCGCACGCCATAGGTGCGCGCGATATAGCAACAGGTGGACACAACGCCGCGCCGCCCGCCGCCGATGATGACCGGCTTGTCTGCCAGCGATGGATCGTCGCGCTTCTCGACCGCCGCGTAAAATGCGTCGCAATCAATATGCGCAATGGCAAGCTCATCGCGCTCGGCATGAACCAGCAGCCGCGGCGAGCCGCAAGACGGGCAGCGATTGCCCACGCGCGCCCCCGCCACCCCCTCGTGGAGGCAATCGCGGCAAAACAACGGGGCGGCGCGTGCGGGAATCATAGACGCTATTATAGGCGGTTTTGGCGGGGCTGTTCGGGATGCTGAGTGCGTGCCGCGCGTCATCCCGGCGACGGCCGGGACCCACGGCAAGCTACGCGCTCGCAACTTGCCGAAGATGGCCGCCTTCGCGACCAAGACGTGGCTGGATTATTCAGGGGGAGCGCCGCACGCATTGCTGCTGCAAGACGCTGCGATAGCCAATGAACGCGAACCGAAAACGTGCCAGAATAAGGTTTATTCATTTGGACGATTCGATTGCAAATCATTCAGCAATATTGCCGCTTGTGCGCGGGACCGTGCGCAGAAACCTTCGGCCTCACGATCCTGCGCAAGCATTCGGTGCGCTATTGCCGTTGCGAGAGCTGCGGCTGTTTGCAAACTGAAGACCCGACATGGCTGGACGAGGCTTATCAATCCGCCTCTCGCGGCTCGACACCGGGGCCGCGCAACGCAATCTGCGCAATCTGGCGACGTGCTATTTTCTGGCGCGCCTGTTTGGTTTCGTCAATGTCGTCGACATCGGCGGCGGCGACGGTCTGCTATGCCGTTTGCTGCGCGATTACGGCCTCAATTGCTTCGTGCAGGATAAATATGCGCCGCCCTCCTACGCCCAGGGCTTCACAGAGCCAGACTTTGCATCTCCCGATCTGACATTGGCCTTTGAGGTGCTGGAGCATCTCGTCAACCCGGCCAAGGCGCTTGAAGACGTGTTCAGCCAGAAGCCGCGCATGATTTTGGCAACGACGGATTTGTACAGCAATCAGGGCGCGGATTGGGATTATCTGGCGCCAGAGACCGGCCAGCACATCTTCTTTTTCACGCAGACGGCGCTGACGCAATTAGCTGCAAAATATGGATATACGATCGTTTTGAATCGTGGATTCATCATGCTGTTCAGGCAAAAGCCGAACGCGGCGAAACTGGCCTTCGCAAAGTTTATACTGAAACGCAGCGTATCAAAACTCCTCCTCGCAGCGCTCGCTTTCAGAAAGACGACGGGAACCGGCAAGGATCACGTTGCTCTCAAAACAGACGCTCTCAGGCGTTGAGCAGGCTCGGCAGCACATAGAGCTGGCCGCCGTTGGATTTGATCGCTTTATGGAACGAAACATGCTCGCAGATTTCGCGCCCCTTCGCGTTCAGCCCAACATAATAGGCGCCGTTCAGCGCGTTCGTTTTGTAAATGCCAAAGCCGCCGAAGGCTGAATCAACGGCGATTGGCGGGCTTGATGGATCGATCAGCTTCTGGCGCGGCAGAACATATTTGCGCGCAGCCGCCTTCATGGCGCCGCGCTTGGTGAGCAGCCAGCGCCATTTACGGGCATAGCGCTTCATTTGCGCGATGCAATCGTCCGGGCTCCAGGTCGGATGGCGCAGCGCCCAGATGTCGTAATAATCGCCGCGCTGGTTGGCGAACAAGGCGCTCCAGTCAGGAGGCGCTGCGTTCACGGCTTGCGAGAAAGCGGGCTCGTCGATGAGGCTTTCATTCAGCCCGTCGAGATCGGCGACAACCAGATAATCGAACGGCTCGTCTTTGCGCCAAAGCTCCGACAGGCAGATGTTGCGGATGATCGCGAGGCGCGCCGTCCGGTTGGGGGCGCTGTAGATCAGACCATCAAGGCAAACCAGCTCAACGCCGGGAACCCGTTTCGACCAATCGCGCAGAATGTCGTGCGTCCCGTCGGTGGAATCATTGGTGACGATGACATATTTCACGTGTTCGAAACTGTGCTGCAAACGCTCCAGTCGCGGCAGACTCGCTTTCAAACCCTCGGCGCAATTACGCGCAGCGCCCACAACGAGCGCGCGTTTCCCGATCGCCACAATCAAATCCTTCAGAAAGCATTATCTCAAAAGCGGACGAAATATGCCCGCCTGAATTCAAGGTTAAGGCAATGCTTTCTGCGGATCAAGGCAAGGGGCGGCACGAGCGGGAAAACGCTGATTGGACCGCGGATTCAATCCACCGGCGGCCCCGACAGGAGCATTTGCGCGCCGGCGACCTCCTCCGGGCGCAGATTCGCGTGCTCGGCCAAAGCCAGCAGCGTCGGCTCATCGGAGCAGATGTAGTCGAGCACCCCGGCGGCAAAGCCCGGCTCGCTGG
>CANJPM010000084.1 GCA_947476075.1 Beijerinckiaceae bacterium
ACCTTCACGACTTTTGTGGAGGTGAGGATCTTCATGCCCTGTTTCTCGAAACGCTTGCGCGCGTGGGCCGAAATCTCCGCATCCTCAACCGGCATGATCTGCGGCAACACTTCCACCACAGTCACGTCCGTTCCCATGGTGCGATAGAAGCTGGCGAACTCGATGCCGATGGCGCCCGAGCCCATCACGATCAGCGATTTGGGGAAAGTCTCGGGCTTCATCGCCTCGAAATAGGTCCAGATCAGCTTGCCGTCCGGCTCAATGCCCGGCAGCACGCGCGGGCGCGCGCCAGTGGCCAGAATGATGTGTTTGGCCGAGTAAGTCCCCTCCCCCAGCACGCCCTTGGGAATGGGATGTTGCGGTTGCACCACAGGCTTTTTCATCGCCGACACGACGACTTCGCCGACTTTGGAAATGAAAGCCTCGCCCCAGATGACGTCGATCTTGTTTTTCTTCATCAGAAAACCAATGCCGCCGTTGAGCTGCGCCGACACGCCGCGCGAACGCTTGACGACAGCGGCGGCGTCAAACGTCACCTTGCCCTCGATGCCAAGGCCGTAATCCTTGGCGTGCGTCGCGTAATGATAAATCTCGGCTGAGCGCAGCAGCGCCTTGGTGGGAATGCAACCCCAGTTGAGGCAGATGCCGCCCAGATGCTCGCGCTCGATCACAGCCGTCTTGTAGCCCAGCTGCGCCGCGCGAATGGCGGCCACATAGCCGCCGGGGCCGCCGCCGATGATGAGGATGTCGTAGGGGGTGCTCATGGGTCAGTCTTTCGTGTTGGCGGTTTGAGCCGGCGTGGACTTGACATTGGAACAGATAGGGAACATTTTCAGCTTAGCTGAAGTTTCGAAAAGGCAGAGGTATCGCAAATGAGCTCCAGAACAGCTTTCACTATAGACGTCCTTTGGAGCCTGCTCGACCTGCTCGCTTCGTTTCGCGTCTCGTATTCGCCCATAACGCGCGGTGACTACAGGAAACGTGAGCCGTTGCGCCTTGTGATCACATCCGTCGGGCTTCGTATCCTTGTCGAGGTGGACCGCGAGAACCTCTTGATCACGTTCTACCGGGGCGACGAATACGTGCTGGGCGATTCCGCGGCCCTGCTTGCGCACATGCGGGACGCCGGCGCAGAAGCCACGGAGGCGCCGCGCACCCTTCTCGACATAGTGGCGACGGTCGAGTCTCTTGGCGACGCGCCTCACTCCATTGAGCAACAACGCGACGACACCGTGATGCTGACGTTTCTCACGCCGACGACGCTCGTGGAGCTGGACTTTTTCGACGACCATATAGAGTACAGCGTGTTCGAGAAGCAGGCGACCCCAGCAAGTTGGGAAGACCTCATCGCGGAGTTGGAAGACTTCACGCGGGAGTGAGCGGCCTTTGAGCCGCCCGCGTCGCACGATCTCTCCCATCACACCAGCATGCTCACCGGATTTTCGATCAGCTCCTTGAACGCCGAGATCAGTTCGGCGCCGAGGGCTCCGTCGACCGCGCGGTGGTCGGTGGACAGCGTCACGCTCATCATGTTGGCGATTTTCATCTGGCCCTTTTCGACGATCACGCGCTGCTCGCCGGCGCCGACCGCCAGAATCGAGGCGTGCGGCGGGTTGATGACGGCGGAGAAGTTCTTGATGCCGAACATGCCAAGGTTGGACACGGCGGACGAGCCGCCCTGATATTCCTGCGGCTGCAATTTGCGCGCGCGGGCGCGGGTCGCCAGATCCTTCATCTCGGTGGAGATTGCCGCCAGCCCCTTGGTTTCGGCCTTGCGCACCACCGGCGTAATCAGGCCGCCGGGGATGGAGACAGCCACCGCGACGTCCGAGTGCCTGTGCTTCAGCATCGTGTTTTCGGTATAGGTCACATTGGCGTCCGGCACGCGCTGGAGCGCGAGCGCCATCGCCTTGATGACGAAATCGTTGACCGAAATCTTGTACGCGGGCTGCTTGTCCTTGTTCTTGGGCGCCGCCGCATTGATCGCCTCGCGCGCCGCCAGCAGCGCGTCGAGATTGCAATCCACAGTCAGGTAGAAATGCGGGATCGTCTGCTTGGCTTCCACAAGGCGGGACGCGATGACCTTGCGCATGGAATCATGCGGGATCTCTTCAAAGCTGCCGGGCTCATAAAGCTTCTTGATCGTCTCGTCCGACATGCCCTTGGCCATCGCAGGCGCAGACGGCTTTGCGCCCTGCGCCGCAGGGGCTTTTGCGCCGCCGCCAGCTTGCGCGGCCTTAATGTCGCGCTCAACGATGCGGCCATGCGGGCCGGTGCCAGAGATTGCCGACAGATCAAGACCGGCCTCTTTAGCCAGACGACGCGCGAGCGGCGAGGAGGCGATGCGACCGTCGCCACCGGGCTTTGCGACGGGAGCGACGGCGGCAACGGGAGCAGCCGCGACGGGAGCCGCAGCGACGGGCGCAGCAACCTCAGCCTTGGCGGGCGCGCCGCCGGAGGCTGCGACTGCCTTCACGTCTTCGCCCTCAGACGCGATGATCGCGATCAATTGATTAACGGCCACGTCCTGCGTGCCCTCGGCGACGACGATTTTGGCGAGCACGCCCTCGTCGATGGCTTCCACTTCCATGGTCGCCTTGTCGGTCTCGATCTCGGCAAGCACGTCGCCGGACTTCACCTTGTCGCCCTCTTTCTTCAGCCAGCGGGCGAGGTTTCCCTTTTCCATCGTCGGCGACAAGGCGGGCATCAGGATGTTGATGGGCATATTCTGTCCTCGAAGACGGTCGGGTTTGTACGTTCGGGTTCGCGGCGCGCAGCCGCCAGACCGAGTTTAATTGATCGGATCAGTTTCGCCAGGATCTGTCGGGCGATCCCATTCAGCGTCGAACATGCGGCGGATTTCGGCCATCGCATGCTCCTCGGTCATCTCCGCTTCTTCAGCGTAGATACGCGCGACGTGACGGGCGAGATCGACGAGCAGCACACCCCAGACGTGCGGCTCGTCGAAAGCCCGTTGCAGGCTCACCGACAAGCCGCCATCGACCACGAAGGCGCGCAGCACTTCATGACCGCCAACCTGCTGGGCGTCGGGCGGAATGGGAAGCTCGTGAGCTTCAGGAAGATCATCATTATCGGCCATGCCGGTTTCCTTAAAGCGCGATTACGAACGGTAGAGAACGGCTTTGGCCGCCGCCACCACTTCGCCGACGTTCGGCAGGGCCAGCTTTTCAAGATTGGCGGCATACGGCATCGGCACGTCCTTGCCGGTGATGCGGATCACGGGCGCATCGAGATAATCGAAGGCGCGCTCCATGATGCGGGCGACGATTTCCGCGCCCACGCCAGATTGCGGATAACCCTCCTCGATGGTGACGCAGCGGCCTGTCTTCATCACCGAGCGGATGATCGCGTCCGTATCCATCGGGCGGATCGTGCGCAGGTCGAGAATCTCGACGTCAATGCCTTCTTTCTCCAGCTCGGCGGCGGCTTTGATTGCATAGGTCATGCCGATGGACCAGGTGACGAACGTCACGTCCTTGCCTTCGCGGTGAATGCGCGCCTTGCCGATCGGTACGATGAAATCGTCCATAACCGGCACGTCGAACGTCTGGCCATAGAGAATTTCGTTCTCAAGGAACACGATCGGGTTGGGATCGCGGATGGCGGCTTTCAGCAGGCCCTTGGCGTCCGCCGCCGTATAGGGCGACACGACCGTGAGGCCGGGAACGCTGGAATACCAGGCCGCAAAATCCTGTGAATGCTGCGCGCCCACGCGTGCGGCGGCGCCATTGGGGCCGCGGAACACGACCGGGCTGCCCATCTGGCCGCCCGACATGTAAAGCGTCTTGGCCGCCGAATTCACGATGTGGTCAATCGCCTGCATCGAGAAGTTGAAGGTCATGAATTCGATGATCGGCTTCAGGCCGGCGAACGCCGCGCCGACGCCAAGACCGGCAAAACCATGCTCGGTGATCGGTGTGTCGATCACGCGGCGGGCGCCAAATTCCTGCAACAGGCCCTGCGTGACCTTGTATGCGCCCTGATATTCGGCGACTTCCTCACCAATCACGAACACGTCGCCGTCGCGGCGCATTTCTTCCGCCATGGCGTCGCGCAAGGCTTCGCGAACCGTCATCGTCACCATCTGCGTGCCTTCGGGAATCTCGGGCGATGCAGGCGCCTGCGCGACAGCCGGTTGAGCATTCGCGATTGCGGGCGAAGCCGGAGCTGCGGGCGCTTCGACAGCCTTGGGAGCAGGCGCGGAAGCCTGCGAGCTGGCGGCGGCGCCGACGTCTTCGCCCTCATCGGCGATAATCGCAATCGGCGTATTGACCGCGACGTTCTCCGTGCCGTCAGCTATCAGGATTTTGGCGAGCACGCCTTCGTCAACTGCCTCCACTTCCATGGTGGCCTTGTCGGTCTCGATCTCGGCGAGAATGTCGCCGGACTTGATCTTGTCGCCTTCCTTCTTGAGCCATTTGGAAAGCTTGCCCTGCTCCATGGTCGGCGAAAGGGCGGGCATCAGAATGTTGGTGGGCATGGTGTCCTCGAACTCGCAAGAGTCGAACAAAGAGTCGAACAAAGGCGCTGCTGTAGCGCCTGAATGGAACGCTGTCGGATCAGACCAGAATGTCGGTCCACAATTCCGACGGATCGGGCTCTGGATCGTTGGTGGCGAATTCCGCCGCATCCGCCACGATCGCGCGCACGCCGGCGTCAATCTGCTTGAGATCGTCCTCGGTCGCCATTTTCCCCTTGAGGATGCGCGAGCGCACCTGCTCGATAGGATCATTCTCGTCGCGCACGCGCTGCACTTCTTCTTTCGTGCGATATTTCGCCGGATCGGACATCGAATGGCCGCGGTAACGATAGGTCTGCATCTCAAGGATGTAGGGGCCGTTGCCTTCGCGGCACCATTTGATCGCGTGCTCGGCGGCGGCCTTCACGGCGCGCACGTCCATGCCGTCAACCTGTTCGCCGGGGATATTGAACGACAGTCCGCGCTTGGAAAAATCCTGCTGCGCCGAGGCGCGGCTGACCGCCGTGCCCATGGCGTAGCGGTTGTTCTCAATGATGTAGATCACGGGCAGCTTCCAAAGCTGCGCCATGTTGAAACTCTCGTAAACCTGCCCCTGATTGGCGGCGCCGTCGCCAAAATAGGTCATGCTTACGTTATCGTTGCCGCGATAGGCGTTCGCGAACGCCAGCCCGGTGCCAAGCGCAACTTGCGCGCCGACGATGCCGTGGCCGCCGTAAAAATGCTTCTCTTTCGAGAACATGTGCATCGAGCCGCCCTTGCCTTTCGACAAGCCGCCACGGCGCCCGGTGAGTTCCGCCATCACGCCCTTGGGGTCCATGCCGCAAGCGAGCATGTGGCCATGGTCACGATAGCCCGTGATGACCGCATCGCCCTCTTTGGCCGACATCTGCATGCCGACAACAACCGCTTCCTGGCCGATGTAGAGGTGGCAGAAGCCGCCGATCAGGCCCATGCCGTACATCTGGCCGGACTTCTCCTCAAAGCGGCGTATCAGCAGCATGGTCTTGTAGGCTTCCAGCTCCTGCTCAGGCGTGAACTCAAGCCCGTTCGTGCCGCCGCGAGCAGGCTTTGCAGCGGCTTTGACGGCAGTCTTTGCGCCTGCCTTTGCGGCTCCGGCTGAACGAGCGGTCGTGCGTGTAGCGGCCATTTAACGTTCCCCTCGAGAGCCCACGCTCTCCCTACAAAGGTATAATATCGGGGATGAACATAGCCGAGGCGCGCAACGAAATCGAGAGCACGGCGCCACCTTGTTAAACAGGCGTTATATTGTTGTTTTCATTAAGATTTATAAGAATTAACCGAAATTCGGTTATCCGATTTAATTTTGCATCGCCCCAGATCTGCCAAATACGCCATAGCTACCGCTATTGGGGCAGAAAAATCACGACGTCGTTGCGGTGAACGCGGCCAAGCTGCACGCGCGCCTCTTCCTCAAGAATATCCCGCTCCACCGATTCGGCGCGCAGCATTGCTATGCGACGCTCAAGCGCCTGACGGTCAGACTTCAATCTATTGTATTCGCCCTGCAGCACAGCCACTTGCTGACTGTATTCTTCCTTGGCCAGCAAACCGCGATTGCCGTGCACAGCGTGCCAGACAAAGTACGATGAGACGGCTCCCGAGACGCTGTAGAGAACGAGCGGAAACAGGAAAGCATGCAAGCGGCGACGTTTGACCATGGATGTATGGTTGGACGGGAATCATTAGCGATTGGTTAATGGGTTGTTTGTTTCATAAGGCTTGGGCCATTTGCGTGGATGGACGGGTCAAGCCCGTCCATGAAGGCTTATGGATGGATCTTTGGTTTTCTCGCCATGCATCCTGCAGCAGCATTGCACGGACAATATCCGCAACATCCCAAACACGTCATGTCGGCGAGCGCGTAACCTGGCGTGGGTCCCGGCCTTCGACGGGATGACGCGGAGCCCTAGGCCCCCGCCCCATCATCAGCGCAAAATCTGACTGAGAAACAGCTTCGTGCGTTCGTGCTGCGGCGCTGTGAAAAACGGCTCGGGCGCGTTCATCTCAACGATCTCGCCGCGATCTATGAACGCGACGCGATCAGCCACTTCGCGGGCGAAACCCATTTCGTGGGTGACGCAGATCATCGTCATGCCCTCTTTCGCCAGCCCCACCATGGTGTCGAGAACCTCCTTCACCATTTCAGGATCCAGCGCCGACGTCGGCTCGTCGAACAGCATCACCTTTGGCGACATGCACAACGCGCGCGCAATCGCAACGCGCTGCTGCTGACCGCCGGATAATTGCAGCGGGTATTTGTGCGCCTGCTCGGGAATCCGCACGCGCTCAAGAAAATGCATGGCGCGCGCCTCGGCTTCCTTTTGCGGCATGCGCAAGGTCCAGATCGGCGACAGCGTGCAATTTTCCAAAACGGTCAGATGCGGAAACAGGTTGAAATGCTGAAACACCATGCCGGCGTCGCGGCGAATTTCCTCAATGCGCCTGGTGTCGTCGGTCAGCTCAATTCCGTTGACGACGATGCGCCCGCGCTGATGCGTTTCAAGCCGGTTGATGCAGCGGATCAGCGTTGACTTGCCCGAGCCCGAGGGTCCGCAAATGACAATGCGCTCGCCGCGCGCAACCTCAAGGTCAACGCCCATCAGCACATGGAACTTGCCGTACCATTTGTGCACGTCGCGCATTTCAATCGCGAGCCCGTCAATCGCGAGCGCAGCAGCCTGCTGGGGTGATGCCTGTGTGGTCATGGTCTTTGCCTCAATGACATACTGGCCTCAATGGCTTCGTCCGCGCGTCAGACGCTGCTCCATCATCATGGAATAGCGCGACATACCAAAGCAGAACACGAAATAGAACGTAGCCGCAAAGACATAACCCGTGGCGGAAATCGTAGGGCCAGCCCAGACAGGATCAAGACGGGCGGTGTCGACCGCGCGCAGAAAATCAAAAATGCCGACGATGGCGACCAGCGTCGTATCCTTGAACAGCGCAATGAATGAATTCACCACGCCGGGAATGACGATGGTCAAAGCCTGCGGCAGGATGATAAGGCGCATCATCGCCCACCAGTTCAACCCCAACGCCATGGCGCCTTCAAACTGACCCTTGGGAACAGCCTGCAAACCGCCGCGCACCACTTCCGCCATATAGACCGATGAGAACAGCGCCACGCCTATCAGCGGGCGCATCAGCCGGTCGGGCGACCATTGCTCGGGCACAAACAGCGGCAACATGGTGTTGGCCATGAAGAGGACCGTAATCAGCGGCACGCCGCGCACGATTTCAATCAGCATCACGCAGAGAAACCGCGATACCGGCGCTTTTGAGCGACGCCCCAAAGCCAGCAGGACGCCCAGAGGCAGCGATACGACAATGCCGACGGTCGCCACCAGCAGGCTGACGAAAACCCCGCCCCACAGATTTGTGCCCACCACAGGCAAGGCGCTTGCGGCCATGTCCGCCAGCGCTTTCGAACCAAACAGATCGGCAAGTCCGCGCATCGCGCCGCGCAACATTGGACCAAGACCATGCAGCAGATGGAAGGCCAGAATTGGATAGACGACGAGGAAGAGAACCAGCGCCAGAGCTTTACGCTTGGCGCTCGGCCACAACAGCCAGGCGGCGAGGCAGGCGCCCAGCACCAGCGTCAGATCGACCCGCCAAACCATGTCGCGCGGATAGGAGCCATAAGCGAAGAATTCAATCTTCGCGTTCACATAGGCCCAACAAGCGCCCGCCCCCGGCGCCCGGCAAGCCTCGCCGTCGGGCGCGCTCCAGATCGCGTCGATAAACAACCAGCGCACAAGGTCGGGCGTGTACCAATAAAGGAACAAAAGGCTGAGCAGCGTCAGCGATGAGGTCAGTGCGCTGCTGAACAGGTTTTCCCGCATCCACCCGATGATCCCGCCAACGGCCAGTGGCGGCGGCAGGTCCGGCGAGGCTTTAGTGCGCACGAAAGCTTGCGGGGCGCCATTGTTCGAAGCGGCTGTGATGTCGCTCATGTCAGCGCTCCGCCAACGCCATACGGCGGTTGTAGAGGTTCATCCCGGCAGAGGTGACGAGCGAAATCACGAGGTAAACCGCCATCGTGATCGAGATCACCTGCACGGCGGCGCCGGTCTGGTTCAGCACAGTGCCGGCAAACACCTGAACGAGATCAGGATAACCTATGAACACCGCAAGCGAAGAATTCTTGGTCAGGTTCAGATATTGGTTGGTGAGCGGAGGAATAATCACCCGCATAGCCTGCGGGATCACCACAAGGCGCAGCGACCGCCCACGCGGAAGCCCAAGCGCTGAGGCCGCCTCACTCTGTCCGTGCGAGACCGAAAGCACGCCCGCGCGCACAATTTCGGCGATGAACGCCGCCGTATACAGCGAAAGCCCCAGCAGCAGCGCCACGAATTCAGGATAGATGCGCACGCCGCCCTGAAAATTGAAGCCGCGCAGCTCCGGCGCGCTCCACGTCAGCGGCGCCCCCGCAATCAGGAAGGAGAGCGCAGGCAGCCCAATGACGAGTCCAAGCGCAATCATTCCCACCGGAATGCGTTTGGTGGATACAATACGAAGCCGCGCCGCATAAAGTTTGACGACATAGGACGCAATGATCGCCAGCCCCAGCGCCCACAATGTCCAGTCGGATCCGGCTCCAAAGATCGGCTCGGGCACGAACAGGCCGCGATTGTTGAGATAGACGCTGCCCGGCAGGGACACCGATTGGCGCGGATTTGGCAGAGGCTTCAAGACTGCATTGTACCAGAACAATAATTGCAGCAGCAGCGGCGTGTTGCGGATCACCTCAACGTAGATTGTCGCCAGCCTGGCGATGATCCAGTTGCGAGACAGGCGCGCAACGCCGATCAGGAAGCCAAGTAATGTGGCGATGATAACGCCAAAGAACGCCACCAGAAGCGTGTTCAGCAGCCCGACGACAAAGGCGCGGCCATAGGTCGAGCCCGACGAGGTGAAGGGAACCAGCGTCTGGTTGATGTCAAACCCCGCAGGCCGGTTCCAGAACCCGAAATCGGTCGGCACGCCGCGCGCCCGCATGTTCACGGACGCGTTATCGATGGCTGACCACATCAGCCAGACGAAGGCCGCCAGCAAAAGCGCTTGCCACAACGAGCCCCGCGCCCAGTCCGCACGCCAAAAAGGCGTGCGGGGCGGCTGGATGCGGGATGCGTCGCCAGAGCTGGCGGAGGTCATCGCGGCTCTTCGCCGGATGTTCGCTTAACGCACCGGCGGCGCGTATTGCAGGCCGCCCTTGTTCCAAAGCGCATTCTGTCCGCGCTTGATTTTCAAGGGGGAGCCTTCGCCGAGATTGCGGTTGAAGCTCTCGCCGTAATTGCCGACATGCTTGACGATGCGGAAGCCCCAATCAGCCGTCAGCCCGAGCGCCTTGCCGAAATCGCCTTCAACGCCCAGCAAGCGACGGATTTCCGGGTTGGTGGACTTCAGTCGCTCGTCGGCGTTGGCTTTGGTGACACCGAGTTCTTCAGCGTTCACCATCACAAAATGCGACCATTTCACAAGATTGAACCATTGGTCGTCGCCCTGGCGAACGGCCGGCCCGAGCGGCTCTTTCGAGATCACTTCCGGCAGAACCAGATGCTCATCCGCATTCATCAGCTTGACGCGCTCGCTATAGAGCCCCGACTGATCAGTCGTGTAGGAGTCGCAACGGCCCGAATCATAGGCCTTGATCGCCTCATTGGCGGTGGCGAAGGCCACGACTTCGTACTTCATGTTCTTGCTGCGGAAGTAATCCGCCAGATTAAGCTCGGTCGTGGTGCCCTGCTGTACGCAGACGGAGGCGCCGGAAAGCTCCATCGCCGACGAGACGTTAAGCTTCTTGCGCACCATGAAACCCTGGCCGTCGTAATAATTCACGCCGGCCCAGAGCAGGCCCAGGTCCGCCTCGCGCGATTGCGTCCAGGTGCCGTTGCGCGACAGAACGTCGATCTCGCCCGATTGCAAGGCGGTGAAGCGATCCTTGGCGGTCAGCGGCACGAACTTGATTTTGTTGGGATCGTTGAAGATCGCGGAAGAGACCGCACGGCAAAGATCGACGTCGAGGCCGCTCCAGCTGCCCTTGTCGTCCGGCAAAGCAAAGCCCGCCAGACCGGTGTTCGTGCCGCAGGAGAGGAAGCCCCGCGCACGCACCTGTTCAAGCGTCCGTGACGTCTTGTCCCCGGATTGAGCGGCTGCAAGGTCCATAAAACCCAGCGTCGTAGCGGCCGCGAGCGCAAAGCCCAGAGAACTGGCGCGAACTTTCATTGACCCCTCCAAAATAAAACTTTCCGCGATCTACGGAAAATCGTCGCCGGGATTATTCCCGTTACCGCTATCTCACATGCAAGGACCGAGTGCGGTCAAGCAAATGTTTGCGCCTTTGTGCAAGCTATGGCTTCAGCACGCTTAATTCGAGGGCGCCGAGCCCTTGACGGGTGAGGCGCCCACCCTCACGGTGCCGTTTTACGTACTTGAGGCGCCGCATGAGCACGTCCGATTCCGAGAGCCGCAAGAATCTGCGCCCGCGCACAAAGCTTGTCTACGCCGGTCGCACGCCCGATGAGCAATTTGGCTTCGTCAACACGCCGATCTATCGCGGCTCCACAGTGTTGTATCCGAATGCGGCGGCGCTGCGGGCCAATTCGCCGCGCTATACCTATGGCACCAAGGGCACGCCGACGACGCAGGCGCTCGAATCGGCCTGGAGCGAGCTGGCGGGCGCCGCGGGCACTGTACTCGCCCCAACCGGTCTGGCGGCCGTCACCATCGCGCTGATGACGGCGCTGAGCGCGGGCGATCATTTGCTCGCCACCGATTCCGCCTACCAGCCCTCGCGCCGGTTCTCGAACGGCTATCTGAAGCGCATGAACGTCGAGACGACATGGTACGATCCCGCCATCGGCGCCGGCATCGAGGCGCTGATACGCCCTAATACGAGGGCTATTCTGGTCGAGGCGCCGGGCTCGCAGAGCTTTGAAATGCAAGACGTACCAGCGATCGCCGCCGTCGCGCACAAGCACGACATCTGCGTCATCATGGACAACACATGGGCGACGCCGCTGTTTTTCCCGCCGCACGAGCGCGGCGTCGATCTGGCGGTGGAGGCTGGCACGAAATATCTGTCCGGCCATTCCGATTTGATGCTGGGGCTGGTGTCGGCCAACGACAAATGGAACGAAAAGCTGCGCGAGGCCTACGATCTGTTCGCGATGTGCGCGGGGCCGGAGGATTGTTTTCTGGCCCTGCGCGGCCTGCGCACAATGGAGCTGCGCCTGCGCGAGGCCGAGCGTCAGGGGCTGGAAATGGCGCATTGGTTCGCCGCCCGCCCGGAAGTGCGCGACGTGCTGCACCCTGCCCTTCCGACCCATGCGGGCCATGAAATCTGGAAACGGGATTTTCTGGGATCGAGCGGGCTGTTCTCGATCATCCTCAACCCGGTCTCCGAACAGGCGGTGGACGCTTTTCTGGATGCGTTGAACCTGTTTGGGATGGGCTATTCATGGGGCGGCTATGAAAGCCTCGTCATCCCGTTTGATTGCAAAAGCTACCGCACCGCCACGACATGGGCGCCCGGCGGGCCTGCTTTGCGATTCCAGATCGGGCTGGAGGACGTAGCTGATTTACAGGACGATCTCGCTCAGGCATTCGCGATCATGCGCGCGAGCGCATGAGGCCTTAAGCGCTCTGCTTGCTTGCGCCGACATAGGCCACGCGCTCGCCCACCCGCAGCATCAATTCATGGGTCATGAGCAAAAATTGCTCCAGCTCGTCGGCGGTGAAGAACACATCGCGGAACGGGTTGCCGGGTTTGGGCTTGGCGCCCAGCGGCACGACATTGCCTGCCGGCGCGTCAGCTGCGCCCTGACTTTGCGCAAACTCGCGCAGGCGCAAGCGCAGCACCTTGTCGTGCAGCGCGCGATCCCCGCCCTCAAAGCCAATCAACTCCTCGGGAAAAGCGATATTACCGGCGCCGGGCGAGAGCGCGCGGCCGTAGGAGACGATCATCGCTTTGGTGAAGGCGATCTGCTCCAGCTGCCCGCGTCCCTGCTGCAAATAGGGCAGATTGGTCCAGCGACGGCGCAACATCAGGGTCGCGCATTCGCGGGCCATGTTGAGGCTGGTGAGCGAAGCGCGCAATTTGGCGTGCAGAGGATCTTGCGCACCCTCTTGTGGATCCCCTTGCAAAGAAAAGCCCAATGCATCGTCCATACGCCCCTCCATTACGACCCGCTCTTCTCCTTGCGGATCAGCATTAGATTGCGCGCGTAGATGAAAAGGCCAAGACCCTGGCCAAGAATAAATACGGGGTCGGCCCGATAGAGCGCATAGACGAACAATAGCGCGCCGCCGCCGATGGAAAAGAACCAGAACGAGAGCGGAATCACGCTGCGCCCGGCCTTCTCGCTGGCGATCCATTGCATGAGGAACCGCGCAGTGAAGAGCCCCTGCCCCAGAAAGCCAAGGATCACCCAGCCGTCCCACGAGACGACGAAGACTTTGTGCAAATAGCCGCCGACGGTTTGCGAAAGATCAACCAGCATTGTTTGCGCCCCCGTTGGACCCGTCCGAAACCACCACAGGCGCGCGCTTGCGGCGTTTGATGAGCCAGCGCACCCCCACAAGATCGACGAGGCCAACCCAGAGCCTGTCAAAGAAGCCGTAATTGGAGACGCCGGTCAGGCGCGGCCTGTCGATAACGTCGACATAGCCAAGACTATAGCCCTCGCGCTGGATGAGCGCAGGCATGAAACGATGCAGCGCGTCAAAATACGGCAGCGCGAGATAGGCCTCGCGGCGGAAGCATTTCAGTCCGCAACCGGTGTCGCGCGTGCCGTCCTTCAGCATGAAACGGCGCACATTGTTGGCCACGCGCGATTGAAAGCGCTTGAAGCCGGTATCCTTGCGCCCAACCCGCTGCCCCTGAACGAGGCCGCAGCCGGGGCCTTTGGCCTCCAGCAAAGCCGACATGGCGGGGATGAAGGCGGGATCGTTCTGGCCGTCGCCGTCGAGCGTGCAG
>CANJPM010000085.1 GCA_947476075.1 Beijerinckiaceae bacterium
GACGCACGAATAAGCCCGAGCAGATTGCGATGCATCGCCTCGTTGCCCGCGCATACGGACCCTTGTTCGAGAATGTCTGCGCCGCCGTCGGCATCGGATATAAAGCCGCCAGCCTCGCGCACAAGCAACACGCCCGCCGCCAGATCCCACGGGGCAAGCCCGCGCTCCCAGAATGCGTCGAGTCGCCCCGCCGCGACAAGGGCCAGATCAATGGAAGCGGCTCCAAGGCGACGAACGCCGCCCGCCCGCGCCATCACGACGGCAAGTTCGGATTTGAAGCGCGGATGTTCCCTGGCGCGACCAAGCGGGGGAATGCCGCAGCCGATCAGCGCGTCGGGAATCTCGCGACGGGCCGACACGCGCAAGCGGCGATTGTTGAGCCAGGCGCCCTGGCCCTTTTCAGCGACATACATCTCGTCAGTGACGGGATTGTACACGAGGCCGGCCACGATCTGGCCTTCGCGCTCCAGCGCAATGGAGATCGCGAAGATCGGCAAACCGTGCAGAAAATTGGTGGTGCCGTCCAGAGGGTCGACGATCCAGCGATGGGTCTTGTCCGCGCCTTCGACCACGCCCGCTTCCTCCATCAGGAAGCCATAGCCCGGACGCACCTTGGACAATTCCTCGTAAAGGGTCTTTTCGGCCTTGCGGTCTGCGGCGGAGACGAAATCGCCCGGCCCCTTCATGGAAACCTGAAGATTTTCGACTTCGCCGAAATCGCGTTTAAGACCGCGGCCAGCCTTGAGGGCGGCGGCGGTCATGACATTCATGAGAGCGGTGCGGATCATCTGCTGCTGTGTGCCTTGTTGAAGTGCGATCTGCCCGCCGCAAAGGGCGCGCGTCAAGGTCAATCGCAAGGTCAGGGAAGCGAATTCGTCATTTGCCTATAAATCGCTGAACCGCCTGCTCGACTGCGGCGCGCTCTTCAGCCGTCAAACCGGGGAGTTTGCTTTCAAGCCATGGGTCTCCCAGCCCCCCGGCGCGCGCCAGAATGTGCCATTTCATCGCCTCGACGATATTGGCCTTCACGCCGCGTCCGCTGGCGTAAAGCCGGGCCAGACGGTTTTGCGCGACAGCGGAATGTTGCGCGGCGGCTCTGGCGAACAGGCGCGCGGCTTCCGCCTCGTCCCTGGTCGCGCCGTCGCCGTTGAACAGCGCGATGCCATATTCGACCATCGCAGCGACATGCTTTTCATCCGCAGCCTTGCGCAACAGGGTGAGCGAGCGGGCGCGGTCCTTCTCGACGCCCGTGCCCTCGCGCAGGAGAATCGCCAGACCATAGGCCGCGTCCGGATCGCCGCGCTCGGCCGCCTTCTCAAAAAACGCAGCGGCCTGGCGTGCATTCTGCACCTCGGCCTCAAGCTCCATCACGCCCAGATTGTAGAGCGCGCCGGCGTGGCCGCTGGCGGCGGCCTTCTCGAACCATTGCCGGGCGATGGCGGGGCTTTTTTCAACGCCGGCGCCGCCCAGATGGGCGATGGCCATGGCGAATTGCGCCTGCCTGTCGCCGCGCTCGGCCGCCAGCCGATACCACGAGGCTGCAACCTTGAGGTCGCGGGGCGTGGCCAGCCCTTCGCGGTAAATCTCGCCCAGCAGCGTCATCGCCGGGGCGTCATTGGGATTTTCTTTGACGCGCTTCAGCGCTTCTTGCATGGCGCTCTGGTAAAGGCCGCGCTGGAAGGCGCCGAAGGCCAGATCGGGCGGCGGCTCGGCAGCCTGCGCGCTGGCGCAGAGCACCCCAAGCGCGAGGCTGATGAAGTACGCGCGCGTCATGAAGAGAACGTCCGCCCCGCTTTTGCGATCAGCGCCGCAATCTCCTCCATGGCGACCCTGGGGCCGCGCGGATGGGACCAGATGGCGTCCCCGATCGCCACGAAATCAGCGCCCGCTTCAGCAATCTGCACGGCTTCTTCGAGCGTTCCCGCAAAGCCCACGCAAGGCACGTTAAACACGTCCGCCCACCACGACACCCGCTCCAGCGTGTCGGCGATGTCGGGACGCCAGCCGTCAGGCGAGGGCTCGCCAAAGCAGATGTAATCGACATCGGCCTCGCCAGCCGTCATGGCGTCATGACGGCTGCGCAACAGTCCCGCGCCAACGATACGGTCTGGCCGCATGCTCTCGGCCGCTTCCTCAAGCGCCGGCTCCAGCGCGTCGCCGGAAGCGCGCACATGCACGCCGTCGCCCTTGATTCGGCCAGCCACGCGCGGATCGTTGACCAGCACGGCGGCGCCGGCGGCCTGCGCCAGCGGGGCCAGCGGCGCGGCGATGCGGGTCGCGTCGCCATCGCTCAGGCCGGCGACGTCGAGATAAACGCTGGCGACGGAGAAACCAGCCTCCTGCGCGCCCGCCAGTGCTTCCTGAAGCGCAGGCGCAAAGTCGATTGCGCGTCCCAGCGGCGGGGTGAACAGATAGAGCTGCGGCGGCTCGGATTTGGGGTCGGCTTTAGCTTTGGACATGAACAACGAACCAACTGGGTTTGCGCCTGATGAACCGGCGCCGGGACAAACTGGACAGGAGACGGAACGGGAAACGATGACGGCGAAAGCACGACCGGCGACGGATCAGCCCTGTTCTGCTGGGCCGGGCTGCCCAAACAGGTTCATGATCGTCGAGCGGCTCTCCTGAAGCTTGGCGAAATGGATTTGCGCCACCTCGTCCAGCTTGGCGGCGCCAGCGGCCGTCAGCCTGAGCAAAGCCCGGCGGCGATCCACAGGATCGCGCACGCGCTCGATCAGACCGGCGGCCTCCAGCCGATTGACCAGCTCGGCCGCCGTATTGGGCTTGATGATCAACAATTCAGCCAATTCGCCGACGCTGACCAGCGCATCTCCGGGCTTGGCTTTGATCGCCAGAAGCGCCTGATAACGCTGGGGCCCCATGCCCACAGCCTCAAGCTGGGAATCGCTGAACGCCATGAAATTGCGCAGCGCCTGGCGAAAGCGCGCGAGTGCTTCGTAATCGGCCTGGCTCAGTGGCTTATTTGTCACATCGCCGGACATATCAGCGTCCTGCATCCGTACGCCCCTTAACATCGACGATGATTAATCGTACTACGATCTATATTGATCGTTATACGAACAAATCGACTCACGTTCATTCTTCTAGGCCGTTTCTGGCCACCGGACAAGCTGGCGAAACCCGCCAGCTCTAGCACCGCTATACTGGAGGGAAAAATGGGGCTTGTTAAGGGAATTTTACTTGGGTCAGGGGCGGCTCTGCTGTCCGTCGCCGCCGCTCAGGCCGCAGACCTTCCGGTTCGCAAAGCAGCGCCTGTGGAATATGTGAAGATCTGTGACGCCTATGGCGCCGGCTTCTTCTTCATTCCGGGCACCGACACCTGCCTCAAGATCGGCGGGCGCGTACGCGCCGACTATTCCATGGTCCGGGCGCAGGACACCTATTCGGCGCTGGGAACCAAAGCCGTGCCGGCAAGCACAGCTTACAGCATCGCTCAGAAGAGTGGCGAGTCGTCGGCAACGATCATTGTTCCCAGCCAACCGATTGGGACGCCCTACGCGGCAGGCACAACGATCGGAACCGTCACGCCCGTCAAGCTGAGCACCGGCGCGCCCGTCGTCTCCATTGCCAAAGACGCCGCCCACGTCATGGGTTGGGAAGCGCGCGGCCGCATTGATTTCGACGCCCGCACCAACACCCCGTGGGGCACTGTGCAGGCGACTGCCGGCCTGCGCCTCGCACGCACAACCGGCGTCGTCGACGTCTCCTCCGGCCCCACGACAACGTCCGCCGGTCCGACGCTTGAATACGCCTATGTGCGCTTTGCCGGGTTCACCTTCGGCGCCGCGCGCGACAATTTCGCGTTCATGCCGAGCCTCGTCTACGGCGCCGGCCATTGGGGCTCGTTCGCCAACGGCGCCAAGCAGATCGCCTACACCGCGACGCTGGGCGGGGGCTTCTCCGCAACCATGGCGCTGCAAGATTACGCCGACACCGCCCCGACGATCGCCAGCGGCATCAGCGACAGTCCCTACTACGTCTATAATTCTGCACCCCAGATCAACGGCAACATCCGCATCGATCAGGCCTGGGGCTCGATCCAGCTCGCAGCGGCCTACGCCAACGTGTCGACGAACACGGCGCTTGACACCTACGACGAGTCGAAGGGCGTCTACGCCGTCGGAATTGGCGCGAAGTTCAACTTGCCGATGCTGGCGCAGGGCGACGCGCTCTACATGACGGCGAACTACGCCAACGGCATGACGGAATACACAACCAATTGGACGTCGTTCAAATCGTCAGCCTATCGCCGCGACGTCGGCGGTTTCGTGATGAACCACCCAAGCGTCGTGGCTGAAACCGACGGCCTCAAGACGGTGAAATCGTGGAACGTCGCGGCTTTACTCGAACATTACTGGACGCCGCAATATCGCTCGGTTGTGTTTGGCACTTACGGCCAGCTTGACGCCCCCAATCTGGCGACCACGCGCGTCTGGAACGGTCGCGGCAGCTTCGGCGACGCGACCGTGTGGAATATCGGCACCAATTTCGCCTGGTTGCCGACCCGCAATTTCGAGATCGGCGTCGAAGTTCTCTACGCCCGCGTGAGCCAGGACGTGCGCGGCTACATCCCGGGTCTGGCCACCACTTCGGGAACGATCACCCGCGTCGTGCGCGAATCCGAGGGTAACGTCAGCGGCCGTCTGCGCGTCGAACGCACGTTCTAGATCAGTTCTACCGCGCGGCGCTCTCCAGAGCCGCGCGGCAAACTTCACCCGGCGTTCGCGTCGGGTTTTTTATGTCCGCATTCCAGATCAGACCGGCGATCAGGTCGCCTTCGTGGTCAACGAGCCTTTTGCGTAACGCTTGGCCATTTCCGACAGCGGGATCGGCTTGATCTTGCCAGCCTGACCAGCCGTATTGAACTGCTCCAGCCGCTCCTTGCAGAGCTTGGTCATGGCGTCGAGCGCGGGCTTGAGATATTTGCGCGGATCGAACTCGCCGGGATGCTCAGCCAGAATCTTGCGGATCTGTCCGGTGATCGCCATGCGGTTGTCAGTGTCGATGTTGATCTTGCGCACGCCGTTCTTGATGCCGCGCTGGATTTCCTCCACCGGCACGCCCCACGTTTGCGGCATCTTGCCGCCATAGGTGTTGATGATGTCCTGCAAATCCTGCGGCACTGAAGACGAGCCGTGCATGACCAGATGCATGTTGGGCATGCGGCGATGGATTTCCTCGATCACGTTCATCGCCAGCACGGCGCCGTCCGGCTTGCGCGAGAATTTGTAGGCGCCGTGCGACGTGCCCATCGCGATGGCGAGCGCGTCGACCTGCGTCTCATTGACGAATTTCACGGCCTCGTCGGGATTGGTGAGAAGCTGGTCGTGCGAGAGCACGCCCTCGGCGCCGTGCCCGTCTTCCTTCTCGCCCATGCCGGTCTCCAGCGAGCCGAGCACGCCCAGTTCCCCCTCAACCGAAATGCCGCCCAGATGCGACATATCCACGACCTTCTTCGTGACGGCGACGTTATAGGCCCAATCGGCGGGGGTTTTACCGTCTTCCTTCAGCGAGCCGTCCATCATCACCGAGGTGAAGCCGGCCTGAATCGCAGTCATGCAGGTGGCGGGCTCGTTGCCATGATCCAGATGCACGCAGACAGGGATGTGGGGATAGATTTCCATCACCGCGTCCATCATGTGCTTCAGCATGATGTCGTTGGCGTATTGGCGGGCGCCGCGCGACGCCTGGATAATGACCGGCGCGTCGGTGGCGTCAGCCGCCGCCATAATGGCGAGCGCCTGCTCCATATTGTTGATGTTGAACGCGGGCACGCCGTAGCCCTGTTCGGCGGCGTGGTCGAGAAGCTGTCGAAGGGTGATGCGCGCCATAGTCTGTGCTCCATATGAAAGCAGCGAGCCTGCCAGCCGCCGCTTGCTTTTGCCTTAACGATTCCAGATCAGGATTCCAGCGCCTCGACGCCGGGCAGAATCTTGCCCTCCATCCATTCAAGGAAGGCGCCTCCAGCTGTGGAAATATAGGTGAAATTATCGCCGACACCGGCCTGATTGAGGGCGGAGACCGTATCGCCGCCGCCGGCCACAGTCACCAGTTTGCCAGAATCGGTCAGCGCGCCAGCCAGTTTGGCGACCGCATTCGTGCCCGCGTCAAACGGCTGCATCTCGAAGGCGCCGAACGGTCCGTTCCACACCAGCGTCTTGCACATGCCAAGAATGCGCTCGACCTCCACGACAGAGCGCGGCCCCATGTCGAGGATCATCTCGTCGGCGGCGACCGCATCGACATTGGCCACGCGCGCGGGCGCATGCGCCTTGAACTCTTTGGCCAGCACGGCGTCGACCGGCAGAACGATCTGGCATTTGGCGGCCTTGGCCTCTGCGATCATCGTGCGGGCGACGTCGACAAGCCCCTTCTCGCACAGCGACTTTCCAACGTCATGGCCAAGAGCGGCCAAAAACGTATTGGCCATGCCGCCGCCGATAATCAGGAAATCGACCTTCTTGGCCAGATTGCCGAGCAGGTCGAGCTTGGTTGAAACCTTGGCGCCGCCGACGATAGCGGCCACCGGGCGCGCGGGATTGCCAAGCGCCTTCTCCAGCGCCTCAAGCTCGGCCTGCATTGTGCGCCCGGCGTAAGCAGGCAGCAGACGGGCAACGCCCGCAGTGGAGGCGTGCGCGCGATGGGCGACGGAGAAGCCGTCGTTCACATAAAGGTCGCCGAGTTTGGCGAGCTGCGCTGCGAACGCAGGATCGTTCTTTTCCTCGCCCGCGTGAAAGCGCGTGTTCTCAAGCAGCAGAATGTCGCCCGGCTTCATCGCGGCCACGGCCGCTTCCGCCTCTGGCCCAATGCAATCATTGGCGAAGGCGATGGGGCGGTCGATATATCGCTTCAAAATATCGACGAGAACGACGAGCGAGTTCTCCTTGTCGCGTCCGCCCTTTGGGCGGCCAAAATGCGACAACAGGATCACCTTGCCGCCCTTGTCCGCAATCTCGGTAATGGTTGGCGCAATGCGCTCGATGCGGGTTCCGTCGCTGAGCTTGCCGTTCTCCATCGGCGCGTTCAGATCGACGCGCAGCAGAACGCGCTTGTTGGAAAAATCAACGGAATCGAGAGAGCGAAATTTGGTCATGATCCTGATGTGTTGCTGAATGAAAAAAGGGCGCAGCCAACGCCGCGCCCGGATTGATTATATTTTTTTGGCCATAGCGACAGCCGTATCGGCCATGCGGTTCGAGAAGCCCCATTCGTTATCGTACCACGAGAGGATACGCACGAACGTGCCGTCGATCACTTTCGTCTGGTCCATATGGAACACCGACGAACGGCTGTCGTGGTTGAAATCCGCCGACACATTGGGCACGTCCGTATAACCCAGAACGCCCTTAAGCTCATTCGAGGCGGCGCGCTTGATCGCGTCGTTGATCTCCTGCGCGCTCGTCGCCCTTTTGGCGGTGAACTTCAAATCCACGACCGACACATTGGGGGTCGGCACACGGATGGCGGCGCCATCGAGCTTGCCGTTAAGTTCGGGCAAAACGAGGCCGACCGCCTTGGCTGCGCCGGTGGATGTCGGGATCATCGACAGAGCGGCGGCGCGGCCGCGATAGAGATCCTTGTGCATCGTGTCCAGCGTCGGCTGGTCGCCGGTATAGGAATGAATCGTCGTCATGAAGCCGCGCTCGATGCCGATGGAATCGTTCAGCACCTTGGCGACCGGCGACAGGCAATTGGTGGTGCACGAGGCGTTCGAGACCACGAGGTGGTCCTTCGTCAGCTTGTCGTGATTGACGCCGAACACGACCGTCAGATCCGCATCGTCGCAAGGCGCAGACACGAGAACGCGCCTGGCGCCTGCGTCCAGATGGGCTTTGGCCTTGTCTTTCGTGGTGAACAAGCCGGTGCATTCCAGCGCAATGTCGACGTTCATCTCGCGATGGGGCAATTCAGCCGGATTGCGGATCGCAGTCACCTTGATGGGGCCGCGGCCCACGTCAATCGTATCGCCCTTGACGATGACTTCGCCCGGGAAACGGCCATGCACCGAGTCAAAGCGCAGCAGATGCGCATTGGTCTCGACCGGGCCCAGATCGTTGATGGCCACGACTTCGATGTCGGTGCGGCCAGATTCGATGATGGCGCGCAGCACATTGCGGCCAATGCGCCCGAAACCGTTGATTGCGACCCTCACAGCCATTTTCATTCCCCTTGATGCGTCACGTTTGTTTCGATGATTAAATCAGCCCTTCAGCCGGGCCATCGCCGCGTCTGCGGCATGCTGCGCTGTTATGCCGAAATATTCGTAAAGTTTCTTGTAGGGCGCGCTCGCCCCAAACCCGTCCATGCCAATAAACACGCCGTCAGACCCGATGATCGCGTCCCAGCCCTGACGGATGGCGGCCTCGATGGCGACTTTCACCGGCGCGTCGCCGATCACAGCGCGACGTTCGACAACGTCTCGCGCGAGGAATATGTCCATGCAGGGCACGGATACGACGCGGGCCGAAATTCCCTTTTCGCTCAACAATCTTTGCGCAGCGATAGCGATCTCGACTTCCGAGCCCGAGGCGAACAGCGACACCTTTACAGGGCCATTGGTCGCAGGAGACAATTCGTAGGCGCCGCCCGCGCTGAGATTTTCCTCAACAAATTGCTTGCGCACCTGCGCAAGATTTTGCCGCGTCAGCGCCAGGCACGAGGGGGTGGAGCTGGCCTCAAGCGCAAGTTGCCAGCATTCCAGCGTCTCGGTCTGGTCGGCGGGGCGGAACACGTTGAAGTTTGGAATCGCGCGCAGGCTCGCCAGCGTCTCGACCGGCTGATGGGTCGGCCCATCCTCGCCAAGGCCGATGGAATCGTGCGTCAGCACTTCGATATGGCGCACGCCCATCAGCGCGGCCAGACGCAGCGCCGGGCGCATGTAATCGGCGAATACGAGGAAGGTCGCGCCCGACGGGATGTAGCCGCCGTGCAGCGCCATGCCGTTGAGGGCGGCGGCCATGCCATGCTCGCGAATGCCCCAATGGACAAAGCGGCCAGCATAGAAGCCCGGGGAGATCGCAGGGGTGGCTGCGACCTTGGTATTGTTGGAGCCGGTGAGGTCGGCTGAGCCCGTAATCAGCTCGGGCACGTGCGGGGCAAGTTCCGCGAGCACGGCTTCGGACGCCTTGCGGGTCGCAATTTCCGTAGCGTCGCCAGCCAGCTTCTGTTTGTAGTGCAAAGCCGCCGCCTTCAGCGCCAGCGGCAATTGGCCCGACATGCGACGCTCGAACTCGGCGCGCTTGGAGCCGTCGAGCCGGGACAGGCGGGCTTTCCAGTCCGCGTTCAGCGACGCGCTTCTGGCGCCCGCATTCCGCCATGCGGCGAGAATGTCAGCCGGCACCACGAAAGGCTCATGCGGCCAGTTGAGGGCTGCGCGCGCGCCCGCAATTTCCTCGGCGCCAAGCGGCTCGCCGTGAGATTTGGACGTGCCCGCGCGCTTGGGCGCGCCATAGCCGATAATGGTGCGACAGGCGATCAACGTCGGGCGGTCAGCGGCCTTTGCTGTCTCGATTGCGGCCAGAATCGCGTTCTGGTCGTGGCCGTCGACGCGCACTGCGGCCCAGCCGGCCGATTCAAAGCGCTTCAACTGGTCGATGGAATCAGACACCGACAGCGGTCCGTCGATGGAGATGCCGTTGTCGTCCCACAGCACGATCAGGCGGTTGAGCTTGAGATGACCGGCGATGGCGATGGATTCTTGCGAAATCCCCTCCATCAAATCGCCGTCTGAGGCGAGCACATAGGTGCGATGGTCCACAACGTCGCCAAATTCTGCGTTCAGCATCCGCTCGGCCAGCGCCATGCCGACCGCCGTGGCCAGCCCCTGCCCCAGCGGGCCGGTGGTGGTCTCAATGCCCGGCGTCACGAAGTTTTCCGGATGGCCGGGTGTTTTGGAGTGCAATTGACGGAAATTCTTGAGATCGTCGATCCCCATATCCGGCGCGCCGGTCAGGTACAGCAGCGAATACAGCAGCATCGAGCCATGGCCCGCCGAAAGCACAAAACGGTCGCGGTCCGGCCAGCGATGATCGGCGGGATCGAATTTCAGCACTTTGGAGAACAGCGTCGTGGCGATGTCAGCGGCGCCCATCGGCAGGCCCGGATGGCCGCTTTTGGCCTTTTCGACCCCGTCCATGGCGAGCGCGCGGATCGCGTTGGCCATATCTTGCTGGGAAACGGTCATGACGACTTTCCAATTTTGGGCCGGAGGGCGGATCAGGCCGGCAGGCGGAGACAACAAAGCGGATGATGCGAGGCAGATTCGGCAAGAACTGGCGCAGAACGCCCGCCTGCCGGAAAGGCGTTTCTGATAACATCTCGACCCGCGCTGTCAAAGGCCGCGGCGCTCTATACGCCCGGTTCGAAAGCTTCGCCGCGATTCATCTGTGGGCAAAGCGCAAAACCGCTTTGACCGGGCCGCTGCGCAGGCCGCTAATGGGAAATCAGGTATTGAGAACATGAAACTTCCCGAAAGACTTCAAGAAGCGCTTTCACGCATGGCCTCAGCCATCGACCAGCTGGAGGCGGCTGGCGAGCGGTTGGCAATGGCGGACCGCGTGCGCGCCGACCTCGAAGACGAGCTGGCCGTGATGCAGGACGACCGCGCGCGGCTGGCCGTCGAGCTTGACGGGTCGCTCGCCCGCACCCGCGCACTGGCGCTGGCCAACGACGACGCCCGCCTTGCAGTGGAGCGCGCCAGCGCCAGCGTGCGCGCCGTGATGGAAGCGGCCGCCCGCGATGAGGACGCCTGATGTCCCAGATCAACGTCAATATCGCCGGGCGCCCCTATCGCATGGCCTGCGCCGACGGCGAAGAAGAGCACCTGCAACAGCTCGCCCGCCAGCTCGACGAGAAGATCGGCGAGATGAAGCGCGCCTTTGGCGAGATCGGCGACCAGCGCCTGATCGTGATGGCCGCCATCACCGTGTCGGACGAATTGTCCGAGGCCCGCCGCCGCATCGAAAAGCTGGAGGCCGAAGTCGCCAGCATGGACAAGACCCGGCAGGCGGCGCTGAACGCCAGCGACGGCTGGGCCGGAAGGCTCGCCGACGCGCTCGACACCGCCTCGGTGCGCATTGAAGCGCTGACGCAGCAGATGAACGCGGGTGGGCGGAAGGTTTAGGCGCGCACTGGACTGCGTGCGCGTGCAGGAATTGACTAATTTTTTTGCCATGCTTAACTTGAACTTAAGCATGAAATGACGAAATGAAAATTTTGATCACCGAAATTACTATTATGCGTAGTGATATGCTTTGCTTGGCAGGTTGGGAGGCCGAATCGCGCAGGATGGTTCGACCGCTTCCAAACAGGCGCCACTGGGATGCGGCTTACGTCGATAAGCTGGGGATTTTAATCGGCGACGTTATCTCCATTGTTCCAAATGGAGCCGCGAGGCGGCCCTACCCTCACAAAACAGAAGATGTGCCTATTGATCCTTTTCGACTCCAAATCGTTTCGAGGAGCTTTGCAAACTGGATGGGGTCGTCTGCGCCCCCGGTGAGTGAATCCATTATCGTTGCTTTTGGCCATCAGTCCGTTTGGAAAGCGCCATTTAACGGAGCGCAGAAGGGATATGTGCCGCCAGGATCGCGCTGCGCTTCGCTCATCGGGATAGCTGTTTTGCGTGGAGCGATTTGCTTGGAAGAATTTGCTTATAATGGAAGAACACAGCTTGTTTCGATAATCGACACGCCGCAAGGCCGCGTCCGGCTGCCCGTAACAGCACGAAATCTCCGGGACGCCTGGAACGCAGGCGGGGTAGGCGCCGCCCATCGCGCGCTTCCAGATAAAGACCGATTTCATGTGCGCATAGGCTTGGCCAACCCTTTCGGTGAGCCTGAAACCTGCGCTATGATGCTAAATGGTGTGCTCTAGACTCACGGGACTCGCCGCTGTGAAACATATCTTTTCCATTGGCCATTCAACCCATTCATACGAGCAGTTTTTGCGCTTACTGCAAGATGCCGGCGTCACCGCTATCGCTGACGTGAGAACGAGCCCATGGTCGCGATATTTACCACAGTTCAACCAAGACACATTGAGAGAGCGCCTTAAAGACGCTGGCGTCGCCTATGTATTCCTTGGCAAGGAACTTGGTGGCCGCCCCTCAGAACAGCGTCTATTTTGCGACGGCATCGCTGATTATGAAAAAATGGCGTGTTCGAACGGCTTTCAGCGTGGATTGGAGAGAATCGAGGAGGGCGCTCACAAATTCAGGCTCGCTCTGATGTGTGCTGAGCAGGAGCCGCTCGATTGCCATCGCTGCCTCCTTGTAGGGCGACAGCTTTTGTCACGAGGCTTTAGTGTTTCTCACATATTGTCCGACGGTGTTATCGAAGACCACAAATGTACTGAAGATCGCCTAATGGCTGTTACGGGTCAGGCGAGCCATGACTTGTTCATAACGCCTGCGGAGCGCCTCAACCTTGCCTATCGGGCACGCGGACGCAAAGTCGCTTATTCCGAACCCGAAACGCCAAAAAATGCGGCAGCGGAATGAGCAAAGTCCTGACGATAGGCTTCACTCAAACCACAGCGCGTCATTTTTTTGAACGTCTCCGCGCAGCCGGAGTGAATAAAGTGATCGACGTCCGGCTGAACACAAAATCACAGCTCGCTGGCTTCGCAAAAGGTGAAGATCTGGCATTTTTTCTAAAAGAAATAACCGGAATTGAATATGAGCGTCAGCAGCTCCTCACGCCGACCGATGCGATGTTGAAAGATTACCGGACGGGAAACAAGGATTGGGGGGTCTATCAGGGCCGCTTCCTAAGCCTGATGGCTGAACGCGAGATCGAGAAGAGATTAGCACCTGAAACGTTCGATGGCGCATGTCTGCTTTGTTCTGAGAAAACTCAGCACTATTGCCACCGCAGGCTCGTCTGCGAATACCTCAACGACAAATGGGGCGGCGCCCTTGCTGTTCGCCATTTATAAGAACGCCGTTTCGATATCCCGCTAGCAATCCCCCCCATTCCGCCCTACCTTGCAAAGGCGGGGCTGCGGTTCACGTGTGGATCACAATTTCCGGGGCCTTATCGATCTTTAGGGAGCTGTCCCTGTTCTTGTCCGTGGACTTGAGCACACGGCGCCCACCTACTTTGTAGGCACCCGGGATCGATGTCCTCACGGCTCGTGTGGCTCCGCACTTTTGTCTTTACGCTCCCGCTTCCTTTAGAGCGCCCGCTCCTTCGACTCCCATGCCCGCCGCCTTTGTGCTAGCCAGCCGGCATGGTTGAGACAGATCCGCTTTCCAAACACAGCCTGCGCAGACAAGCCTTGACCCTGCGCGCGCAGGTCGATCAAGCGACCCGCAACGCTTTTGCCGAAAAGCTCGCCATTGAGGGCGTGGCTTTGGCGCGCAAGGCGTTTGCCCGCAGCGTCGCCATTTTCTGGCCCGTGGGCACGGAGCCCGACACACTTTTGATGGCGCAGGCGCTCACCTA
>CANJPM010000086.1 GCA_947476075.1 Beijerinckiaceae bacterium
CGGCAGCGTGTTTTCACCCTATTACAAATGGGCGCGCCGCAGCGGCGCAGTCGATCCGCTGAATCATTGTGCAATCAATATCGCGCTTTATGGACGCAAGCATCAGCGCTGGGCGATGACGGAACGCTCAAAGCGCTTTGTCCACAGGGACACAGCGCGTTTTGAAGTTGGCCCAAGCGCTATGCGCTGGGACGACGGCGCGCTTATCGTCGATATACACGAACTCGGAGCCCCCATTCCAAGGCGCGTACACGGACAGGTGCGCGTTCGACCGCATTCATTATTTGACGAAGGTTTTGCGCTCGACGAGTCCGGGCGACATCGCTGGCGACCTATTGCGCCTGTGGCGCATGTAGAAGTTGAAATGAACCATCCAAATCTGCGCTGGAGCGGATCCGGCTATTTCGATCATAATACCGGCGACGAGCCGCTTGAAGACGCATTTATCAGTTGGGACTGGTCGCGCACCCATTCCGGCGATTGCGCGTTGATCCATTACGACGCCTTGACCAAAAATGGCGCCCCGCGAGAACTGGCTTTGCGCTTCAACGACAACGGAGAGATCGAGCGCCTGAGCGCGCCTCCCTCAGCGCCCCTGCCCAAAACGCTCTGGGGCATAGACCGCAACGTCCGCTGCGAATTGGGAGACAAGCCGCGCATCGTCAAAACGCTTGAAGACACCCCGTTTTACGCACGCTCAATGGTGCAAACAACGCTTGGTGGACAATCGCTTCCAGCAATTCATGAGCGCTTGCGGCTGGATCGGTTTTGCGCGCCTGTCGTGCAAGGCATGCTGCCGTTTCGCATGCCGCGCGTTAGCTAGCGACGCCGTCCGAGGGCTCTTCGTCCCTCTTTCGCGCAGCCTCCCTCTTCAGCCGATGCTTGCGCAGGAGCCACAATTCGCGAAAGCACCAGGCGAGTGGAAGGCCAAAGGCGAACGCAAGCTCAATGGGCCCGTACCAACCTTCGTCCATCAGGCGGTTCCGGCATCCCGACTTGGAGATTGCTGACGCGCCCGCTCGGCTTCCTCCATCCGCTCAAAAAGATCAATTACCCATGTAATCTGACCAGTGAACGAACGATCCTGCCGCACAGGACTATCTTGCTGCGCGCACGCCGTCACCAGATATGCAGCTTCCGGCAAAGCCGGCTGGGCTTTTGAAGCGCCGGAGACAAGAGCAGAGACAAAGGAATGAGCCAACAGAACGAGCTTGCGCGATTTGCTGGCAAACGCGCGCTGGCTGACGCTGTCCATCCCATTAGCGACAATGCGGGCGCCAATATCAGCATAAATACGACGCGCACCCCAGATCGCGGACCGCGCATCATATGGCAATAGCGCAATTCCACTTTCAGAGCGCCTGTACAAACGATCGGCCTCGCCAAGCAGGCGAGCGGTCATACGCGCAATCGCAGGGCAAAAAACCGGATCAGACAGCCACACGTCGGGGTCAAGCTCCTCTTCGGCGAACCAATCAAGGGGCAGATAAAGCCTTCCTGCGCGGGCGTCTTCGCCAATGTCGCGGGCGATGTTGGTCAATTGCATCGCCACGCCAAGATCGCAGGCGCGCGCCAAAGCCTCACCGCTTCGCACGCCGAGCAGCAGCGTCATCATGGCGCCTACCGAGCCCGCAACGCGCACGCCATAGGCGCAAACATCGGAGAGACTTTGGTAGCGTCGCCCGGCGGCGTCCCATTCAAAACCTTCAATCAGCGCCAACGGCAAGGCGATCGGCAGCTGCCGCCGCGCCGCCATATCGCAGAACGCGCGGTCGACGGCGCCGTCGAGCGGGCGCCCCTCATAGGCGCAGCTCAACCTGTGCCGCAGTCTCTCCACCGCCTTTACAGCGACGCCGCCAGAATCAACTTCATCATCAGCGACCCGGCAAAAGGCATAGAGCGCATGCACATCAGGCCGGATACGGCCCGGCAACAGGAGCGAGGCCGCAAAGAACGACTTCGAGCCAGCGCGTAAAAGATCGCGGCATGCAACAAGATCGGCGGACGAGGCGTGACGGGGCCGAGCGTCATCGGAATAAAACATGGCTCAAGCCCTCCAACACAATGACATTGTGCCATCGGTGCGCACAGATGACAAGCAAACTTGCGCCGCCTGCGAATCTATCAATCGTTCCATACGATGTCTCTTGAGGCGGCTTCGCCAAACGAGATTTTCAACCTGCGCGCCAAATCAATAATCGGCCATGACGACCAGATTTGTCCAAGCAGCGGCCATGGATCGCGCGCCGCCCAGGTCACGTCACGCACGCTGGAAAGCAAGCGTCCATTTGCGCGGAAGCGCGGCCAATCTCCAAAGCTTGCTTGCGTCTCCGACAGGCAGGGCCAAAATTGCTGTAATCGTTTTTGCGCTCGCAGGCGCATTGGCGCAGCAGGATCAAGCATCCCTGACGCGATATCGTCAGGCTCAAAGAAATGCACGCCGCTGCTGAGGCGCGGATTGCATTCAATGCCCCATGGCGCACCACTATCGTCAACGATGAAGTCAAAGGAAATAAAGCCGGTCCAATTCGCGCAACGCACAAAGCGCTCAACCCAAGCCTCAATAGCTTCATGCTCTACGCGCTCGAAGCTGACGGCGACGCTGCCGGACATGATCGCGCCGCGATAGATGGCGCTGATCTGCACGCAGCCCTTATGCGCCAATGCGCAAACGCTGTACTCGGCGCCCGATATGCAGCGCTGGACGATCATGCCTGCATAGGGCTGAACGTTTTCAGGCAGATTTGCGCCTTGCGCAAATTTAACTACGCCGCCGCCAGCGCACGAATGGCGGGGCTTGATTATGACAGGGCCAGCCTGCCCAAGAGCGTGCGCCTCGTGTGAGCCGAGGTTGCACGTCTCAGGCGCGCTTAAACCATGAACCTGCGTGAAAGCGACGAAGCCCGCCTTGTCGTGCAAGGAAAGCAAGTCACCTTGTGGCATCGCAAACACACGCACTGATTTGGGAACGCGCTCGCGCAGGGCGGCGACATAAAGAATTTCCTCCGAAACAGGCACGACAAGCTCGACGGATTCATCGGCGATGATCCGCATGAGATCATCAAAAAACCCCTGCGGTTCAAGCGCGGGTGCTCGCACCTGATAGCTCTTCGTCACCGCGCGCGAAGCGCCCGAGACATGCCGCGGAAACGGATCTGCGACGATGACGCGCCACCCGGCGCGCGCAAAGCTGCGCGCGACGTCCAGTCCTTTTGGCAATCGCCCAAGCGTGAGAAGCAATGTCCTCATTGCGCCCCTGCCCGCGTGACGCTGCACATTATCTGTTGAACGGGCCTTGTGGTGAGACGGGCCGCCGGCTGCACTTGCGCGCCGGGGGACAAATGAAAATCGAAGCGTCGCACAAGGTCTGCGATAATCAACACAGCCTCAACAGTTGCGAACGCGGCGCCGGCGCACACGCGTGGTCCAAGACCAAATGGAATATAAGCGCCCGACGTCATCTCACTTTCACGCTCTGGCAGAAAGCGATCAGGATCGAACACGTCCGGCTCGCGCCAATAGCGTTCATGACGATGCAACACCCAAGGCGCCACAATGACAAGCGCGCCACGCGGAATTCTGCGTCCGCCAATAGTCGTCGCTTTGGTCGCGACTCGCGGAAGAAACGTGATCGGTGGATAGAGCCGCAACGTCTCGCGGAATACATTTCGCGTGTAGCTTAGCTTTTTTATATGTTCAAACGCTATCGGCCCGTCGCCCGCTAAAGCTTTTACCTCCGCGCGAATGCGCGCAACAATGTGGGGCTGATTGGCAAGAATGAAGAACACCCATGTCAACGCGCTGGCGCTCGTCTCGTGACCGGCCAGAAACAGAACGCCCAATTGATCGATCAGCTCGGCGCGCGTGAAGCCGATCCCGTCGATATCGCGCGCCAATGCGATGTTTCGGGCGATATCGTCAAAGCGCTCGCCCTGCGCGCCAATGTGGCTGCCGAGCATGTCGTCAAGATGGCTGCGGATCAACACGCATGCGTCCTGAACGCTCTGGCGCTGGGCGATCTTCGTCCATGCCTTGTCCATGATCAGGCGACGAATCTCGACCTGCGCCACGCTGCGCTCAAACAAAGTGAACGCCTCGAAGACCTCGCGCGAAGCCTCATGATCAAGGCTTGTGGAAAAGACCGTGCGACAAATGACGTCGGCGGTGAGATGCGACATCGCAAGATCAAGACTGAACGGCGCCTCTTTGCGCATCTGTCGCTCAAGCGTTTCAACGCAGGCCGACACGCTTTGCTCAATTGAGGGAAACGCCCGGTTGACGCGCATCATCGTCAGCGCAGGGTCGACCATTTCGCGCTGGCGCGCCCATGTCGCGCCGCTTGAGACAAAGATGCTGTCGCCAATCAGCGGCTCAAGCGCGTTCACCATCAGATCGGACTTGGGGAAAATTCCCTCAGGATCCATCAGCACGCTGCGCGCAAGATCGGGCCTGTTCACAAGCATTGTCGTGCGGCGCGACCAGCCCAGCGGGCCAATATCCATACGATAGGCCGAGCCCGGCAGCAAACCTAAAAGATTACCGTCGCCGTTGAGCGCGGCGCGGAGCAACGACATCAGCGCATTGCGCGGCGCAGGCCGTGGCGGGCGGTAATGGGGAAGAGTCACGAGCGCAGGCTCCTTGTCTTTTCACGGCGAGCAAGCTCAGATAGATTTATAGAAATCGCCTCATTGCAGGGCTGGGGAGCATTCATGGAACATCGATTGTTCGAAATCCTTGTGGTCGCGCATATTATCACAGGCTCTACGGGCGCATTGACGTTCTGGGTTCCTGTTCTCGGCGCCAAGGGCGACAAGATGCATCGCCTGTCTGGACGCATATTCGTTGTCACCATGTTACTGACGGGATCGTTCGCCATTGGCATGAGCGGGTTGACGCTACTTGAGCCGATGGGCACGCATCCGCATTTAATCGGAAAATTTGACGCTGTTTTTGTGCGCGGGATATTCGGTTGGCTGATGCTGCATCTGGGTGTACTCACCATTAATCTGGCTTGGTATGGCTGGCTTTGCGCAAAAAACCGAACCAGGCGCGAGCTGATGCGAGAATGGCGCAATCTGCTTCTGCAACCGCTGTTGTTGGTCGCTGCTATGAATTGCGCGCTACAAGGCTGGTTGATCGACCAGCCTTTGATGATCGGCGCCTCAGTCATCGGGATCGCCACTGTGCTCACCAATCTTTGGTTCCTTTACAAGCCTGCGCCCGGCGCGATGGATTGGGTGAAGGAGCATGTCAAAGCGCTCATCGGAGCCGGCATTTCCGTTTACACAGCGTTCCTTGCTTTTGGCTCCGTGCGCGCGTTTCCTGACCTTGCGCTAAGTCCCGTTCTGTGGGCGGTTCCAGCAGCAAGCGGCATTGCGTTCATTCTCTGGCATTGGCGCAGGATTGATCGCAAATTGCGCGCTCACAAGCCGCGCGCCTTCTGAAAATCGCTTGCCGCTGGCAAGAGATCAGCCACAATTTTTGCCGATGAGATCACACCCGGCAGGCCGGCCCCCGGGTGCGTGCCGGCTCCAACAAGATAGAGGCCTTCAGCTTCCTCACTCTTATTGTGGGGACGAAACCAAGCGCTTTGAAACAATTGCGGCTCGAAGGAAAACGCTGCGCCTTTCTCAGACAAAAGCCGATCACGGAAATCAAGCGGCGTCATCACGCGTGAGGTGACGATACTTTGCGACAGGCCCGGCATGATGGTGTCTTCAAGACGCTGCTCGATAGCTTTGCGATAGGTCTCCGATTGCTGCGCCCAATCCGTTCCGCTATCGAGATGGGGCACAGGCGCAAGCGCGTAAAAGGCGTCGCACCCTTCAGGAGCCAGTGATGGATCTGTCATCGTCGGGCGATGCAGATAGAGGCTGAAATCTTCAGCCAGAATCTTGCGCGAGAAAATGTCGTTCAGCAATTCCTGATAGCGAGGCCCAAGAACCATCATGTGATGATAGACGTCGTCATATTTACGGTTGGTTCCGAAATACCAGACGAAGAGGCTCATGGAATAACGCGCGCGAGAAAGCTTTGAATCGGTCCAGCGTTTGCGTTTTGTGTCCGACATCAACTTACGATAGGTCCAGGCGGCGTCGGCGTTTGAGACCACCACATCGGCGTTGATGATTTCTCCGTCCACTAGCCGCACGCCCGCAGCGCGCCCGTTATCGAGGAGGATTTGCTCGACCTGCGCGCCATAGCGAATTGAGCCGCCATGTTTTTCAAGTAGACGCACAAGTCCCTTCACAATAGAGCCGGTTCCGCCCATCGCGAAGTGAACGAGGTGCTGACGCTCAAGATGCGAGATCAGGCAGTAATAGGCTGTCGTCGTCAGCGGATTTCCTCCGATCAGAAGCGGATGAAAACTGAAGGCGACCCGCAATTTCTCGTTGGTGAAATATTGGCAGACTTTATTATAAACCGAGCGGAAGCCGCCGAGGCGTATGAGATCCGGCACCGACAGGATCAAAGTTTTCAATTCATGAAAGGGCTTGTCGGCAAGCTCTTTGAAGGCGATGTCGTAGATAGATTCGCTGTCTTTAAGAAAGCGGTCGAAGCCTGCAAGATCGCGCGGCTCGATGCGTTTGACCTCGGCGCGCATGGCGCCAAGGTCGGCGGCGCAATTTATTGTTTCGCCGTCGTCAAAGCGGATCAGATAAAAGGGATCCATCACGCGCAGATCGACATCCTCGGATAATGTCTCTCCTGCGAGCGCCCATATCTCTTCAAGCAGATAGGGCGCAGTTATGATTGTGGGGCCGCCGTCAAACGTGAAACCGTCTTGCTTGAACACATAGGCGCGACCACCCGGCGCATCGAGTTTTTCAACGATGGTGACGGCCCAGCCTTTGGCCGCCAGCCGCACGGCGACAGTCAATCCGCCAAAGCCTGAGCCAATAACAAGCGCATGAGGCGCGGACTTATGCATCTGGTTTTGCTCCAGGGATCGCATTGGCCCGTGCGATCTCGACAATACGATCAGCGATCTCGTTGGGGCGTTCTTCGTGGGCGAGATGACCCAGGCTTGGCAATTGCTCGACGCGGGTTTGCGGGAGAAGGCGACGCACGTCAAAGGCGCGCTCGGGGGCAATCGTGCGATCTTTGGCGCCCACGAGCAAATGCAGCGGAGTCTTCAGGCGCGGCAGATCGCGCTCCAGCGCGCTGAGATTCCAGTTCGCCATCATGTGCAACGTCGCGCCGACATGCGCTGAATTGCCCGCCAATTGGCGGTAGAGGGCAATTCCGCGCGCATCGATGCGCGAGCCGGTTTCTTGCAACAAGCGTTCAACGCCGCCGCGTCCGCTCGCATAACGCGAGAACGCCCACGGAATAAGCGGATTGAGCGCGAGGATTTTCGCCAGCGCAGAATAGACAGGCCCCGTCGCAGCCTTGAACGGCAACAATGCGGCGTTCAAACCGATGATGGTTTTGGGCGCGACAAGCCCGTCAATCGCCATGCGAACGGCAATCGCCGCCCCCGCCGAATGCCCAACGATAAGCTGCGGGCTCACGCGCAATTCATGCAGCAAAGCTGCTATCGATTGAGCCATGGCGCTCAGGCTGAAGCCTGAGGCCGGCGGCGCATCGGTAAAGCCCTGACCGGGAAGATCCAGCGCTATCACAGTGAAATGCGTCGCCAGCGCAGGCGCAAGATCACGCCACGAATGAGTGGATGCGCCAGAGCCATGCAACAGCAGGAGCGCTGGGCCCTCGCCCATAATCTGGACGTGCCATTGAAAGCCGGCGGCGGAAACGAAGCGGCTTGCAGCGTGGTTTGGCCAATTGCCACCATCATGTTCCCACGCAAGTCTTGCGTTCATCTCGTTCCTTGTGGGCGGCTGGCGGGCGCCGTTTGCGCATGGCGGAGCGGATCGGCACAGCGTCGAGCGCGCTCAGGACCGTGCGGACGATACCGGTTTTATCCAGTCCCGCGCGGGCTATCATAGCCTGCGGAGAATCGTGTTCGAGGAATTCATCGGGCAGGCGCAAGGTTCGAATTTTGGCGCGATCGAGCAGGCCCGAATCAGAAAGCTCCTGCAGTACAGCGGCTCCAAAGCCGCCGCTTGCGCCTTCTTCAATCGTCACCAATACTTGATGGCTGCAGGCCAGATCGCGCACGAGAGCCGCATCGATAGGTTTGGCGAAGCGCGCATCTGCGATTGTGACTGATATGCCGACCGTCTCCAGCTCGTCGGCTGCCGCCAGCGCATCACCAAGACGCGAGCCAAGGCAGAGCAGCGCGACATCGCAGCCTTTGCGCAAGACCCGGCCAATTCCGATGGGAAACGCCGCCGACTCAGCGGGAATCTGTGCGCCGGTTCCTTCGCCGCGCGGATAGCGGAAAGCGATGGGGCCGTCGTCATAGGCTGCGGCTGTCGCCACCGCGCCGGCCAGCTCCGCCTCGTCCGAGGGCGCCATCACCACCATATTGGGCAGGCACGCAAGATAGCTGACGTCGAACGCGCCTGCATGCGTTGGGCCGTCGGCGCCCACCAGGCCGGCGCGATCAATCGCAAAGCGCACATTGAGATTTTGCAACGCGACGTCGTGTACGATCTGATCGTAGGCGCGTTGCAGGAAAGTGGAATAAATGGCGCAGAACGGCTTCAGGCCGCGCGCTGCAAGGCCTGCGGCAAACGTCACGGCGTGTTGCTCGGCGATGCCGACATCGAAAAAGCGGTCGGGATAAGCCTTGGCGAAACCGTCCAGCCCGGCGCCGGCAGGCATGGCGGCCGTAATGGCGACGATGCGGGGATCGCGCTCGGCCTCGCGCATGATCGAATCGGCGAAGACTTTCGTATAGGCCGGCGCCAAGGGCGCGCTTTTGGCCTGTGCGCCAGTGGCGACGTCGAATTTCACCACGCCGTGATATTTGTCAGCAGAGGCCTCGGCGGGGGCATAGCCCTTGCCCTTCTGCGTCACAACATGAATGAGGATCGGGCCTTCGTTTGCATCGCGCGCCTTGCGCAGAACAGGCGTCAGCGCGTCAAGATCATGCCCATCGACGGGACCGACGTAAGAGAAACCCAGCTCTTCAAACATGGAGCCGCGCGCAGCGTCTCCTTTGGCGAGCCTCGCAAAATGGTTCGACATCGCGCCCACGGGCGGGGCTATCGACATGTCGTTGTCGTTGAGGATTACGATCAGGCGGCTCTTCAGCGCGCCAGCGTTGTTCATCGCCTCCCACGCCATGCCAGCAGACATCGCGCCGTCGCCGATGACGCAGACCACGCGCTCGTCGCCGCCCAGAATATCGCGGGCGGCGGCAAAGCCAAGGCCCGCCGAGATAGACGTCGAGGAATGGCCCGCGCCGAAGGGATCGTATTCGCTCTCGGCGCGGCGCGTGAAGCCTGACAGGCCGCCGCCTTGCCGGATGCCGCCCATGCGGGCGCGTCGTCCGGTGAGAATTTTATGGGGATAGGCCTGATGGCCGACGTCCCAGATCAGAATATCCCTCGGCGTATCGAAAACGTAATGCAACGCAATCGTAAGCTCGACAACGCCGAGGCCTGCGCCCAGATGGCCGCCGGTCTTTGAGACAGATTCGATCATGTCGGCGCGCACTTCCTGCGCCAGTTGCGGCAGGGCGAGGTCAGGCAAGCTGCGGATATCGCGGGGATTGGCGAGAGCGTCGAGCAATGGAGTCGTCCCTCGCTGCGATTCCATCGCCGTCGCCTCCATGATGCTGGAATTTGACGACATGACTTGCCCCCTCTGCCAAACCCGCCTAAAGCGTCAAAGTTACTTTACACCTCGATCTGAAAATGACAATATCTTCTTACAGTCTTCGGGCAAGTCCTTCGCCGCATCGGCTTGGCGCCGCCCGTTTACCGAAGCATTCAGGGGCGCTCATGAGCAGGTCTTTCTCCACCGCTTTCGCGGTCTCTTTCATCATGCTGGGCGCAGCGGTCAGCCCGGCCCCGGCGCAGGACGCAGAGGCCGGCTCCAAAGTGTTCGCCAAGTGCCGCGCCTGCCACAGCATCGGCGAGACGTCGAAAAACGGCGTCGGTCCCTCGCTCAATGGAATCATCGGCCGGGCGGCGGGGACATATGCGGGCTACAATTTTTCGGAAGCCAACAAGACGTCAGGTCTGACCTGGGACGAGGCGACCTTTTCCGAATACATCGTAGCGCCGGCAGCCAAGGTCAAAGGCACGAAAATGGCCTTTGCCGGCCTGAAAAATCCGCAAGAGGTGCTGGACATTGTCGCCTACCTGAAGCAATTCGGTCCCGATGGTAAAAAACAATAGTCCAGCGGCGCGCGGCCTGCCGGGCGTTCCTCATTCCTTGAACGCGCGGGTGACGACGTGAACACAGCGGCTGATAAACCAGTTTCAGACAAGTTGATCCTGCGCGCTCTCAGCGGGGAGGCGACGCCTCGCCGCCCCCTGTGGATGATGCGGCAGGCGGGGCGTTATCTGCCCGAATATCGCGAGCTGCGCGCCACCACCAGCAGCTTCATGGAATTCTGCTTCAACCCGGCCAAGGCGGCCGAGGCGACGTTGCAGCCGATCCGCCGGTTTGGTTTTGACGCCGCCATCATCTTCAGCGACATCCTCGTCATCCCCGAGGCGCTGGGCCAGAAGGTGACGTTTGAAGCTGGAGAAGGCCCGCGCCTGCAACCAACAGAATCGCCTGCCGATCTCGACAAATTATTCACCCAGCTTGAAATCTCGATGCTCGCGCCCGTTTATGAGGCCCTTGAGCGTGTGAAGGGCGCGCTGGACGATTCCACTACGCTGATTGGCTTTTGCGGGGCGCCGTGGACCATCGCCAGCTATATGATTGCGGGCAAAGGCACGCCCGATCAGGCGCCGGCGCGGCGCTTTGCCTATTTGCATCCGGACGCGTTCCAGCGCCTGATCGACCTTCTGACGCAAGCTTGCATCGAGCATCTGTCGTTGCAGATCAAAGCGGGCGCGGAAGTGGTTCAGATTTTCGATTCCTGGGCGAGCGTATTGCCCGCCCCGCAATTTGAACGCTGGTGCCTCGCGCCGGTCGCGCAGATCGCGAAGGCGATGAAGGCGCGCCATCCCCAGATTAAAGCGATCGCGTTCCCGCGCGGCGTCAGCCCGCGCCATGTCGGGGCCGTCGCCAACCTTGAGGGCGTCAACGGGATCGGCCTCGACACTTCCGCCGACGTTGAGGCCTGCATCGCCGCTACGCCTGCGCATGTGGCCATGCAGGGTAATCTCGATCCGCTTCTGCTGTTGGCGGGCGGGCCGGAATTGAGCCGAGAGATCCGCCGCATTCGCGACGCTTTCAACGGGCGACCGCATATCTTCAATCTGGGCCACGGCATTCTGCCGCCCACCCCAATCGCCAATGTCGAATTGCTCATCAGGGAAGTTCGCAGCTAACAAACAGGGGTTCGAGGATGCGACTGGCTCAGCTGATCTACATCTCGCGCCCCTTCGGGTTTGAAGCCCGCACGCTCAACGGCATTCTGCTGCATGCACGCGCCAAAAACGCGCTGTCCGGCCTCACCGGTGCGCTGATCGTGCGCGCCGATCTCTACATGCAATTGCTGGAAGGCCCGCGTGAGGCGGTGACTGCGACGCTGGCGCGCATCGTTGGCGACGACCGGCATCTGGAAGTCTCGCTGATCCATTGCGGCGACGCGAACGAGCGGCTTTTTCCCCATTGGTCAATGCGCGACGATCCGGCGCGCTCGTGGATGTGGTCGCAAGAGCAGGTGCGCGCTGGCGCCGCCCGCAACGCCAGCGCGATGGAGGCGCTGTCCGTGTTCCAGCGTTTGGCGACCGAGCCTCTGGACGCTTAGCTTTTGCTCCGAATCGCAGGGTTGAGCGCCAGCGCGGCGCCGGCCTCCCCGCCTGCCTCGTAAGCGCTGGGCGCCACCATGCGCGTCGAGCGGCGGGTGGTGCGTAATTTCATATTGAGCTTTTCAAGTTCTGCGTCGACGACGCTGGCTTTCAGCACCACGAGATCGCGTCCGGCGCTGGAATTGACCACGTCGCGCTCGGCCTTCATGCGGTTCAGTTTTTCTGCGATGGAGGCAATCATGCCCAACGTGAACGAACTGTTGGCGACATGGCGCTCCTGATGGCGAAAGCGCTGATAGGCAGGCGATATCTTGAAGCGCCCTAACTCGGCCCGCACGGCGCCGTCGATCACTTCCGTCAGATAATGCGCAACCTCGACGTCGCTGCGCAGGCCAAAGAATACATAGCGCGCCTGCCCGTCAGCATTCTTCTCCCGCCAAACCCGGCAATCGCAAAAATGCGCAATGGCGCCGATGCAACCGTCAAGCGGAATGCGCTTCTTGCGGTGTGTCTCAAAGGCCATACGGTCGCAGGCCGCTTGCGTGATCTCGACGTCGCTCAGCGAGAGGTCATAGCGATCCAGCAATTCGGCGACTTTGGCCGCAGCCAGCAGCGCCTCGGCCTGCGTGCAGCCATTGTCCATCGTCTTGGCGCGCAGGCCTTGAATGCGCGCTTTCAGCTTGTCGAGACCCGCCAGATCGGGACGCGCGTTCATACGAGCTGCCCCCTCAATTCATCAGACAATAATCGCCGCTCTGATGGAAGCCGGACGGGCAGGAACCCGCTTTTGCGACGGCCGGCCTGGCGCTGCGGCTGCTGCCCAGACAATAATCGCCGCTCTGATGATAACCGGAGGGACAAGTTCCAACCTTTGGCAAGGCGGGCGCTGCGCTCGATGACGAGGGCGTGCAATAATTACCGCTTTGATGATAGCCGCTCGGACAGGAGCCTGTCTTGACGAGCGGCGATTGGGCGAAGGCGCCCAAACCTGCGCCGGCAGACGCCATAGCCAAAATAAAAACGCCCAGCGCTTTAAGCGTCGTCATTTCCCCCGGCCTTTAAATTGCTAGAATCGCTTCACGCTCGCCCGCATCCAAAACGCGCCAGGCGCCCGGCTCCAGATCGGTCGGGAGTTCAAGGCCACCGACGCTCGCGCGGTGCAGCGCCGTGACGTGATTGCCAACGGCTGCAAACATCCGGCGCACCTGATGGTAGCGGCCCTCTGTGAGGGTGATTGCGGCGTGCGCATCCGACAAGATCTCAAGTTGCGCCGGCAGCAGCGGCTTGTCCTCACCCTTCAGCATCAACTGGCCGGAGGCGAAAATCTGCGCCTCGTCGCCTTTCAGCGGGCGCTCGAACGTCACCAGATAGCGTTTGGGGATGTGCCTGCGCGGCGAAATGATCATGTGCAGAAATGCGCCGTCGTCGGTCAGCAGCAGCAGGCCGGACGTGTCCTTGTCGAGACGCCCGACCGCCGAGATTGCAGGATCGCGGTGACGCCAGCGCAGCGGGAGCAGATCGAAAACCAGATCCCC
>CANJPM010000087.1 GCA_947476075.1 Beijerinckiaceae bacterium
AGCTTCGCTCTCAATCGGCAAACGCGTGAAAAACCATGCGATGCTCAACGTGTTCTCGTCATCGACCGGCACGCGCCATTCAAAATGGCTGCCAAGATAAAAACCGTTGGGCCACAGCGCCACACGGCCCGTCGTCCACATTGCGTCGGATTCATCCTGCCCTTCGCGGCGGCGCCGATAGGTGAAACCATATTCGAATTCGTCAAACGCGACTTTGAAATGCTTGGGCGCATAGGGACCAAGCGCGCCCTTCTGGCGCACGCTCCAATTGTCGTGCATCCATTCAAAATGCACCGGGTCGCAGGAGTTTTCCTGACATTGAAACCAATTGCACGGCACGTCCGCAGTCACGACCTCGATGAAACCGTGCTTCCATGTGAAAGGCTCCCAGATCGGCAATTCCGGCGCCGGCAGCGGTCCCATATAGGCGAACAAAAGCCCGGCGACTTCGCGAACTGGATAGGCCGTAATTGCACAGCGATCTTTCGACTTGTTATTAGGATTAACTGTATCCTCGAAAGGCTGCTCAACGCAGGCGCCGGTCTCATCCATGCGCCAGCCGTGATAATTGCAACGAATACCGACCTCTTCCACAAATCCGTATGAGAGATCTGCGCGCCGGTGCGGGCAATGGCGATCCACGAGTCCATATGTGCCGCTCATGTCTTTGTAGAGCGTCAAGTCTTCGCCCATCAGACGAATAGCGCGAACGGATTTTTCATCGAACTCGGCGGCGCCGGCGACGGGGTGCCAGAAGCGGCGCAAATAATCGCCCATCGGCGTTCCAGCGCTGACCTGCGTAAGGATCTTGTTCTTGGCTTCGCTAAGCATGCTATTCTCCTAACTTGCGCACGATCAGGGCGTCGACAGCCGTGCAGCGCTTTTGCGCCACAAGCAGCGGGTTAATGTCGATGGAGGCGATGTCCTGCCCGCACGCGCGCACAAGATCGCGCAGCGCAACAAGGCTATCCACCACATCCGACAGCCGCTGATGAGCGGCGCCGCCGGCAACGCGCGCAACAAGTTCGCCCGCCATTGAACTCTCCACAATTTCAGTAAGCCGCGCGCGACTGACGAACACCGGAATCAAAACAACCGAATCCAGCAATTCCGCGTGCAGGCCGCCCAGGCCCAGCACGAGAAAATGACCGAGCGGCGGCTCATGAGCTACCCCAAGAATCAACTCAGCCCGCGCCGGCGCCATTGGTTGCATCAGAATACGCCCGGCCTTCAGCGCCGACAATCTGCGCGACAGATCGCAATAAGCCTCGCGCACAGCGACCTCGCCAACCAAACCCAGCGCGACAAGACCAGCCTCGTTCTTGTGCGCGACGCCAGCCGCCAGCGCCTTCATGGCCAGAGGGCCGCCAAACGCCTGCGCCGCAGCCGCAGCCTCGTCAGCTGACTTCACAAGTACGCTTTCAACCATTGGCGCGCCAGCAAGCGACAACGCCTGCGCGCTTTCAAACTCGGCGAGAAAATCGCCCGGCTCGACGCTGGATATAATTTCACGAATACGCAAAAGCGCATCTGGAGCAATACTGGATGGCTCCTCAGGCGGATCGACAAGTTCATCGGCGCTGAACTCGACGCTATCATAGAATGTAGCCAGGGCATTGAAGCAAGTCGACAGATTATCGAAAACGACGGCCCCATTGGCGCGATAATGCGCGTCCACCGCAGGCCGCATGCCGCCGGGACTGACGATGACAAGAGGCGCGCCAGTGCGTTGCGTGCGCGCCAGCAGAATGCCGGCGACAAGAAGATCGTTCGCCTCCATCGGAAGCATGTGCGCGTAGAGTAAAGCAGGCCCGCATTGCCCATCGGCCTCGATGCTTTCGAGCAGAGGCGCAAGGCGCTTCCAGCCCATCAGATTGCCGCCGTCAATGGGGTTGCGCACGAGCCCTGCGTTTTCAAAACTCGCAATAACCTTCGCAGCCTTGCCGCGCCAAAGTCCGTCTTCGCCCGCCAGCGGCACGCCGCGATCTTCCGCGTGGTCGGCCAGCAGCGAACCGCCGCCGCCCGATGTAGTGACACAGACAAGGCCCGTATCGCCCGACAGCGGCATGCTCTGCCCGCGTATCAACAAAGCCGCTGCGCCAGCAAGCGATTCAACCGATGGCGCAAGCGCTATGCCGCACTCTGCAAAGAAAGATTCATACGCACGCGCGCTTCCTGCCAATCTGCTTGAGTGGGCGAGCGCGAGTTCGGCGCCAGCCTGCGAGCGTCCGAGTTTAAGTGCGATGACCGGCTTGCCAGCCTCATGGGCGCGCGCCGCCAGAGCGCGGAAACGTTCGCCATCGCGTAAGCTTTCAACGATCAGCGCGATGACACCCGTGGCTTCGTCGTCAATGAGATAGTCGAAGACTTCGAGCATATCGATATCGGCCTCGTTGCCGACCGGCACAAATTTCGAAAGGCCCATTCCATAGCGCCGTAAACATGGCGCAATGGAATTGAACAAGGCGCCGCTGTGAGCGACGATTGAGAGCGACGAGCCTGATGGGCCGGGCGTCATTGCATCCCCGTGGGATGTGTTGAAGCCCAGTGAAAGACGCGCGCTGGCGTTCCAGATTCCGTTGGTGTTGGGTCCCAGAATCCGCATACCGGACGCGCGGGCGATCGCTGCAATTTCGGCTTCGCGCGCGGCGCCGATCTCATTATTCAGCTCACCAAACCCGCTTGCGCCGATGATGGCTGCACCCACGCCCTTGTTTGCGCAATCGCGCATGGCCTCGGCCGTGATTGCGGCTGGAATCACGGTGAAGACGCAATCGACAGGGCCGGGAACGTCAGCGATCGAGGAATAGCATTTCAGGCCCTCAATCTCGCCGCCTGCCGGATTCACCGGATATATATGCCCGTCAAAGCCGCCCTGCGAGAGGTATTTAAGTGCGACATTACCCTGTTTGAACGGCGTCGCCGACGCGCCAATGACGGCGACGCTGCGGGGGCGAAACAATGCGTCTAGCGAATTATGAACAGGCACGAAACCCTCTGGATGCGAATGCGAGAAGCGCGTTCTGTTTAACGCCAGACCGATGAAGAAACCAATTCTAGCCGCGATATTTCACCCACATGTCGGCGGGCAATTCAGCCTCGTCCCACACGCCAACCAGAATGCCCTTGCGTGGACTGCGTCCGCGCATGGCTTTCACCTCGGCCTCCGAGAGCGTGGTGCGCTGCGACATCCGCAGGCCCCAATCTGCAAGCGCCACCGCAAAGCGGGCGCGAACGCCCTCATATGCAGGGTCAGCGCCCAGATCGACAAACTCCTGCGGGTCAGCTTCAAGATCAAACAGCATCGGGCGAAAACCGATTGCGTGAACATATTTCCAGCTTTTGTCGGCGACCATGAACAGGCGTGCATCGCGCGGTTCAAGGCCAAGCCGGGTTGCTGCCTGCGAGACGGAATAATCATATTCGCTGATCGCGTAATCCCGCCAATGCGCGGGCGCCTCGCCGCGCAGCAGCGGCATGAGCGAGCGCCCTTCCAGCCGATGCGCCTGCGCGCGCCAGTCGCCGCCGAGCGCGTCGATGAACGTGGGCGCCAGATCGATTGTCTCCACCAGTTCGTCGCAAATTTGGCCACGCATCGCATCGCACGCGCCTGAGGGGTCGTAGACGATCAGGGGAACCTTGACGCTGGGCTCATGAAACAGGTCTTTTTCGCCCATCCAGTGATCGCCAAGATAATCGCCATGGTCGGATGTGAATACGATCATCGTGTCCCTGAAGGCGCCGCGACGCTCAAGAAAATCAAACAAAATACCGAGCTGATCGTCGATCTGGCGGATCAGCCCCATATAGACCGGGATCACCGCCTCGCGCACCTCGTCGCGCGAAAACGTCTGCGCCACGCGCTGTTTCAGAAATTCAGCAAAAACGGGATGCGGGTCGCGCCGCTCGTCCTGGTTTCGCACGACAGGCTTAATATCGGCGATAGAATACATATTATGATAAGGCGCCGGAGCGATATACGGCCAGTGCGGCTTGATATAGGAAAGATGCAGGCACCAGGGCGCATCCCCTGCCTCGGTGATGAAGTCCATTGCGCGGCGCGTCATATAGGGCGTCTCGGAATCATCTTCCTGCACACGCGCAGGCTTTGGCGCGTTGCGCATCGCCCAGCCGGACGCCAGCCCCTCCTGCTCCTGCCCGGAATTGGCCCAATCGTGCCAGGGGTTTTCACCCACATATCCCTTCGCGTTGAGGTAATCGTTATAGGCGCAATTACGCCCATCATAATCGCCGTCCGGTCCCTGCGCCCAAAGACCGTCGTCACGCTCATAAGGATCAAACCCGCATTCGGAGGCGCGCACGCCGATCAGCGATTGGTGATCAATCCCCAACCGCGCCATGCCTTCCCTGTCAGGCTCCATATGCGTCTTGCCGACCAGAGCTGTGCGAACCCCCATCGGACGCAGATAATCGCCGAGCGTCATTTCGCCAACCTTCAACGGAAATCCGTTCCACGCGGCGCCGTGGGAATTCACATAGCGGCCCGTATAGAAGCTCATGCGCGAGGCGCCGCAGACGGGCGATTGAACGTAGGCGCGCGTGAAACGCACGCCGCGCCGGGCCAAAGCGTCGATATTGGGGGTTTCAAGCGTCGGGTGCCCGGCACAGGAGAGGTAATCCCAGCGCAATTGGTCGCACATGATAAAAAGCACGTTCCTGGCGGCCATGGATGCTCCCAACATCGATTATACGGGCGCCCCTTTACGGGCCGGCTCGCGGAGCGGCAGAATGTCACGCGTCGCAACCTGCGCGCAAGGGCGGACGATGCGAAGAATCCGCGGACCGAGGCTGGCCTTCAGACGCCGTGAACGCTATTTAAGTGGCACGTGGCTCGCCCGCGCTTTCGCTCCCGATAGAGAGACTGATTCAATGATCAACAAAATCGCCGCCGCCGCCGCTCTGGCCTTTATCGCCGCCAGCGCCCCCGCCGTCGCCCAGGATGTCGCCGCCGGCGAAAAGTCCTTCGCCAAGTGCCGCGCCTGCCATCAGGTCGGCGAGACCGCCAAGAACGTCGTCGGCCCCAAGCTCAATGGCCTGATCGGTCGCGTAGCTGGATCGGTGGAAGGGTATAATTATTCGGCCGCCAACAAGGCCTCCGGCATCACCTGGACTGAAGCCGAGTTCAAGGATTACATCAGGAAGCCCGCAGCGAAGATCCCCGGCACAAAGATGGCCTTCGCCGGCATCGCAAACGATGCCGAGATCGACAACCTGACAGCCTACCTCAAGCAGTTCGACGCTGAAGGCAAGAAGCCCTAATTTTTGGTCGCTTCTTGAACCGGCGCTTGAGCGCCTGTCATACGTCAACGACGCGAGGCGGCGCACGCCGCTCGCGTCGTTTTGTTTTACAGGCCGCACTAGCGGCGGCTTGTACGACTTCACTGGCCGCGCAAGAATTATTGGCGGGCGACGACGCCGATGCTGGACAATGGCTCCCGCTGCGCGACGACAAGGGCGCGCCAATGCAAAACCTGCGTGTGCCCAGCGAGCTTGATCCGTTAGCTCTACCAGGTCTGCTCTGGTTTGGTCCCCCGACGCCGGACGTCAGCCTTATTGAATTTCTGGATTATAATTGCCCGGTGTGCCGCATCGCCCATCGCGAGGTGGAAGCACTGGTCCGCGAGACAAGCGAAGTGCGCCTGGGGATCGCGCATAATCCCATTCTCGCCCCGGGCTCGCCCGGCGCCGCGCGCATCGTGCTTGGCGTGCTGCGCGTTGCAGGCCCACGCACGGCTTATGACCTGCACGGTCGCCTGATGTCGCTGCGCGGAATAGTGGACGAAGCGCGCGCGCAGGCGCTGGCTCAAGAACTGGGTGTGACGGCTGAGGCGCTGAACGCGCCGGACGTGCGCGCCGACGTCGAACGCGCTTTTGTCGCCCATATTGCGCGCGCCAAAGCCATCGGCTTCGCAATCACGCCCGCTTATGTGCTCCAGGGAATCGCATTGTTTGGGCATCCCGGCCCGCAGGCTCTGGCGCGGATGATTGAAGCGGCAAAAGAATGCGACGCCCTGATCTGCAAATAATCTTTAAGGCCGCACGCCGGGCGTCTCGACGCTCATGCCGCGCGCGCGCGCTGCGAGAAACAATTCCAGCTCGATGAATTCAGGAGAGCCATAAGAATAAGCCTCCGCCCGCACGCCGGTCATGCAATTACGCAAACGCCTTTGCAGCGAACCCACATCCTGCCATTCCAGCCGATAGATCGGATAGGAATTCGCGTGTGCTTGCGGAATGGGCGCCGAGCCGAGCTTGCGACCCCAATTATCCTCATGGCAATGCGCGCATGAGAAGTTCAACTGCCCCAGCCTTTGATTGAACAACGCCTTGCCGCGCTCGCGAAAGAGCGTCAACCGTTCGTCATCGGGCGGCGATACCGGCATGCCGCGCGATTGCAGGCCGATGTATGTGGTCAGCGCCAGCAGCTCGCGGCTTTCAAAGCGAAACGGCGCCGCCTGTTGGCGCTCGCTCCGGCATTGATTGACCTGTCCCTGTACGTCGATGGGCTTTGATGCGCTGGCGTTGAAGGCGGGGTAACGCGCTGATACGCCCTTCATCGACTCTTCCGCCGGGCCATGGCAATCGGCGCAGGCTTTGTTTGCAGCGCCTGCCTTTTGCTTCCAAAACGCCTCGCCGTCCAGCGCCGCCAACATACCGGGGTTGGACACATCGTCCGCCTGCATGGCCTGCGTCTGCGGGCTCATAAACTCGGCGCCCGATTTACGCTCGTGCAGCGGTATTTCAGCACGCGCAGAATTGGCTGCGAGGAGCATTACGCAAGCGGGCAGAATCCACTGCGCGCGCAAGATCACACGACCTCGATCTTCGCAGTCTGCACCTGCGTCTCGTCGTTATCGTCAGTCCAGCTGAACGTAATCACGCCGCTGTTTGTCGCCACCAGCGTAAACGACAGGAATGGGTTGGCCGAGATCGCCGGGAACAAATCAGCGCTGAACACAGCCTCGCCGTCATAGGTGCATACAAAGCGCTTGATGATGTTGCGCGGCACGAGCTTGCCGTCGGCGGCGGGACGAAAGCCCGTCTCCATTGGGTGCGACAACAGAGTTTTGATCTCAACGATCTCGCCTTTTTTGGCTTTCGCCGGGACGTTGATGAGAGCGCGCGCCATGTCAGGCTCCTTCTACGCAAGCAGGCAGGGTCACGATCACGTCAATCGAGCCGCTGGCGAACGAGCCGTCGCTCATCTGCGCCACGGCGACGACCTTCTGGGAATCGCCAAGCCTGATGCGGGTGGACACCCAAGCGCGTCCCGAGCGCGGGGTCAGATGAAACACCCCAACATTGGGCTGGGGATTGCGTTCGTTGAAAAGAGCTATCGCGCGCACGTAGTTTTGCGGCGACATCGGGCTGTCGACGCGCACGATGGTGGGCACTGAATGGCCGCTTTCCAGCAGCACCGGAATGTCGACGACGACCCTGCCTTCTTTCACCGGTTTGCCGCCGGTAAAGTCCGTGATCGCTTGCGCCATCGCCTCAGGCGTTGCGCGCGCGGAGGGCGCGATCACGCAGATTGAGGCGCCGGCCGCCCCGGCAAGAAAGGCGCGCCGGGACAGATCCAAAGATTGCGCATCCGTATTCATGGCTTCTCCTGTGCGGTCGGCGTCTCGCGCAAACTGGCGAGGAAGGCGACAACGTCTTCAATCTGCTGCGCTTCTAGAACAGGCTTGCCCTTGAACGCAGGCGCGACGCGGTTGAGCCCGTCGATCCTGTAATAGGATGGCATCGAAGTGTCCCGATTCAAGCGCGGCGCGTCAACTAATCGCAACCGCAATTGCCCCTCGCTCCAGCGCGACCCTGCCCCCTCAAGGCTTGGCGCAATATCGCCCTGAAACCGCTGTTCAGCAAATGGGCCAGAATGACAGAGCAAACAAAGCCCCTTTTGCCTGTCGACCACGATGGCGCGCCCGCGCGCGGGATCGCCTTTGTCGCCTGTCAACGATTGCGGAATGGCGTCGCCAGCGACTTCGAACGGCGCCAGGACAGCCGCATGCGCGCAGGGCGCCAGCGCCAAGCAGAGCCCCGCCAAGGCCCAGCGCCTAGCCAAAGACTTCAGCCGTCGTGATCTTGAACCAGTCATGCGCATATTGAGCTTCCAAAGCACGCACGTCTGGCGCGGCGCCAATTGGGCTCACGCCGCCCGCCCCCTGCACGTCGACAAAGATTCCTTTTCCCGGCTGATAAACCCCTGCAACCGAAATTCCATAGTCAGGAGCCACCAGCGAATAGCAGGTGTTGATGAGTTTAGGCTCGCCCGGCGCCTTTCCGCTTGTCAGCAGAGCAATCGCCTGGGCGCACGCTTTGGCCTGCGCATTGGCGGCGAAAGCGGATTTTGGCATGGCGCCGGCGATCGCTGCATCGCCGATGACATGAATATTGGGGCGCAGTTTCGATTCAAACGTGACGGGATCAATCGGGCACCAGCCGCTGCGGTCCAGGGCGCCAGCCGCTTGCGCAATCGCGCCAGCGCGCTGTGGTGGAATTACGTTCGCAACGTCGGCCTTGTGACGACCAAACTCTGTGACGACCGTCATCGACTTCGCATCGATCTCCGTCGTCTTGCCGCCGGAAGCCAGCGGCACATATTCCAGAATGTCGCTATAGAGCGCTTTCCAGGCGTCCAAGAACAGGCGCTGCTTGGAGAACACGTCTTTGGCGTCAAGCATGATCAATTTTGATTTTGGTTTTTGCGTTTTCAAATAATGCGCAATCAGGCTGGCGCGCTCGTAGGGGCCAGGCGGGCAGCGATAGGGATTGGCCGGAACCGACATGACGAACACGCCCCCGTCGGGCATTGCCTCCAATTGCCTGCGCAGCAGAAGCGTTTGCGCCCCTGCCTTCCAAGCATGCGGCATAATGTCGGCTGCTGCGGAATCATAACCCGGCAGCGCGTCGAAATTCACGTCTATCCCCGGCGACAACACCAGCCTGTCATAGGCCAGCGTGCGGCCGTCCGACAACAACACGCGCCGCGCATCGCCATCGACGCCCTGCGCACGCATCGCCACGATCTCAACGCCCTCGCGCGCAATCGCTTCATACGTGAATTGCTGCGCCCCGATGTCGCGCGAGCCGTGCAGAACCAGATTACTAAACGGGCATGACGTATAGACGGCGTTCTCCTCGATCAACGTCACCGCCATGCCGAGCCGGTGAAGATTGCGCGCGCATGTCGCCCCGCCAAAGCCGCCGCCAATCACGATCACGCGCGGCTTTGCCTGCGCAAGCACGGCGGGCGCGAAAAGCGTCGCTGCGGCAAGACCGCCCAGCGCGCTGCGTCTTGTGATTGGGCCAGTCACTTTGAGGCTCCAGATTGCGCGGCGATCCATTGCGCAATGGCGCGGATCTCGTCAGCGGAAAACCCCTTGGCGATGCGGTTCATCAACGTAGCGTCCCGCGCGCCGCTGGAAAAGGCGACCATTGCGTCTTCAATTTGCGCAGCGGTGAGAGTGGAGAGAACCGGCAGCGCCGAGCCTGACGCGCCATGGCAGCCAGAGCACGCCGTCGCGCCAGCGGGCGCGTTCAACAAGAGGCCTGCACCTTGTGCGAAAGCTGGTGACGCAAGCGCAAACCACAGCAAGCAAGCTGGCAAGAAACCTTGCATGACAAGTCGCGACCGGCTTCGCATCATGCTCAACATCCAGAGGGAGAGAGGCGGCGGCCCGAAAGCCGCCGCCGTATTGCTTCAGGCCTTGCGCAGATCGGTGTTCTTGATCGGCATGTTGCGCACGCGCTTGCCGGTCGCCGCATAGATAGCGTTGAGCACTGCGGGCGCTGCGACGAAGATCGTCGGTTCGCCCACGCCGCCCCAGAACCCGCCGGTGGGCGCGATGATGCTTTCCACCGCCGGCATGTCGTCCATGCGCAGGATTGGATAGGAGTCGAAGTTCTCTTCAACGACCCTGCCATCCTTGATTGTGATCTCCTGGAACATCGCAGCGCCAAGACCATAGGCGAACGAGCCTTCGATCTGACGTTCGATCTGCGCGGGATTGACCGCATGGCCGCAATCGGTGGCCGCCACAATGCGATGCACTTTCAGGGTTCCTGCATCGTTGACCGACACTTCCGCGCATGCCGCGACGTAACTGCCGTAGCCCATGTGCTGGGCAAGGCCGCGATATACGCCCTTGGGAGCCGGCTTGTCCCAACCAATCTTGTCCGCAACAGCGTTGAGAACCGCCAGATGCTTGGGGTGGTTTTTCATCATCTTGCGACGGAACTCCAGCGGATCTACGCCGGCTTCCTTGGCCAGTTCGTCCATGAAGCACTCAAGATAGATCGCGTTCTGGTTGTTGTTCACGCCGCGCCAGAAGCCGGGACGAACCGGCGGGTTGCGCATGGCGTGATCGACGAGGATGTTGGGGATCGTGTAACCAATCGCCCCTTCCGCGCCGCCGGCGTTGAGGCCCTGGAAGGTCGCGGGATCGCGGCCCTTGTCGAGCGCCTCGGGACGGATGGTGGCGAGAATCGACTGGCCGGAAATGCGCATGTGCAGTCCGGTCAGATTGCCGTCCTTGTCGAGCGCGCCGGTCATCTTGCACTTGGTGATCGGGTGATAGCACCCGTGCAATTGATCCTCTTCGCGCGACCAGATCAGCTTGATCTGCTGGCCGGGCATTTCCCTGGCGATCAGCACCGCCTGGCGCACGTAATCCTGGCTGGTGGCGCGACGGCCAAAGCCGCCGCCAAGATCCATGCGATAGACGTCGCACTTGTCGAGCGGCAGACCAGCCGCCTGCGAAGTGGTGGCCAGAGCAGCTTCAGCGTTCTGGGTCGATGTCCAGACTTCGCACTTGTCGGCGGTCCAGCGCGCGGTAGCGTTCATCGGCTCCATCGGCGCGTGGCTTTGGTAGGGCATGCTGTAGGTCGCCTCCACCGTCTTGGCCGCACCGGAGATCGCCGCCTGGACGTCGCCGCCCTTATTGCCGATGAAGGCTTCGGTCGCGCCGAGGCCCTCGTTCAGCATGTCGTCGATGGCCTTGCTGTCGAGAGCGGCGAACTTGCCGCCGTCGTAATCGATCTTCACGGCATCAAGCGCGGTCTTGGCGCGCCACCACGTGTCGGCGACCACGACAACGGCGTTCTCGATCTTGAGAACCTTCTTCACGCCGGGCATCTTTTCAGCCGCTTTGGCGTCGAAGCTCTTCAGCGAGCCGCCCCAGATCGGGCAATCCCTGACGGCTGCGTTCAGCAGTCCAGGAGCCTGGAAGTCGATGCTGTAGACCTGCTTGCCGTTTACCTTGCCGCCCTGCGCCAGACGCTTCAGCGGCTTGCCTGCGATGGTCCAGGTCTTGGGGTCTTTCAGCGCCGGATTGGTCGGCGGCGTCAGCTTGGCAGCTGCGGCCGCGACCTTGCCATAGGTGGTTTTACGCTTGGACTTGGCATGGGTGATGACGCCCTTGGCGACGGTCACTTCAGCGACCGGAACCTTCCAGCCGTCGGCTGCAGCCTGCATCAGCATCATGCGGGCGGCGGCGCCGCCTTCGCGCATGTATTTCTCGGAATTGCGCACGCCGCGGCTGCCCGAGGTTGCGTAATCGCCCCAGATGCGCTTGCGGGCGACGTTCTGGCCCGGCGTCGGATATTCGTAGGTCACTTTCGACCAATCGGCCTCAAGCTCTTCGGCCACGAGCTGGGCAAGACCGGTGATTGTGCCCTGGCCCATTTCCTGACGGCCGATGCGCACGACGATCGAATCGTCAGCGTTGACGACGACCCATGCGTTCACTTCCGGCGTTTTGCCGGTCTGGGCGAGCGCATCTTGCGCTCCGAAGGAGACGCCAAGCGTAAGGCCGCCAGCGGCTGTTCCTGCGCCCACAAGAAACTTGCGGCGGCTGAAATCCATTGCGTTCATGATTGTCCCCTCCCTCAGGCCGCGCGAACGGCGGCTGCGGCCTGCTTGATGGCGGCGCGAATGCGATTGTAGGTGCCGCAACGGCAAATGTTGGTCATCTCGCGGTTGATGTCTTCATCGCTGGGATTGGGCTTCGTCTTGATGAGCGAAGCGGCCGCCAAAATCTGGCCCGACTGGCAATAGCCGCATTGCGGCACGTCGTTCTCAAGCCAGGCCTTCTGGACCGCCTTGACGATCTTGCTGGACGCGCCCTCAATCGTGACGATCTTCTGCTTGGCCGTGATCGAGCTGATCGGCAGTTGGCACGAGCGCACCGGCTCGCCGTCCACATAAACCGTGCACGCGCCGCATTGGGCGACGCCGCATCCGTATTTCGTGCCTGTGAGGCCAAGCTGCTCGCGGATCGCCCAAAGCAATGGCGTATCGGGCTCAGCGTTCACGTCTCGCGTTTTTCCGTTGATATTCAGCTTCGCCATAAATCCCCTCCCGGGCCTTGTGTCCCTGAGCGCTTTGGCCGGAGGGGGATGGTGCGGAAGGCGGACGTACTAATCCGCGCGTGCGCTGCCCGCCCCTCCAGCGCGCGCATACGATGTGGAAAGTAACGCGTTGCCCGCCACAGGCAAGGGCCAGATCTGGATAAAACGCGAACTTTCACACGCATTGTGCGCCCGATCCGCGCCGCAAGCGACACAGGACCGGACGGGCTTGCGCCCTTCCGGTCAAACGTCGCTGCGCAGATGTGCGCCGCTACTCGGCCCGGTCCTCACAAGTGTAGCCGATGTGGCAGGCCCGCACGTCTTTGGTGCGCACGAATTGCGGAACCAGCTCGTGGATCACCGGGCCGCAGGCTTCGGCGTCATGCACGTATTTGTCCCAGCGGGTGGCGCCCGTGCGCAAAACGATTCCCTGAGGATTGCCGAGCACCACCGCCGTTGCGGCCGCGCACGTCATATTAAGCGTGTCAGACTGCGCCTCGCTGATCGCAGGCTTGGGAAAACGCTTGCTGGCCGGAGCCTGCGCAAAAGCGGACGACGCCGCCACGCACAACGCCAAGGTCGATAAAACAGCTTTCAACATAAACGCACCCTCGCTTCCCGAGCGCCCCATCGCATAGACAAAGCAAACGTGAGCGCATTGGTTTCACGCCAACAAGCTGCACAGAGAGCTATCATACCTTTGAACAGGGGTATGAGAGCAGGCCCGCCCCTGCACACAAGGGCGGCAATAATCGTCGAGCTCCCTTTTGCCGGAGTTCCACAATTTGCACCTGCGGCAGGCGATTTTATGCTTCAGGTCGAAACATGGATGCTGGCCCGGATCGACCAAGCACAGTCTCAAGATTGTCCCCTTATCTACCT
>CANJPM010000088.1 GCA_947476075.1 Beijerinckiaceae bacterium
GCGCTTTTGATGACATCGCCCCAGAGCTTGGTTTCCGATACGATGAATTGCGCAGCCTCCTGCGGAGAATTGGCGATAGGCGTCGCGGCCTGATCGAGGAACTTCTTTCGCACGTCAGGGGTGTTCAACACCGCCACGATATCCTTGTTGATCTTGGAGATGATCGCGTCGGGCGTACCCTCAGGCGCCATGACCGCGAACCATGCAATCGCCGAAAAGCCCTTGATGCCAGCCTCTGACACAGTTGGCACGTCAGGTAATTGCTCCACACGCCCGGCGGAACAGACAGCCAGAATACGTATTGTGCCGGATTGATGCTGCGCCAGCGAAGAGGCGATGTTGTCAAAGAAAAGGTCGACGTGGCCCGCCAGCAAATCATTAAGCGCCGGCGCCGTGCCGCGATAAGGCACATGGTTGAACGTCACGCCCGCCATCACCTCAAACATAGATGCGGTGAGATGCGAGGTTGAGCCATTACCCTGATTGGCGACGTTGATCTTGCCGGGATTGGCCTTCGCGTTTGCAATCAATTCCTGCACGCTCTTCACGCCGGACTTGTTGCTCACCGCAATCACGTTGGGCGCAGACCCCATGATGGTGACAGGCTTGAACCTGGTGGGATCGTAATTCATCTTTGGATACAAATTATGATTGATCGCGATCGGCGGCGGCGGCGCGGCCATCAGCGTGTAGCCGTCAGGTTTGGCGACAGATACCGCCTCGGCGCCGATATTGCCGCCAGCGCCTGGCTTGTTCTCAATCACAATCGGCTGCTTCCAGATCGGCCCCAGCGCTTCAGCGACAATACGCGGCAGCACGTCCGCTGAGCCGCCTGCGGGGAAAGGCACTATGATTTTCACCGCCTGCGACGGCCAGGCCTCTTGCGCGCTTGCAAGCCCCGGCAGGAGCGGCGCGCTTGCAGCAGCCGCGAGCCCAAAAGTGAATGTGCGTCTATTGATAGATTCGTTCATGTTTCCCTCCCCTAGAGTCTATTGTTGCGATCAGGCGAGCTCGATAACGTCTCCCGATTTCGTGCGCCCCTGCGCACGATACTGGCCTATTCTGTCGACCAGCGGCGCGTCGCTCATGGTGTAGAGCACGGCGTCTTTTGCGCCCTCATTCACATGACGGCGCCAAAGGAAATTGGGCACGACGAAAATGTCGTTCTCCTCCCATTCAAACGTGGCGCCCGCAAGCTCGGTGCGGCCCCTGCCCTCCATGCAGACGTAGACGGTGCTCGCTGTTTCGCGCTTGTGCATCGTCTCTTCGCCAGCGCGGATCAGCTGCGCGCCATAACCGATGGTTGGAAACAGCGGCGCGCCGTTGGCCGGGTTAACGAGCGACAGCGGCACGCCCTCATAAGGATCGCCCGCCTCTCCCCGCAGGCCTTGCAGGCTTGCGCGAATGTCGGCCCCGCGAAAATGCACATAGGGCGACGTGTCGCGACTGGCGCCGCGGACATGGCGCACAAAGGTCGGCACAATTCCGCCGCGCCCGTAGAGCACCTGCGAATAACCCTCGGGCGCAGTCGCTTTCTGCATTCGCACATTGCCCGTGACGCCGGGCATGTCTTCGTCGAGCCAGATCAGATCGAGAAATTCCAGCACCGGCCAGTCGAGCGTGTCAATCCACGTCACTGGCGTATCGCCATCGTTGCCGTGGTCATGCCATGTGCCGTTTGGGGTGAGGATTACGTCGCCGCGCGCGGCCGGGCAGCGTTCGCCCTCCACATTCGTATAGCCGCCCTGCTGCGATAAAATCGTGCGGCTGGCGTTGGGGCTGTGCAGGTGCGCGGGCGCAAGATCGCTGGGATTGTAGATCGACACCGCGCACCGCAGCGCCGCAGCAGCTTGAAGCCTCCCGCCAAGGCCGGGATTGGTGAGCAGGAATTGCTGACGATCGGCAAATTCAATCGGCGGCACGTCGGCGCTGGAGGCGATGCCTGCTATCTTTTCCAGATAGGGCGAAATCTCAGCCCATTTCCAATGATGCGGCTTGGCCTTCAATTGCGCTGCGGCGACGCGGCCCTGCGCAAGGGCGCCGCTGGACGCCAGTTCAGTTTCCTTGAACCACGGACGCTGCGCGGGCGCGTTGGCCTGCGTGCGCAACCATATGTGGAGATGCGACGCCTCAACGTTGAGCGCCTCCATCGCCTCGCGCGCGGCTGAGGCGAGCGGAGCGCGCTGATTTTGTTCCTTGCTCACGGCGCTCTCCCTAAACCTGTTCGTCGGCGACTTCGTTGCGCAGAACGCCAATTCCCTCGACCTCGATCTCAACTACGTCGCCCGCTTTCAGCCAGACCGGCGGATCAAAGCGCACGCCGGCGCCAATTGGCGTTCCCGTCACGATGACGTCGCCGGGCTCCAGCGTTGTGTAGGTTGAGATATAGGCGATCAAATCTTCAAACTTGAAGATCATATTGGCCGTCGTATCATTCTGGCGCAGCTCGCCGTTGATGCGCGTTGTGATACGCATATCGTGGGGATCGCGGATCTCGTCCGGCGTTGCGATCCAGGGACCAAAGGCGCCGGAAGCTTCAAAATTCTTTCCTGCCGTTACGTTATAGACGCCGTGCTTCATCCAGTCGCGCACGGAGCCTTCGTTGAAGCAGGAATAGCCGACAATGTAATCACGGGCTTTGTCAGCAGAGATGCGCCGCCCGCGCTTGCCGATGACAATGGCGATTTCACCCTCGTAATCGAACTGCACGGATTCGGGCGGGCGCATCAGCTTCTCGCCATGGGCGACCTGCGCAAGCGGCGTGCGATAAAACAGGCTCGGATATTTGGGACGATCCGTTTGATGCTCGCCGGGGCGCGAGGCGTAATTGATGCCCACGCACACAATGCGACCGGGCTTAGTAATCGGTTGCAGAAAGCGCACGCGCGAGAATTCTATTTCTGCGGTCGCGCCTGCGCTCAGGCGTCGGGCGTCCTCAATAGCGGGGCCGCAGAGAAGGTCGGCCAGGTTTGCGGCCTTTCCGGCAAGCCTGCCTCCCAGATCGAAAAGTCCTTCAGACAGAACGACGCCGAAGCTCTCACGCCCATCATGAAAATAGCTGGCCAATTTCATGCCGTCATTCCTCCCGGGCGCGATTGCTTCGCCGCCTCTATGCAATTGTTACAGAACGCGGCGAGGCCCTTGTCAAGCAAGGCGCCTTCAAACGCACCGGGAAAGCCCAGATTGACTCAAGGCCGGCCGGGTCGTTTAGATACGCGCAATTGGGAATATGGGATGGGCCGCCAGAATGGATCGCAATGACTGACGCCATAAATGAGTCTGCGGCGACCAGCGCGCCGGGCCCATGGCCGGACACGCTGACCCGCGTTCCCTTCTGGGCCTTTCAGCGCGAGGACGTCTACGCCGCCGAGCAGGCTCGCGTCTTTCGCGGGGCCGCCTGGCACTATCTTTGTCTTGAGGCCGACATTCCAGAACCCGGCGATTACCGGACCACTTTTTTGGGCGATGCGCCCGTTATCGTCGCGCGCGATTCCGATGGTTCGATCAACGCATTCGAGAACCGCTGCGCCCATCGCGGCGCGCTCATCTGCCTTGACGACAAGGGCAAGGCGAAGAAAGATTTTACATGCGTCTATCACGCATGGACTTACAATTTGAAAGGCGACCTCACCGGCGTCGCATTTCAAAAAGGCGTGAAGGGCAAGGGCGGCATGGCGCCCGATTTCAGGCTGTCAGACCACGGACCGCGCAAGCTGCGCGTTAGCCGCCTGCACGGGCTTGTGTTCGGCACATTCAGCGACGAAACGCCTGAGCTTGAGGTCTATCTTGGCGAAGAGATCACGAGCCGCATCGCGCGCGTATTGAAAGATCGCAAGCCGGTTGTGATTGGCCGCTATACGCAGGCGCTTCCCAACAATTGGAAGCTCTATGTGGAGAATGTGAAGGATTCCTACCACGCCAGCATCCTGCATCTGTTCTTCACGACTTTTGAGCTCAACCGCCTGTCGCAGAAGGGCGCGATCATCGTCGATGAGAGCGGCGGGCATCACGTCAGCTATTCGGCCATCGACCGAAAAGCGCAAACCAGCAATACCGATTACGCGCAACAAAATATCCGCTCCGACAGCCAGTACAAGCTGGCGGACCCGACCATGCTGCAAGGCTTTGACGAATTTGGCGACGACGTGACGCTGCAAATTCTGACCGTATTTCCCACCTTTGTGCTGCAACAAATCCAGAACGCCATCGCTATCAGACAGGTCATTCCCCGCTCGCCGAGCGAGACGGACTTGAACTGGATCATACTAGGCTATGAAAACGATACGCCAGAGCAGCGACTGGTGCGCCTGAAACAGGCCAATCTCGTCGGCCCCGCCGGTTTCATCTCGATGGAGGACGGCTGCGTCGGCGGCTTCGTGCAACGCGGCATCGCTGGTGCGCATGACAAACAATCCGTCGTGCAGATGGGCGGCGAGACGGCGCAAAGCAGCGAGAGCCGCGTGACAGAGGCCTCAATACGCGGCTTCTGGAAGGCGTGGCGCGGCTTGATGGGGTATTGAAGCAGTATGAAAGACCTTCAGAGCCTCACCTTCATTATCGCCCGCGCGCAGGCCGATTACGCGCGCTGCATCGACGACGACAGGCTGGAGCAATGGCCCGATTTCTTTGTCGAGGATTGCCTCTACAAAATCACCACCGCCGACAGCAAGCGCGACGGACTGGAGGCGGGCCTTGTGTTCGCCAACACGCGCGCGATGCTGCGCGATCGCATTTCAGCGTTGAGGGAAGCAAATATCTACGAGAAGCAGGCCTATCGCCACGTGCTGGGCATGCCATGCGTGCTTGAAGAAAACGCAGGCGGCGCGCGCAGCGAAACAGCCTTCTTGGTCGTGCGCATCATGCGCGACGGCAAGAGCGATCTGTTCACCACCGGCCGCTATCTCGACCATTACGAAATCAGAAATGAGCAGGCGTTGCTGAAAGAACGTATCGTCGTGTGCGATTCTTCGCGCATCGACACTTTGCTGGCGATCCCCCTATGAGCCACGCGCAGAAAACCATCGCTGTCGCCATCGGCGACCCCAACGGCATCGGGCCGGAGATCGCGGTGAAGGCCGCAGCAGAGCTTTCGCGCGGCGACGGACCCTATGCGCTGCTGGTTGGCGACGCCTTCGTGATCCGCCATTACGCCAAGATGGTTGCGCCCGAGCTGCCGCTGGGGGGCTCAAACGAGGCTGGACCAGACAAGCTGTCCTATGTCGCATCCGCTTCTCTGCCGCAGGCCTATTTCATACCCGGCAACGTCAACGGCCATGCCGGCAAGGCGATGACGGATTATCTGGGCGCGGCCATGCAGCTCGTTCGCGAGGGATATGCGAAGGCCATCGTCGGTTGTCCGCACAACGAGACCGCCGTTCATGCGGCGGGTATTCCATTCTCAGGCTATCCCGGCCTCATAGCGCGGCTGTCGGACGTGCCTGAAGACAGCGTGTTCATGATGTTTGTGGGCGGGGGCCTGCGCATCGTCCACGCCACGCTGCATGAGCGCCTCGCCAATGCGCTTGCGCGTCTGTCGCCTGAACTGATTGTGGCTGCGGCGCAGGCCGCCCATCGCGCCTTGCAGGACATCGGAATCGCCAACCCGCGCATCGGCGTGTTTGGAATCAATCCGCACGCGGGCGAGAACGGCCTCTTTGGCGACGACGACGATCGCATCACCACGCCAGCCGTCGCCATGCTGCGCGCGCTCGGAATTGATGCGGAAGGCCCCGTGGGCGCAGACCTCATCATCAGCCGCAAGGACATCGATGCGTTCGTCGCCATCTATCACGATCAGGGCCACATTCCGATCAAACTGCTGGCGGGCCGCAACGCATGCGCTTTGTCGATTGGCGGCGGCGTGATTTTTTCATCAACCGGACACGGCAGCGCGTTCGATATCGCAGGCCAGGGCATAGCTGATCCAGAAGGCGCCCTGCGCGCAATCAGGATGGTCGCCGGAACGCCTCAGGAATAAAAAGCAGGGAGAGAAATATGCTTGTCGATTTCCATCATCACTTTACGCCGCGCGAACTCGTCAAGCAGGACCCGGGCGACAAGCTGATCCTGAACTATGACGAGAACGGCGCGCCCAGCTACACCGTGCATCGCATGCTCTATGAGCTGGATACGCACATTGCGATGATGGATGCTTGCGGCATCGACCTTGCGGTGCTGTCCAGCGCGGCCGGCATGTCCTCCAGCCTTGAGCTGTCGAAGCTTGTGAATGGCAAGGCGAAGCAGGCGGAAAAGGATTATCCGGGTCGCTTTCTGGGCTTTGCGCACGCCAACCCGCTGGGTGGCCCCGATGCGCTGCGCGAGCTTGCGCGCTGCGCCGACGAATATGGATTTCCCGGCGTCACCATCACGTCCGAGCAGGACGGGCATTACATTGACGCGCCAGAGTTCGAGCCGTTCTGGAGCGAGTGCGAAAAGCGCGGACTGTTCGTGTTCGTGCATCCGGCGTTGAAGCTCAATGAATCACGCCAGTTCGACGCCTACGATCTTGCGCGCTCGGTGGGGCGTGAATTCTCGCTCATCATGGTGATCATCCGCCTCATCAATTCCGGCGTGTTTGACCGGCATCCCAAACTGATCGTGCATATGTCGCATCTGGGCGGCGGCATTTCCTCCATGCTCGGGCGCATTCGCTCCTATCAGGACAAGGTGTTCTGGGGCACGCTGGGCAATCCGCGCCACGGCATCGGGCCCGAGAAGGACTTTGACTATTACATCGCCAATAATCTGATGTTTGATTCCGGCGGTTTCTGCGGCGTGATCGGCTCAGTGAAGACGGCTTTGGTGGAAATCCCTGCGGATCGCATCGTGTTTGGCACGGATTATCCCCAGGAAATCCGCACGATTGACGTGACGAAAAACTTCGTCGAGGAAATCCGCGCGCTTGGTTCTGACGGAGAGAAGATTCTCACCGGCAATGTGAAGAAACTGCTGGGCGGCAGGGTTTAGCAGGCGACGCGGCTATTTGCCTCTGAACACGGGCTTCCGTTTTTCAACAAACGCGCTCATGCCCTCTTTCTGGTCGTGCGTGGCAAACAGCGAGTGGAAGGCGCGGCGCTCAAAGCGCACGCCTTCCGACAACGCGAGCTCGCCGGCGCGGTTCACGCATTCCTTGGCCATCAGCACGGCGGCGCGCGGCATGGCGGCGATCACGCGCGCAGCCTCCATCGCCTCATCCATCAAGTTCTCATTCGAGACGACGCGCGCGACGAGACCGGCGCGTTCGGCCTCAGCGGCGCCCATGCGGCGACCTGTGAGGCAAAGATCCATCGCCTTGGCCTTGCCAATGGCGCGCGCAAGCCGCTGCGTGCCGCCAATGCCGGGAATGATGCCAAGCGTAATCTCCGGCTGGCCAAATTGCGCGTTCTCGGCGGCGATAATCAAATCGCACATCATCGCCAGTTCGCAGCCCCCGCCCAGCGCAAAGCCCGACACTGCGGCGATGATCGGCTTGCGAATGCGCCCCATCGCCTCCCACCCGGCGAAGCCGTCGGCGGCGTAAATATCCTCAAACGAAAGGTGCTGCATTTCCTTGATGTCGGCGCCCGCCGCGAAAGCCTTCTGCGAACCGGTCAGGACAATCGCGCCAATCTCGGGATCGGCGTCGAGCGCATTGAGCGCGAGGATCACGTCGCACATCATCTGTGCATTAAGCGCATTCAGGGCTTGCGGGCGGTTTAGCGTGATAAGGCCAACGCCGTCGCCGGCCTCAACCAGAATGGTTTCATACGCACTCATCGTAAATCCTCAGATTCAATAACGGGCTGTAACGGCGCTCTTTTCGGCTCCGCGCTGCATGGAGACGCCAGGCGCGCCGCCGGCCCGTAGCGGCAGACATGTGCCATGGCCCTGAACGTCGCGATAGACGCTGCGCAGGCCGCGCCACCAGCGCGCGCATTCGGCGCCCGAGGTAAAGCAGGCGTAATCGTCGCGCCATTCCACGTTCTGATAACCGGCGATGCGGCGCCCGCCGGTAAAATGACCAAGCCAGAGTTCGTGCGAGCCGGCCATGTCTGCCATCGGGCGGCAGGCCTGCGCGGGGCGATTGTCGGCGACGGACTCGTTGGGGAGCGCCAGCGCCAGCATGGCGGCGACAGGAACAACCGAGTGGAAAAAGCGATGCGTCACGCTGATATCCTCCATTCACCCCCAAAGGATGAACGCAGAAGACTACGATTTCGCTTCAACGTAAACCAGACAAACAAAAGGCGCGCCCGGTGGGGCGCACCTGAAGCTTTTGAACCCGCCACAAACCTCAGGTTCGAGGCGATCTCTTTATGCCCTCAAGCAAGGCCTGCACGCAGGCGATCGGGCGTGAACGGGCCCTGACGCAACCGCACGCCGGTCGCGTCGAAGATCGCGTTAGCCATGGCGGCGACGATGGGACGCATCGAGCCCTCGCCGGCGCCGTTGGGCGGAATGTTCTGACGGTTGATGAGCACCACGTCGATCGTCAAAGGCCGCTCGGTGATGTCGAGGATGGGATAGGTCTCCCAATCAACGCTCGTCACGTTTTTGGTGTCGAACTTGATCTCTTCATGGATCGCGCGGCTCAAGGCCTGCGATACGTTGCCCTCAATCGTCTGCGTCAAGAGCTGCGGGTTGATCACGACGCCGCAATCATGAGCCACAGTGAACTTCTTGCCGCGCACCTTGCCAGTCTTCATATCGACCTCAACCTCAGCGACCACCGCGACGCGGGTGCCGTTTCGGGTTGAATAGGCGATGCCCTGACCGAAGGCCACATCGCCCTTGCGCTCCTTGCGGGCGCCCGTGCGCGCCTGCCAGTTCACCTTGTCCGACACGGCCTTGATGACGTCGCGGTCGCGTTGATCCGAGACGTGGGCGAGGCGGAACTCGACAGGATCGCGCTTGGTGGCGAACGCCACTTCATCCACGAAGCTTTCGTGGGCGAAGTGAATTTCCGGCCCAAGCGGATCACGCAGATGGGAGGAGCGCAGCGGCGAACCGCTGTCCAGCATCGGTGCGATGACTTCCCACGTCTCGTGGCGCACAGGGAACTTGTAGGAGTTCGAGGGCGTGCCGTAAACGTTATTGGGCTTGGGCGGCGAGCCGATGAGCTGGCCGGGCAGAGAATCGCCAGGATAGCTCTCGTTCGAATTGACGTTGAGGCGGTCGAAGCTCTTCGAGTGGAAGTGCCAGGCAATCACCTTGCCGTCCTTGTCGATGCCGGCGCGCACTGTATGCACGGAGGCGGGCGATTTGGGACCCCAGCCCGTGCCCTCGTTGCGCATCGCCTGATAACGCACAGGCTTGCCGACAGCCTTCGAGAAGATGGCGGCGGCGATGGCGGCGTCGCCGGCGTCGTTGCGGCCATAGGAGCCGGGACCCGGGACCCAGATGCCCCGCACCTGCTCGTTCTTCAGGCCCAGCACAGCCGCGACGCCATAACCGGCATGGTGGGGCTTTTGCGAGCCGGTCCAAAGCGTGGTCTGGCCATTGGGCTGATAATCGACGACGGCGCAGGCAGGGCCCATGCTGGCGTGCGACTGGAAGGGCCATTCGAAGGTCGATTCAATCACCTTGTCGGCGCCCTTGAAAGCGTCAGCAACCTTCTCCGGCTCCTTGAGGAATGCGCCTTCGCCGCCAGTCTTCACCGGCTTGGCGTTACGGATATGGGAGTAGAGATCCTTCTGCTCCGGGAAAGGCGCCTTCGCGTCCGACCATGTCACCTTGAGGGCGCGCATGGCCTTCACGGCATCCCATTCCTTTGGCGCTACGACGCCAAGGAAAGCCTTCTCCCAGACAATTCTCGCGCCCGGAATGTGCTTGATCGAGGATTCATCGACGGCGACCGGCGAGGCGCCTGCGATCTCGGGCATCACCAAGCGCGCGTGCAGCATGCCTGGCACTTTGATGTCGGTGACGAAATCGCCAGTACCCATGATTTTGGGGGCGACGTCGCGACGACGGGGCGAGGTGCCGTAGACCTTGTAATCCTTCGGATCTTTGACCTTTGCGATAGTCTTGACCGCAAGGCCGTTGCCGAACTGGCCGTTCCACTCCACTTCCGAGTCAAACCAGCGACCGCCGATCAGCTCGCCGTAGCTGACCTTCTTGGCCGGGGTGGATTTGCTGGAGATGATTCCGCTGTCGACGACGAGGTCCGCTGCGGGAACGCCAAGGTGTTGAGCGGCCATGTCGACCATCAGGCGACGGGCTTCAGCTGCTGCATTGCGCAGCGTGACGCCGCCATTGGAAACGCCGGTCGAGCCCGATGCGCCGCCCTGATCGAGGCTGGTGCCCGAATCGCCCATGTCGACGAGCACCCGCTCAACAGGCAGGTCGAGTTCCTCCGCAACCATCTGGGCGACGCCCATATCGGTGCCCTGCCCCATGTCCATCTTGCCAAAATAGGCGATGGCCGTGCCGTCCTGCCGGATAGAAATGTAGGAGGCGAGCTTCTTTGGATCGAGCGCAGGGCGCTTTTCGAGTCCCAGTGTCGCGGCGCGGGCCGATACGCCCGGCATGACGACCGACACGGTAAGCGCGCCGAAGGCTGAGAGCAGATGACGGCGATTGATGTGCTGGTTCATGATGCTTCCCTCACGCCTGAGCCGCGCGCTTGACGGCGCGCATAATGGATACATGCGTGGCGCAACGGCACTTGAGGCCAGTCATCGCTTCTTCAATCTGCGCATCGGTGGGCTTGGGCGTGGTCGCCAGCAGCGAGACGGTCGTCATCACCCAGCCGTTCATGCAATAGCCGCATTGCGGAACCTGCTCCTCGATGAACGCGGCCTGCACCTTGTGCGGCACGCCGTTCTGGGAAAGTCCGGCCAGCGTCGTGATTTTGCTCTTGCCCAGCGAATCCACCGGCGTGACGCAGGAGCGCACGGGCTGTCCGTCAACGAGCACGGTGCATGCGCCGCATTGGGCCAGACCGCAACCGAACTTCGGATTTTTCAGACCAAGATCGTCGCGCAATGCGTAGAGCAACGGCATGTCATTGTCGGCGTCGATCGTGTGTGACTTACCGTCAACATTCAGTTCGATTTTGGCCATGGGCATTCCTCCTTTATGGGTCAGCTTCTTCGTGGCTGACCAATTAATGATTGTGTCTGGAATTCCGGCGGTCGTAAAGCGGCCGCCGGGGGTCGTTCAGCGGGAAGCTATTTCAGAACGTCCGCAACGGAGCCGAAACCGGCGCCGACCACCAGTTCATCCAGCGGCTTGCGCACGCGCGGCGCGCGCTCGCGCTCGGCCAGCTCTTCAATCAACTGGTCAGCATCGCCCTGATAACCGATCGCGAAGGCGCAGCAGATGTCGTAGCCGTCCGGCACGCTATAGGTTTGCCGGATCTTGTCGCGATCAATGCCTCCAGCCGTGTGGACGACAAGCCCAAGCGCGCCCGCCTGCAAAACCATCTGGGCGCCTGCCGCGCCTGTGTCATGCCAGGCGTGCCCATTAGGATTGCCGTTGGCTTCGAACGTCTTGCGCGCCAGCGCGAAAACGTAGACCGGAGCCGCCTTGGCCCAGCGCTGATTGCCCGGCGCAAAGCAGTCGAGCGCGGCGGCGTGGGCTTCCGGCTGGTCGCTGGAGGCAACCACCCAGCGCCACGGCTGGCTGTTGTTGGTGGACGCCGCCCAGCGGCCCGCCTCAAGGATCGAGGCGATAGCCTCGCGCGAGACGGGCTTGGAGGCGAAAGCGCGCGGGCTCCAGCGATCACGGATCAGATCATGCACAGGCGTGCTGGTGACGGCCGGCTTTTGAATGTGTGCCATTGTTAAAATTACCCCGAGTTGGATTCGTTAGATGCGACAGCTTGGCCGCGCGGTCAATTGACTGCGCCAACAGCCTTCTTCACCTTGGCTATAAATTCTGGCGAGGCGTCGACCATCTTGTCGGTCAACGACTGCACCTCCCTGGCCGTCCGCGGCGTAATCGAAAGGTTGCGCTTGGCCGCTTCCTCCAGAAACGCCGGGTCGTTCATCATGACGTCGAAGGCGGAGCGCAACGCGGCCACGCGATCTGCGGGCACGTTGGGGCCAGCGGCAAGTCCGCGCGCATGCGGCGTTCCAGCGGCCAGAAACTCGGCCACTGCCCGGCTGTCGCCCTGCGAAAGCTCGATCAGGGTCGGAACGTCAGGCAATTCCTTCATGCGCGTCAGCGTGAATTGCACCGGCACGCTAACCTTCTTGTCCTTCAGCCAATGGGAATTGCCGCCGCTGAGATTTTCCCATGCGATCGTCCAGCCGGCGATTTCGCCGCGCTCCATGGCGAGGTTCAGCTCGCCCCCGGTGGGATAGCCGGCGATGACCCGGAACGGCGCGCCCAAAGCATCCTTTAGCAACGACGCCCATTGATAGCTCAGATGCGAACGGCCCATCGAGCCAAGCACGACGTCGCCGGTCTTCAATTCCTCGATGGTGCGGCCGGGAGAGGTGTGCCAGATGGCGAGCAATTGGCTGATCTGGTCGTAGGCGCCCAACCATTGGAACTTGCGCGATTCAAATCTCACGCCCTCGTTTTGCAACTTTTCGATCAGCGGCAGCGCGTGAGTCATCAGAATTTTGCTGCCGTCCTGCGGGCCGGCGCCGAACATGAAATTGGCCGCCGTCGCGCCGCCCGCGCCGGGCATGTGCTCAACGATGAAATTGGGATTGCCCGGAATAAGCCGGCCATAATGATTGGCGAGCAAACGGCCATAAAGATCGTAGCTGCCGCCTGGCCCCGTCCCCATGACAATAGAGACGGTCTTGCCCTTGTAGAACGCTTCGGGGGTCTGGGCGCCGGCGCCGCCCGTCTGAATCAAAACGCCAGCGATCATCGCGGCTGCTGCGATAGCTTTTTTCATCGCCCCCTCCTGTTTGTATGCGACGCACGCTAATCGGCTCGGCCGGAGAGGTCCAGAGCCGAGATCCCCCCGCCCTGTCCGATTGCAGTCGCGCAAGTCATAATCTATGGTCCAACATATTGTTAAAAAGAGGGAAAACGATGCGACTTGTTTACGCAGCCATCGCGGCTTTCACCGCAGCCGCAGCCTGCTCATCAACCGCGCTGGCGCAGGGTTATCCCCTGACCGGCGTGCAGGCCCGCTCGACCACGGTTATGGGAGAAGACGTCGCTTATCCAGTTACAGGCAAGCCAGTGCTGACGTCGGCGGTCATCATCATGGCGCCCGGCCAGAGCACACACGTCCATCGTCATGGCGCGCCTTTGTTCGTCTACGTTCTGGAAGGTGAAGTCACCGTCGACTACGGCGAC
>CANJPM010000089.1 GCA_947476075.1 Beijerinckiaceae bacterium
ACAACACAAAAATAGTAAAAAAAACGCCGCAATAAAATACAACAGCGGCGTGCGCAGGGAATGAAGAGCATAATATTTATGCTCTTCATTCTGTTTTTCTTCGGATCACAAAATTCGATTTATTCTGTGCGAACACTAAGTCTGCTGCTGGGTGAGAAAAGATTGAGTTCGTCAAACTTTGGAACGGAAGCGCTTCGGCAGCAGCCCCAAATCTGAGGGCTGTAATACTTTTTCGGTTCTTGTCAGGCCGGAGGCTTCTCTCTCAAACCAGCGCGCTCCAGCCGCGGTAGCAATTCATCTCGGATCCCGGTAAAATCGTTTTGATAATTAATCATCCCACAGGCTAAACCATCTAGGCCTGCATCGGAGAGGCGCTTGAAAACTTCTACCGCGTCGTCATAACTACCGATGATTGGATAGCCGGCGCCGCTGATCAGCCGCTCTTTCAACTTGCCCTGCTCTGCCTTCAAATGAGGGGCAAGCCTTGCGCCTCTGAGGTTAAGCGCGAACTCGGCGGCTTCCATGTCACCCTGCTCATGCACGATGTAATGGTGAAAATCGAGAGCTTCCTTGCGTGTCTGCCGAACCATAAGATGGCAGCTTGAGAAAATGTTTCGTAATTGTCCAACAGGCGCCGCCGCGCGAAATCCGGCAAGCTTGTTTGGCAATTCTTCAAGATTCGGAATGGTTGTAAAAAGACAATCGGCGTGATTGGCGGCGAACGCCTGGCCGGTATCAGAATTGCCGGCGCTGACGAGGATAGGTCGCGTTCCCCACCAAGGCTTAGGTTTTGCAAGGACGCCTTTCAGCTGGAAAAAATCTCCGTCAAAATCAAATGGCTCAGATTCAGACCATATCCGCTTGACGATTTTCAGCCATTCGTTGCTATAGGCATAACGCCGATCATGATCTCCAAGATCGACGCCAAACATACCGAATTCAATAGGATTCCAGCCAGAAACAATGTTTAGGCCAAAACGCCCATGGCCTATGTGGTCGGCAGTGACCATTTGTTTGGCGGCGAAAACCGGGTTCACGAAGGCAACATGCAGAGTTCCAAAGATAGTAATCTGCTTGGTCGATGCGAGCAGACCGCAAGCCCATGTTAGCGTCTCGAAGGTCGTTCCTTGAGTGTCAACCTCGCCTTGATAACCATGCCAGCGTCCAATCGGCAGAAGAAATTCCAGACCAGCGTCGTCGGCCATTCTCGCTGCGGCGAGATTATTATCCCATGACGCGTCCCACCGTTCTGGCGCTTTGGTCAGGCTCAATCCACCCGAACAATTCATCCCAAACAGTCCGAGCTTGAATTTATTATTGTTATATACTCGAGTGCCGTCTCGCCCTGAACTCATCTACCAACTCCTGCATGCCGGACGCATTACGCGCTGATCTAAACCGACCGAAATCCGAGCCCCATCATGATGAGGGCGCAACTCCAGCGATGGAGGCTGGTTGCGTTTGGAACGCACAGCGCCCATCGGCGCTTCTCCCGGATCAAGAGCACGAAAATCCCTGCTTTTGCAGGAAAATCACCCTCAATTCCCCCTTGTGAGAATTCTTAGACTATGCGCAAAATAAGTCGAAGAAAAGCGAATTGGCGGCTCCAAACGCAGATCATCGCCACCGGATATGGAATCCTACGCGGCGGCGTGAACGAAGAGCAATTAGCCAGAAACGGATCTCAGAGGGAGCGTATATGCTAACCGTCCAATCTCTATTTACTGAATATCGCGCCCCAAATGGAGCATCGGTCAAAGCAGCTCAAGATGTAACTTTCTCCGTTCCCGAAGGGAAATTTTTCACGCTTCTTGGTCCGTCCGGGTGTGGGAAAACAACGACGCTTCGTTCAATCGCGGGGCTTGAGAGGCCCACCAGCGGCGAGATCAGCGTCTCAGAACAGGTTGTTTATTCGTCTCAGAAGAATATTTTTTTGCCTCCTAACCTTCGAAACTTTGGAATGGTTTTTCAATCATATGCGATTTGGCCGCATATGAATGTATTTCATAATGTATCTTTTCCGCTTGAGGTAAAAAGAGCAAAGCCTTCGCAACACGTGATCAAGGAAAAGGTCATGAGCGTACTGGAGGCGGTTGGCCTGGATCATCTTGCAGAAAGAGAAGCGACTAAACTCTCTGGCGGACAACAACAACGACTTGCTCTTGCCCGCGCTCTCGTGATGGAGCCTAGATTGCTTCTTTTGGATGAACCGTTGTCTAACCTTGATGCAAAATTGCGCGAGAAAATGCGCTTCGAACTTAAACGAATGCAGAGCAAGTTTGGGCTAACGACGATCTATGTCACTCACGATCAGAGCGAAGCACTCGCGCTTTCCCATGAAATAGCGGTGATGAGCGAGGGAAGGATTGTACAGATTGGCTCTCCACGTGATATTTATGAACGGCCTAAAACCAAGTTCGTAGCTGACTTCATTGGAACCACAAATTTTATCGAAGGCGTAATCATCGACCAAGATAGAATTCATAATCTCTTGTCCGTGCAGACGCCATTAGGGGTTTTGTCGGTACTTAGTGAGCGTGATTTTAACATTGGCGCCAAGATCTCGCTGTCGATCCGTCCGGAGGATATATATCTTTCCGAAGAGCCCCTCCCATCCGGCGTCCAGAACACTTTGACCGGCATTACCGAGCAATCCGTTTTTCTTGGAGAGTATATGGACTTAAAAATAAGATTTGGCGATTATGAAATGTTGGCTCGCTCGCACCCGACCCTGCGCATCAATAATGGAGATCGTATACATGTGCGGCTTGACGCAGCAAAGTGCGTCGCTCTATCAGATTCAAACTAGAGCATTTGGCTTGGAGCCAAGAAAAAAGCCGGCGCATCGGTCAAGGGGAGAGAACTTAAAATGGAGGCCAGCCGCAACGATACGCGCATCTATAATAAGAACAAGTTTAAGCTTGGACTTTTCGGGATGAATTGTTCGGGTGGGCTCAGCCTCACCAAAGCACCTGAACGTTGGGATGCGTCATGGGATAACAATGTTACAGCGGCGCAACTTGCAGATGACGCTGGCCTTGAGTTTCTTTTACCGATCGGACGCTGGCACGGATATCGCGGCGAAATGGACACTCAGGGATCAACATTTGAGACTTTAACTTGGGCTTGCGGGTTGCTCGCGTCTACTAAGCATATAACGACGTTTGGAACCCTCCATGTCGCTTTCGTAAACCCTGTTTTTGCAGCTAAACAAATGGTGACAGCAGACCAGATCGGCCATGGTCGGTTTGGGTTGAACATCGTATCGGGATGGAACCCCGGCGAGTTCAATATGTTTGGCGTTGCATTGAATGAGCATGATGATCGATACGCTTATTCCGAAGAATGGATTGACATCGTTCGGCGTATTTGGACCGAGACTGAACCGTTTGACTACGATGGCCGCTTTTATAAATTAAAGGGTGTTTTGGGGAAACCTAAACCATATTGGGGTACCCGGCCCGTTCTCGTTAGCGCGGGGAACTCGCCTGTTGGACGACAATTTGCCGCCACGAACGCCGACTGTCTGTTCACGGCTATTCCAAAACTTGAAGATGTGCCGGCGAAGATTCAATCATTTCGCGCGATGGCGCCGGACGGACAAACCCGCAATATATTTTCGAGCGCACACATTATGTGTCGTAAGACCCGTAAAGAGGCAGAAGACTATCACCATTATATTGTTTACGAACAGGGTGATTGGGAGGCTGCCGAGTATTCCGCGAACCTCCGTGGTACGCGCGCGAACACATGGATGAAGGATCAGGAAAACCTAAAAGCTCGCCTGATTAGCGGCGCTGGTTTTCCTATCATAGGTTCCTATGACGACGCGGTCACCACGTTTCAGCATTTGCACTCTCTTGGACTTGATGGATTAGCCATGGGAATGATCAATTACGTAGCCGACTTCCCCGCCATCAGAGACGAGATCTTGCCGCGCATGGAACGCGTGGGGCTCAGGGAGAAGATGCGTCGCTAGAGATATAGTAGCCACATCTAGGCACCGGTCGTTGCATCTCTAGCGAGCCAGCTGCCAGCGTCTGGTGATCATATGGAACGCAGCGCTCACCACGGTCATCAATGAAACCCAGACGACTCCCATTGCAGCTAGCTCGGTAACCTGTCCATTCTGCCATAGATCAAATAGCGTGACCGCCATAACTTCAGATCCTGGTCCGACAAGAAGTAAAGGCAACGAGACGGTCTGAACCGAAGTCAGAAAGATAAGCAGCCACGAGCTGATCATCGACGCTGACAGTAAAGGCAAAAGAACGCGCTTGAACATGACCCAACGAGTTGCACCTGCAACAGTTGCGGCTTCCTCAAGATCGGAATGAATTTGCAATGCGCCTGCATAGGCGTAGCGTATACCATACGGCAAGAAACGCATCGAAGAGGCGATTATCAAAGACAAAAGCGTGCCATAGATTGCGAATGGGGCGTTCACGAAGAGATCCAGGAACGCAACGCTGAGTATGATGGCTGGAAAAACCAGCGGTAACGTCGCTAATTGATCTAGTATCATTGCGCCGGGAGCACGTCGGGCGACGAGCCATGCGCACAATGCAGTAAACGGGACGACAACCGTGGCGGTACATGTTCCCAAGATCAAAGTATTGACGATTGAATCTCGAAAAGATCCGGGGGCTAGTAAAAGCTTGTAATTCTCAAGAGAAGACCGCCCCCACGCTTCGATGCTGAAGCCCTCATAAAACGGCTGGAGGGACGTGAAGAGGAGCACCACCATAGGCAATAACGTCACGAGTAAAAACATTATTCCAAGTATCGCGGCGGCTCCCCATCTCCACGGGCCGAGGTTTATAAGGCGCGGGCGAAAGCCTTTCCCAGTTATAGTTTGAAACCGATGCGCCTTCAGGGATAACCGACTTTGCCAGATCAACAATGCTGCGACAAATGAAATCAAACAAACTGAGTATGCGCCCGCCTCTCCATAATTTGGACGCCCACTGGAATGTGAAGATTGATAGATCATTGTCGTAATAACGTTGATATTACCAGCGAGCCCGACAAGCGCAGGGACTTCGAAGGACTCAATCGCACGCACAAAGATCAGGATCACGAGCGCACAGACGCCGGGCAAAGCCATTGGAAGGGTTACTCGCCAAAAGCTCCTGATTGGACTCGCTCCCGACATCATCGCCGCCTCTTCAAACGCAGCGTCAGTTGACTTAAGAACTGCAGACATAAGCAAAAAAGTTAATGGTACAAAGCTGATACCCTCAATAAGGATCATCCCCCACATCGAATAGACGTTAATGACAAATTCCGGTGATATATAATGTGCAATAGCCTGATTGAGCGGCCCGGCGCGTCCCAGAAGCAAAAGCCATGAAACTGTGTATAAAACGTTTGGAACGCCTAACGCGACAATCGTGGCGAACAGAACCAAGCTACGTCCAGGAGCGTTGGTCCGCTCCACAATGATTGCTTGAACCGTTCCGATTATAATCGCCAAGATTGCGGAGCAAACCGCATAGATAATGGAGTTATAAAGGCTGGGAAGAAAAAATCGACCGGACCAAAGCTGTTCATAAAAACGAAATGTTCGCGCTCCGAGAGAACCGTCAATATTAGTTTCGTGAAAACTGACGTTAAAAAGAAAAAACGTTGGTGGCAGGACCAGCGCCAGCAGCACAAGAGAGAGTATAATCACTAGCGGCGAAGCACGCTTGATCTGAAAACTTCGCATGATACTGCTGCGCTCTGCATTTGCTGCCGGAACAATCACATGGTTCTCCAAATTTTTCCGGCAGGAAAGCTTTATCCTGCATGCCTCAACGGAACTTGTCTTGATAGATCGTTGATGAGCTTTCTGTATATTTCAGAAGCTTTTCGGGGTTGATAAAATTTTCAGGAACGCCAGCGATAGCGGGCACCACAGAAGAGAGACTTTCAAGTGGAGCAACATCCGGCCGCGCGGGGAAGTACTCCGCCTTGGCCAGAATTTCCTGACCTTCCTTCGAAAGAATATAGTCCACCAGTAATAGAGCAGCATGAGGATTCCGCGTTCCCTTGGTGACGACCATGGTTGCTGTCGTTGCTGGGGTCGGATCAAGCAACAGTGAATCCACCGGTGCGCCCTTTGCTTTACTGATAAGTGGATGATGTGCAAAGATATTGAGCGCTATTGGGAACTCGCCAGCGATTACTCGATCGACTAAGGTCCGCGCGCTACCCGATCCAAAGTTGATAATCTTCTGCTGTGCGAGCTTGTCAAAATAAGCAGCAGCTTTTTCCTCTCCCATAGCAATTCGAATATTGCTCAGAAACAATGGCGTGCCGCTGCTAGTCCCTATTCGCCAAGCAAGCTTTCCTTTCCATTTTGGATCTAGCAAGTCCTCATAGGACTTTGGTAGATCTGACTTGGAAATCTGTTTTGTGTTGTAAGCGATGCTGAAGTAACTAACGCGCGTTGCAGTCCAGTTGCCGTTTGGATCTCGATATCGCTCAGGATAATCGGCAACCATTGGCGAATAATAGGGGCTCATGAAAATACCCTCTGCCGCAAGTTCGCCGATGCCGGTTCCCTCCACGACGTCGGATGAGACATTTCCGGCTCGCGCTTCTGCAGACACCTTGGCGATGATCTCTTCCGTGTCTGCGCGCCAGTAACGAGCGCGAACAAAAGGATATTTTCGCATGAAACCGTCGACCAGAGGCCGCAATGCCTGATTAACAATCATCGCAGAATAGATTGTAACTTGCTTCTCTTTCTGCGCCCCCTCAATCAGCAAACGTTGGCGATCCGGCGAGCGGTTCATAAGGATGTCTTGAGCAGACGCCGCAGATGATCCAAGCGTAAAGAAGATAGAAAACAGAGAAGCAGCGCCCCAAATGAAAGTTCGATTTTTCTCGGTCATAACGCCGCCCCTGTTGATGTCTTTTTTGATATTTTTAGCATAAAGTGCATTACGCCGAGCCATTCCATATAGTCCCTGAACCAATTGTTTCGGGCAAGCTCAGACATCCGTTTTCGACTTCAAGACCTGAGAATTCGTCATCGAGGAGTCGGGCAAATTCAGCGAGCTCGCATGCGTAATCTACCCCACGGAGAGCGCATGCCAGATGCAGCGCCTGCGCTGCCATGAGACGAGTGCCAACAGCTGCCCCGAAACGATAGGCGACACCGGCCTGTTCGCATAAACGGGCTGCGGTCATTGCATTTCGTAGGCCGCCAAGTTTTGGAATTTTTAGACTAATAGCGTCGCACGCGCGCGTCGTAACGAGACGATAAACTTCTTCTAACGAACCCGCTGCTTCGTCTGCCTCAATTGTGATTGGAACGCTGCGCGTAACCAGAGAAAGTCCCTCAAGGTCAGAAGCATGGACTGGCTGCTCAGCGAGATCGATATTGAATGCCGCCATTTTATTGAGCGCAGCAATAGCGCCTTTTGCCGAGTATGATTGATTGGCGTCGATCGTCAGATGTACGCTATCGCCGACTTGAGTCCGAATCGCCCGAACGCGCTCGACGTCGTTGGAAACATCGCCCTCGATTTTTATTTTTAGATAATTATATCCTTCGTCAACGAGCTTCTGAGCCTGAACAGCCATTTCATCTGGGGTTTTGATCGCCATGATCCTGAGGATGGGAACGGAAGTGCGAAAACGTCCTCCAAACAGGCGGTGGAGCGGCGCCCCAATGCTACGTGCGACAATGTCATGCAGCGCACAATCTATAGCAGCTTTAGCTTGCGGCGCTCCACGGAGGCGACGATCCAGAGAATCCATTATGGACTCGATATCACCCGCGTCGCGTCCTGTTACGGCTGGCTCCAGGTGCTTAAGCTCGGCATCTAGTTGGGCGGCAATTGAACCCATATGGGGGACTGCGGAAGCATAGCCGAAACCAACAATTCCATCTGTAGTCGTCAGCCGCAATATAACCCCTTCAATAACAGGGCTGGCGCCAAGCGCGAATTTCCAGGTCGGATCTTCTTTGCGCATGACGCTAAGATGGGTCGAGAACCCTGTAATTAACACGCCGCCTCCCAATTTTTTTATGATACTCGCATCATCAAAGCGCAAACTGCAAGCAGAAATTGTTCTCCACTAGTCTACTATCGACCCGTGTGTGAATGTTGACATCAAGGACGCGCGTATCGCGGATGAGCAAGTCAAACATCTACTGAGGCGCGTCGTCTCCCAATACCTCCTTGACCCGGGCGACCGTCTCCGGCGAGGCTGTATACATCTTATCCAAAATTGAAGAGATTTCCTCGGGCGGTGTAAAATCTACTTCAAGATTTCGCATTTTTGCTTCGGCGCGAAATTCAGCATCGTTGGCGGTACGCTCAAACGCTGCGCGCAGTGTCCGCTTGGCCCGATCCGGAATGTCTGGTGGAGCCAAATAGGGACGACCAAATTCTTGGGTGCCGAACATTAGGTCCATTGCGGCGCGCTCATCATCGCTACGCGCGAAGTCATAAATCCATGGGGTGTCGCCAAGGTCAGCGTGCTTGCTAAGACCAAATTGGAGAAACACCTTCATTTTCTTTTCCTGAGACCAACGATCACCATGTATTTTTAGCGCCGTATACGTCATTCCTATTACGCCGTTGACCTCGCCTCGCTCCATCGCAAGCATGACTGCGCTACTGGCTGCGTATCCCTTGATGATATTTAATTTCGCACCAAGTACTGATTTCGTGAAGCTTGGAAAGCTGGTCGTTGAGCCGCTGCTGCTGGCGACAATGAGCTCTTTTGTTCCAAGCATATCGCGGAAATCCTGGACCGGCGAGGTGTGCCAGACAACACCAACAATGCGCTCGCGCAGCAGGCTACCGAGCCAGTTTAGCTTACGCGCGTCATATTTTGCGCGACTCGGAAAATAGAGCGGGTGCGTTCCAGCAACCGAATGAACAGCTGCGATGACGGTCCCGTCTTTAGGGGCGATGTTGTAGATGTAGTTCAGCGCCACAAGAGAGCCGGCCCCCGGCATATTCTGAACGACGATCTTTGGGTTTCCAGGCAGGTGCTTTGGCATGTGCGCGGCTACAGAGCGAGCATAGGAATCATAGGCGCCTCCAGGCGCCGAGCCGACCACAAGTCGTATCTGTTTTCCGGTAAAATCTTCTGCATTTAGCGCCGATTGCGTAAACGCCGGGCGCGAGCCTGCGATAACCAGCAACAATGTCAGGATACTTCCGAGCCAATTCTTTTGCGTGATTACGTAACGCAAATCCGCCTCCCAGCCATTGCGCCAAAGCGTAATTTTGCGCCTGGCGAGAACCCCCTTGAGCTATCGGTGATCTCCGCCACCGCTTCTGCACAAAGTTATTACACCCGGATGTCGACGACATTCGCCGATCCAGATTAGGACCTGCTTGCTAACAAGCAATTGAGCCTAGATAATCCTATTATAGACAAACGCACAAGAAGGCTCTGTCTCTGGGAGGCATTATGATCATTCGTGACTTTGACGCCCGCACCGTTGTTCTGCGTAAGGAAGATCCGACCTGGAAATTTGCATTGGGCGCAAGCCCCGTAACTGCAGGCGTGCTCTTGACGTTGCAAACGCAGGACGGTGTGGTCGGATATGGCTATGCATCGGCGACCGCCCATATGGGCTCAATTCCCTCGACGCTCTTGGCCGAGCTCGAGCACCTGAAATCTAAGGTGGTGGGTCGGGATGCTGGCGATATTGAATCTATTCTTGATTCGCTCGACGCCAGTCTGCGCGGGGCTCCGCAAGCGAAGGCAGCTATTGATTGTGCATTGCATGACGTTGTTTCGCGCAGTCTCAACCAGCCGCTTTACCGTTTGTTTGGCGGGCGCTATCGAGAAAGCGTTCCTCTCTTGCGCATTCTCGCTATCAAGGCGCCCGGTGAAATGGCGTTGCAGGCGCAGAAGCTTGTCGATCAAGGTTATCATTATCTCAAAATAAAAGTGCATGGCGAAGTAGATGAGGACGTTGCGCGCGTGCGCGCGATCCGCAAGCAGGTTGGCGACAATGTGCACCTGACAATCGACGCTAACCAAGCCTATTCCGCCAAGAGCGCTATTTCAGCGCTCAATAAAATGGCTGATTTCAATATCGATCTTGCTGAACAACCCGTGCCAGCTGGTGACTTCGAAGGGCTTTCTCTTGTCACGCGCAGCGTTCCAATCACTATTGAGGCTGACGAAGCTGCTGGCTCTCTCGACGATATCTATCGCTTGGTGACGACCCGTGCATGCGATGCGGTGAGCCTGAAAATTCCAAAGCTCGGAGGCATGCGCAATACAGTCACGGCAGCGCGAATCTGTGAGCAGGGCGGGGTTGCTTACCGCTTCGGTGCAGCCGTTGGACCCCGGTTGCTGGCGTCATTCGGTATGCATCTAGCCTGCGCCTTGCGCGGTGTTGACTATGCTTGCGAACTGGCGGAGTTCGCACGCTTGCTCGATGATGAGTTCTCTGGTCTTGATGTCGTCGATGGACGCATAGACCTTCCAACTGGAATTGGCTCTGGCGTTGTATGGAATGGCCCAGCGCCTCCCGCTAATCAACAGTGAGGTTCCCGCACTCCATGCGGCGATTTTGCATTGAGCGGGGGCGCCACGCCCCCGCCAACTTGTATGGAGCCATTGAGTTCGACGCTCACGTCGTCAGATTTCAGATCGACGTCGATGAGCACGCGCCGTTTAGTTCGATTGCGGCCTCTCGCTTGGAGCGAGCATTCTCAATAGAGGCGAACAAACGGGCTAAATTTTGACACCTATCCGGATCCGTTTCTTGCGCCTAAAGAGGCAAGCTCACGGTTTACGGCATAAAAGGTCCCAGAACCTTTAACGCTGCATCCAGGAAGGTGTGATCCACGATCTTCGAAACTTCAACCTTGCCCTGAACGAGCCCCTGCGAGGCGTAGAAGTCCAGGTCCATCTGGAGGCTTTCTATGTTGACGCGCCCATCAGGGTCCATTCCTGTTGGAGTTATCTTACGCAACAATTCGGCATTTTTCACTGACGTGTATTCAATCAGGATCGGGATGACTTCTTCGGCCGTGGGGCCAGCGAGACGCCCGTCTTTCAGGGCGCGAACGTAGAAACGGACACCGCGCAGATACGCGCGCATGAAACGGTCAGCAACATCGCGACGCATCGCGAAATGATCACCATAGAGGAGCGCTGCAATCTGGTGGTTTGGATAAATCTGGTCGTCACGCATGATCTCGACGGCAGCTCCGCGTTCCACAGCGAGTGTTGCGATTGGTTCAATTGTGGCGCCCGCGTCAATCGACTTGTTCTGTAGAGCTGTGAAATGATCCGGGAATCCGAGATTTATAACCTCTACGTCAGCATACTTAAGTCCTACTGAAGTCAGCATTGCGTTCAGCATTGCCGTATTGCTGACGCCTGGCGCGTTGCCGGCAATCTTCATGCCCTTCAGGTCAGCCAGGCTTTTGAAACGACCAGATTCAACAAGATCTTTTCTTACGATAAGTTTGGTCGCGCCATAGCCGTTTGTTGACTGCGCTTTGTCGGCAACGATACGAATATTGATATTGCGAGAGACCGCATTGTACATACCAGCCGAAGGTGAGCCGGCCCCGACGTCGAGTTGACCTGCACCCAACGGCGCTACCATCACGGCGGCAGAATTGAACGTGGTCATCGTAACCGCGAGCCCCTCATCTTTGAAGAACCCTTTTTTGTCGGCGATAAAAATAGGCGCGTCGCTAATTGCGCCAAGCGTGCCCACGCGCACTGGCGTCTGGGCGTTTGCGACCTGCGCCATTATGCAGGACGGGAGAGCTGCAAAACCAAGCCAGATTGACGCGATAACGAATTTGCGGACTTGCATGGACGTACTTTCCTGGAATTCGTAAACTGGGGCTGTGCATTCTTAGAATGCACGAGACAAAGGTTTGAGTGCGATTAGCAGATCCCCGCTTGAGAAACTTGTTATGACCTTGGCCATCCATGGTCCATAAATGGGTTGTTGCCTCGCGATGATCTTTTACAGGGAGGCTGACTATTGCGCCTGCACAGTAAGAATGGATTCACTTTGAGACCTTTTTGACATAGGCTTCGATCCATTCCTTATCTTCGGCGGGAATGCTGAGCGCCTTGCGCACGGTCTCTTCTGTTTTTTCGTCAGCTTCATAATCGGGCACAAATCCCAGTAGCCTTTGCGCCGCATCGGAATATTCGGCATCTTTGTCCAAGGCGCGCACACCTGCTTGCAACGCCGTGATAGCGGCACGCGGAACCTGAGGTGGAAAAGCGAGCATACGTTGCAAGGCGCCGTTTGTAGCCAGAATATGCAGATAGGCCTTCCATAAGTCGCCTGAAGGCTTTTTGCCGTGAACTTCTTCATAGAATTCCGGGAAGGTTGGCAGGTCGAGCCCCTTCACCTGAGATGGTTCAGAATATCCAACACCGTTCCAGCCTGGATTGTAAAATAGCGGCACGGCTTCCTTATTCGCCACGAGGCTTGGCTCAACGGATGTGCGGTAGCCGGGCGGGGATTCTGCAAACATACTTATTTCGTTGCGCTGAAAAGCAAGCCGCGCGGCTGAATTGCTCTTATAGCCGGTGACATATTTGTAGTCGAGACCAAGCATGTCAGCGGTCAGGCGTAAAAGCAGATCTTTGGATGAATCTGCTGAAAGTCCGCCAATGATGATACCTTTTCCCTTAGCAAGATCAGTGCGCACTTTCAGCCCGGGCGCAATGTCCGTCCGCGCAAAGTAGACCGTTGTCCCGGGCTGATAAGCGATTACACTGTAGTCGAGAAAGTTCACACGAGCCTTGTCTTTCAACGTCACATGCAGCCAGGCGGCGCCAGTGAGATAGCCGACCATCGTCCCGTCGCGTGGAGCAACCTCACCCAAATAGTTTGTACCTACCTGACCTCCAGCGCCATCCATGTTTTGCACGATGACCGTTGGATTGCCGGGAATGTGTTTGCCGACATGGCGCGCCAATAGCCGTCCTTCGATATCGCTGGGCCCACCTGGCGCAAAGTTGACGAGGAGCGTGATTCTCTTTCCGGCGTAAAACGGCGGATCATTCTGCGCGAGTGCAGGTTGGGTTGCGGTTATGAGAGCAGCTATTGCGATAGAAATTGAACGCGCCATTATCGTTTCCCGCATTCCCTGCGCACGCCGCTGTTGTATTTTATTGCGGCGTTTTTTTTACTATTTTTGTGTTGTTTGATTTGCTCAGCGCTTGAAGTCGCCGAGACCTGGCTTGAAGGATTTTTCATC
>CANJPM010000090.1 GCA_947476075.1 Beijerinckiaceae bacterium
GAGCTTGTGTTTTTATCGGCGCAAAGCGCGGCGCACCGCCAGTGCCGAGGCCAGCAATCCGGCCGCGGTCACGCCGAGAATAGCGCCCACGCCCGCAGCTGCGCCCAGAAAACCTGCGGCGAACGGAATCGCGAACTGACCGATTCGATTTCCCGTCAGGCGCATCGTCATCGCCGTGCCGCGCGCCTCGACGGGGGCGAGTTCGACGACGTTTGACAGGCACAATACGATCGACAGGCCCAGGCCAAGCCCCATAGCAACCATCGCCGCATACATGACCGGCAGCGGAACCGGGGCCGCCATGACGATAAAGCCGATTGCGCCAGCGAGCATGGAGCCAAACGTCAAATTTGCACGGCCAACTACCGCGATCATGCGCGCGTAAACGAGACGCGATGCGATGGAAGCGATTGCGCGCGTGGTCAGCAGCGCGCCCACATGCCCGGCGCTCAGGCCGCGCTCGGCGCCCAGCAAGGGCAGATAGATCAGCACTAGATCGATGGAGGTGACCGTGACGACACTGGCCAGAATCACCGGCACGAGCCCATTCACGCGCAAAAGATCGCGCAGCGACACAGGGCCAGCGCCGGCGCCGCGCCGCTCTGCATCAGGCGCCGGGCGCATGGCAAATGCGAGGACCATTCCGATTCCCGAAACGCAAGACGCAATCAAAAACAATTGCTCCGTAGGCGGAATCGCGGCCGCGCCCGCGCTCCATCCAATCAGGATCGGGCCCAGCATCTGGCCAACGGCCAGCGCCACCATGTAATGGCCCAGAACCGATTCGCGTCCCCTTGGCCCCGCGCAGCGCACCACGAACATCTGATGCCCCGCCATCAGGAAGATATGGCCAACGCCGCCCACCACCGTCCACGCCAGCAAAGACCAGGGTCCATTGGGCGCGAACCAAAGACCAATGGCGCCAAGCAGATTAAAGGCCGAACCGATCCAGATCGCACGCGCATCATTGCCGCGATCAATCCAGCGACCAAGCGGCAGCGCGCCGAAAATGGGCAGCAGGGCGTATCCCGAAGAAATCGCGCCATACCACGACACCGAAAAATCGAGCTCAATAGCGCGATAGGACGTGGTGACCCGCGTCAGTCCAGTGACAGCCTGAACCAGGATTGTGTGCAGCAGAAAGGGCAGCAACAGCCGGTAATCGACGTCGCCGGCGGGCGAGACTTTATGATCGTTCATAGGCGGATCGTGGCCCGCAAAAGCTGCAAACGCAAATCAGCTACAAGAATTCCCAGACCACAAGGCCAATCGTCATGAGCGTAGCCAAAGGCGGAGCCCACGCAGGCGCGGGCATGCCGGCGGGCGGAGCGCTTGGGTCTTTGCGCACGCGGATCAGCGCGATGTTGACTGTTGCAAACACGCCCAGCGTCAACACATTTGAGAGCACGAGCAAACGCTCGAACGGCAGCAACAGCGCAATCGCCAGCACGAAAGCGCCTGCAGCAAAGGTCGCCGCCACCGGCGTGCGGGTGCGTGCGTTAACGAGGCCCAAAAAGGCTGGCGCGCGGCCGTTTTGCGCCATGCCGAAACAAAGCCTCGACAGCATCACGATCTCGACCAGCGCGCCATTGGCGATCGCCAGCGCGCCCACCATTGCGAAAACCAGCGCGGAGGAGCCATCAAACAAGGCGAGCAGCGGATTGTCATCTCCCGCGCTCCCGCCCCAGATCGCGGCGCCGGCGACAAGCACATACAAAATCACGCTGATGGCCACGGCGGCCAGAATGGCGCGCGGCAAGGTGCGCACGGGATCAAGCGTCTCCTCGCCCATATTGGCCAGCGCTTCAAAGCCGATAAAGGCGAAGAAAGCGATGAAGGCGCCCGCACCCACCCCGCTCCATTGGGCCGCATCATTGGGGACGAACGCAGCCAGATCGCACGCCGGCGCCCGAACCAGCCCGGTCGCAATGGCGGCGACAAGCCCGGCGACCTCGATCAGGCCGATAATCGCCGCAAAGCCGGTGCTTTCGCGCACGCCTGCAGCAGCCAGCAAAGTGAAGCCGATAATGAGCACGCTCATCATCGCCCAGGGCGGCGCGGCTATAAAAGCGCCCGCAAACTTTACCGCGCCGCTGCCGATGGAGGCCGCCGCCACCCCGACGGCAATCAACAACGCGAGCCCCACAAGCCGGCCCATCAGCGCGGAACGAAAGCCGCGCTCGGCGAACAAAGCCGCCCCGGCGGCATGCGGCCAGCGACTGGCCAAATCAGCGTAGCAAAGGCCGGTCAGCCCGGCGGCGGCCCCCGCCAGCAAAAACGACAGCGGCGCAGCTGCGCCAGCGCGCGCAAACACCTCGCCCAGCGCCACATAGACGCCGGCGCCGATGATGACGCTCACGCCGTAGATCGTCAGCGTCCAGAACCCCAGAACGCGCGAAAGGCCTTGATGGGCGCGCTCTTGTTCGATCTGGCCGGGGCCGGGCTCGCTCATCCCTTCAGTGTCGGTCGCTGCGGGCTGATTTCAACCCGGCGCCTTTCGCGCACCTTTTAACGGTTACGCCAGTGACCGAAGACTCGCGCCGTGCGATAAGCGAATCATGGCGAGCCGTTTTCCAAATACAGAGCCGGGCTTCGGCGTTTACGTTCACTGGCCTTTTTGCCTGTCGAAATGCCCGTATTGCGACTTCAACAGCCATGTGCGCGCCGCGCCCATTGACGAGGCGCGCTATGTGGCGGCCTTCCGCGCCGAGATCGCGCACCGCGCCGACCTTGCGCCAGGGCGCGTCGTATCGTCGATTTTCTTTGGCGGCGGAACGCCCTCTTTGATGAAGCCCGAAACCGTGGCGGCCATTCTGGAGGCCATCGGCAGGCACTGGACGATCGCGCCCGGCGCCGAAATCACGCTGGAGGCCAACCCGACCTCCGTCGAGGCTGGCCGTTTCAAGGGCTATCGGGCGGCGGGCGTCAACCGCGTGTCGCTGGGCGTGCAAGCGCTGAACGATACCGACCTGAAGGCGCTGGGACGCATGCACACGGCTGCGGAAGCCATGGTGGCGGTGGGAGTCGCCTCGGCCATTTTCGACCGTTTCTCGTTCGACCTTATTTATGCCCGCCCCGACCAGACGCCCGAATCTTGGCGACGTGAATTGCTGGAGGGCGTGAAACGGGCCGGCGGGCATATGTCGCTCTACCAGCTCACGATTGAGCCCGACACGATGTTCGAGCGGCTGGTGGCGGCAGGAAAGCTCAAGATTCCAGATCCTGAAATCGGCCGCGCCTTGTGGGACGTGACGCAAGAGGTCACGAATTCCGCCGGGCTCTTCAATTACGAAATCTCCAACCACGCCGCCCCCGGGCAAGAGAGCCTGCACAATCTGATTTACTGGCGCTACGGCGAATATGCGGGAATTGGCCCCGGCGCCCATGGCCGGTTGGTGACGCCGCGCGGGCGGCTCGCGCAATCGACCGAGAAACATCCCGAGATGTGGCTCACCGTGGTCGAGACCGACGGCCATGGCCTCGTGGAAGACGACGTGCTGTCGCGCGAGGAACAGGGCGACGAATTCCTGCTGATGGGCCTGCGCTTGTCGGAAGGCATCCTGCCGGCGCGCTTTGAATCGATTTGCGGCAAGCCGCTCGACGCCCAGCGCATCGCCTCGCTGAAAGCCGACGGCATGATCGAGGACGCGCCCGACGGCAAATTGCGCGTGACCACGGAAGGCTTTCCCGTGCTCGACGCCGTAGTCGCCGATCTGGCGTCTTAGGGGTTCAGGGCGCGCAGGGACGCGCGGTCCAGATGGCGGCTAGGGTGATTCAAAGACCCACACGCGTCATCCCGGCGAAGGCCGGGACCCAACGGCAGGTTGCCCGCTGTAGCCTGCCGGGGATGGCCGCCTTCGCGAGCATAACGTGGTTGGAACGTCGCGGATAAGCCTGCAACCAATGCGCTTCTTTCGACCGCGCGCGGTCCAGATGGCGCTTTATTTCAGCCCGCTCACCCTATGCTGCGCGACCGGAATCATCGTGCGCACTTTCTCAATCAGCAAAGGATCAATCCGCGCCGTCACGTAGCCCGCGCCGTCGGAGGCGCGCGCAATCACATGGCCCCACGGATCAATCGCCATTGAATGGCCGTAGGTGGCGCGCTGCTCGCTTGCCTGCATGTGCATGCCGGTTTGCCCTGCGGCGCAGACATAAGTCTGCGTTTCTATCGCGCGGGCGCGCAGCAACACTTCCCAATGATCCTTGCCGGTTTGCAACGTGAAGGCGGCGGGCAGCGCGATCATGTCGACGCCGCGCGCCGCCAGAGCCTGAAACAGATCAGGGAAGCGCAAATCGTAGCAAATCGAGCAACCAATCGTGAGGCCTTCGCAATCGTAGGTCACGATGGAATCGCCCGGCTTCATCGTCGCGCTTTCGTTATATTGCTGGCCGTCGGGCGCAGTGATGTCGAACATGTGGATCTTGCGATAGCGCGCGATCTCTTCGCCCGCGCGGTTGAACGCAATCGTCGTGTTGCCTAGCCGCTCCTGCCCGGGAATAGCCTCCAGAATCGAGCCGCCGTGAATGAACACGCCATGGGTTTTGGCCATGTCGCGCAGCATATTCCATGCGGGACCGCCGGGAAGCTCCTCGGCGGCCGCGATCTTTTGCGCGCGCGAGCCGCCCATGAAGTCGAACACTTCCGGCAGGCAGATCCAGTCCGGCTTTTCCTCGCGCACAGCTTTTTCAATCAAGCCCTGCGCCGCCGCGAGATTGGCGGCCTTGTCGGCGCCGGAATTCATCTGGATCAGCGCGACTTTCATGGCTTACTTGCCCTTGGCGGCGAGCCATTTGCGCATCATCGCGATCTCGCTTTCCTGCGCGGCGACCACCTCTTCGGCCAGTTTACGAATGGCCGGGTCCTTACCGTGGGCGAGCACGATTTTCGCCATGTCGATAGCGCCCTGATGATGAGGGATCATGCTGCGCGCAAAATCAACGTCGGCGTCGCCGGTCAGCGGCACGTTCATGTCGCGATGCATCGCATCGTTGGCGGCTTTGAACGCTTTGGTCGAAGCGCTCTCGCCCTGAGCCACAGCGGCATTATGCGAGCCGTGGCCGGCGTGCTGGGCGAGCGCGGGCGCTGATAATGCGAGCAGAAAGGCAAAAGCAATGCTGGTCTTCGTCATGATTTTCTCTCCGTAATTACTTCTTGTAGAGATCGGTATATGTCGCGCGTATGGCCGCCTTCTGCACTTTGCCCATGGCGTTGCGCGGCAGCTCGTCGACGAAGAAAACCCGCTTGGGCAATTTGAATTTCGCCAGCCGCGCCTCAAGCGCCGCAATCACCTGCCTCTCGCTGATATCGGCGCCCTTGCGCGGGACGACGAGCGCGGTGACGCCCTCGCCAAAATCGGGATGCGACAGCCCCACAACCGCGCTTTCAATCACGCCGGGCAGAGCGTCAATCTCGGTCTCGACCTCAATGGGATAGACGTTGAAGCCGCCCGTGATGACGAGATCCTTGTCGCGGCCAACGATGGAGACGTAGCCGCGCGCATCGATCTTGCCCAGATCCCCGGTGATGAAGAAACCATCGGCGCGAAATTCCGCCGCCGTCTTCTCGGGCATGTTCCAATAGCCCTTGAACACGTTGGGGCCCTTCACCTCGATCATGCCAATTTCGCCCTGCGGCAGAATAGCGGCTGTCTCGGGGTGCGTAATGCGTACGGAGATTCCCGGCAGCGGGAACCCCACCGCGCCAGGCACGCGATCGCCCTCATAGGGGTTGGACGTGTTCATGTTGGTTTCAGTCATGCCATAGCGCTCAAGAATCGCGTGGCCGGTGCGCTGCGTCCATTCGCGATGCGTCTCGGCCAGCAAAGGGGCCGAGCCAGACACGAACAGGCGCATGTTTTTCGTCGCCTCTTTGGTGAGGCCGGGATGCTGCAACAGGCGCGTATAGAATGTTGGCACGCCCATCATTGCGGTGGCGCCGCGGCTCATCAATTGCAGCATCAAATCGGGATCGAGTTTTGGCAGGAAGAACATCGAGCCGCCCGCCAGCAGCATCGTGTTCATAGCCACGAACAGCCCGTGCGTATGGTAGATCGGCAGCGCGTGGATCAGCACGTCGTCTTGGCGGAAGCGCCAGAAATCAACGAGCGTCAGCGCGTTCGAGGCCAGATTGTCATGGCTGAGCATCGCGCCCTTGGAGCGCCCTGTCGTGCCGGACGTATAGAGAATGGCGGCCAGGTCATCGGGACCGCGCGCGACGTCTTCGAATGCGTCGGACGCGATGCGGGCCGCCTCCATCAGAGAGCCGTCTTCGCGCACGCCCAAAGTCTCGACATGCGCAACACCGGCGCTTTTGGCCACAGCAAGCAGCTTGTCGCGATTGTGCGGTTCGCACACGAACACACGCGGGCGCGCATCGCCCAGAAAATACTCGATCTCGGCGGGCGTATAGGCGGTGTTGAGCGGCAGGAACACGGCGCCGGTGCGCAGGCACGCCAGATAAAGGAGAATAGCATCGGCTGATTTGTCCACCTGCACCGCAACCCGGTCGCCCGCGACAATTCCGCGATCGACCAGCGCGTTGGCGATACGGGCCGAGCCTGCGGCCAGATCGCCGTAGCTGACCTTGCGGCCATCGGGCGTCTCGATGAAAACCTTGGCGGGCGAGGGCGCGCGACGCGCAAAGAGATCGTACAGATAGGCAGCCATGTTCCCCCGATATGCTTGCGGCCTTGCGCCGCTCTTAAATCTTCGTCAGCGAATTTTATCGGCCCGCCACCACATTGGTCAGCCGGCCCCGACCGCCGGTCTTTAATAATCTGCGCACGGCGCTGGATGCAACGATCTCGCTTTGATTGGCGAAAGCCTCGTGATTTTCCTCAATGCGCGACAGATCGTAAAGGTAATTGACCATAAGCCCGGCGCTTTCGGCCAGCCCTTTTTCAGACGTGTCGCCGAGCCAGTTGATCCGCTCCAGCCCCGCCCCATTGCCCAGATGGAAGCGGGCGACAGGGTCCACCGGCTTGTTGGACCCATTGCGGGCCTCCAGAAAATAGCGGGCGGCAAGCAGCTCCAACAGCGCACGGGCGCGGGCGGAAAAATCCTGATCCTGCGGCCAATCGGGATCATCCAGGCTTTCCAGAACCTGAGCCTCCTCCATCGACAGGCCCTCAAGCTTGCCCTGGTTCTCCTGCGCGCGCAGCCACGCCATGAAGCCCGGCGCAGGCGACAATGTGACGAAGGTTTCAAGCCCCGGCAATTCGCGGCGCAATTCCTCCACCACCTGTTTGATGAGGAAATTGCCAAATGACACGCCCGCCAGCCCCTGCTGGCAATTGGAGATTGAATAAAACGTCGCCGTGCGCGCCTCAGCGAGGGCGCACGGCGTGCGATCCTGGGCCAGCAGCGGCTGGACGGCTGCGGGAATCGTCTGGCTCAATGCGATCTCGACAAAGATCAGCGGCTCATCGAGAAGCGCGGGGTGGAAGAACGCGTAACAGCGCCGGTCCGGCGGGTCGATGCGGTTGCGCAGATCGTCCCAGCCGTTGATCTGGTGGACGGCCTCGTAGCGGATGATCTTCTCCAGAATGAGCGCGGGCGAGGACCAGTCGATCCGGCGCAGCACCAGAAAGCCGCGGTTGAACCATGAATTGAACAGGTGGACGAGATCGCGGTCGAGCGGTTTCAGCTCCGGGTGCGCTTTTAATCGCGCCAGCAAATCGGCGCGCATGGCCACCAACGCCGCCGCGGCTCGGACGCGTAATGCAACCGCCCCGCATTGTCTTCGTCGGGGTCCTTGTTCCAGGCTTGCACCGCGCGCACCAGCGCGTCTTCATCCGGCCCAAAGCGCAACGCCAGCGCAGCGTAGAAACTCAACCGGCCCGCATCGTCGAGGCTCGCCAATATATCGAGCATCTCGCGCGCCAACGCCGTGCCTGACGCCTCGCCCCGGCCTGACAGCAGGCGCTCGCAGAGTTCCGCAAGGCCTGCGGCGCGCATCACGGGATCGATGGAGGGCGCGGGCAGACCCAGCAGGCTGCGGCCGCGATCAGCGATCGTGTTCATGAGTTCAGACAGGAAGGCAGTGTTCATGGGTTTCACACGGGCTCCGCTTTCTGCGCCAATCGGGGTCGCACGCCACAGCGTAAAACGGTTCTCGCAAAGCGCGTAATGGTTTTCGCGCCACGCTTTCAACTCCGCTTCGACATGGAGTTTTGCTGCGCTATGCTGGCTCTCATGACAAACCCTGAAGAAAAGTCTCCAGCCCCTTTCCCCGCGGAGCAAATGGCCTCCACCTCCTATCGTCTCGCCGCGCTCGATCAGGATTTCCTGCTCTCCGACCCCATGCGCGGCGTGCGCTTCATGCTGGAATATTCCAAGGCTGAACTGGCGTTGCGCGAATGGTCGATCCGCTCAACCATTGTGGTGTTTGGCAGCGCGCGCATTCACGAGGACGGCCCCGACCGTCAGGCTTATTGGTATCAGCAAGCACGCGAATTTGGGCGCATCTGCTCGCTCGGCGGCGGCGCGCTGGACGGGCATGCGGGCGCGCCGCGCGATAACGTCATCGCCACGGGGGGCGGACCGGGCGCGATGGAGGCGGCCAATCGCGGCGCGCGCGACGCCGGGGCGCCGAGCATCGGCTTCAACATCACGCTGCCGCACGAACAATTTCCCAATCCGTGGTCGACGCCGGAGCTGACGTTCCGCTTCCATTATTTCGCGATGCGCAAAATGCATCTGGCGATGCGCGCCAAAGCGCTTGTGGTGTTTCCCGGCGGCTTTGGCACGTTCGACGAATTGTTCGAGATTTTGACGCTGGCTCAAACCGGCAAGGCGCCGCGGGTGCCAATCGTGCTGTTTGACAGCGCGTACTGGAAAAGCGTGGTCAATTTTGAAGCGCTGGCGCAGCACGGCATGATCGACGCCCGAGACCTTGATTTGTTTTGCTATGCCGACAGCGCGCAAGAAGCCTGGGATCATCTGGTGAAGCGCGGCGTGCTGGAGACGGTGCAGCCGAAGATTACGTGATGTTGAAAGCGCATCTCATTTGAGATACAAAGATGATGAGGAGGATGTATGATGCCCGCACAGACCTCAATGCTCCACGTGCGCGTGGACGACCATCTCAAGTCCCAGGCCGCCAATGCCCTTGCTGGCGTTGGTTTGACTCTCTCTGACGCCGTTCGCATCCTGTTGACGCGCATTGCGGCGGAAGGCGGATTACCTGCTGGCCTGACAGCCGACCCTGACGCCCATGACGCCTGGTTCCGGGCAAAGGTGCGGGAAGCTTTGGATGATACGCGCCCGGCGGTTCCCCATGCTCAAGTCATGCAAGAAGCCCAGGCGCTGATTGACGCGAAGCGCTGTGCTCAATCTTGAATGGAAGGCTACGGCCATCGCCGACCTGCTGGCGATTGTTGACACCATTTCTGAAGATAATCCAGACGCTGCCCAAGCTCTCAAAGATGAGATAGAGGCCAAAACGTCACGCCTCCCCGACAACCCGCAACTCTAGCGCGCGGGGCGTGTCGATGGCACACGCGAGATGGTGGTGCGCCCCAATTACATTGTGATCTATGCAGAGAACGCCAAAGCCGTGACGATCCTGCGTGTGCTTCATGCAGCCCGGCTATGGCCTGAAGCATAGGCCTTAGCTTCCCACAAAACCTAATGCCTCAAAGGGCCAGAAGAGCGCGCGGCCCGGATTGAGTGCGTAAAAAAACCGCGCGACCCTTAAGGCCGCGCGGCTTGTCGTATGGAGCAAAAACCCCTCCAGCCCGGCGATTACTCGCCGGCGCTCTCGGCGGCCTTCTGCTTGGCTTCCAGATCTTCGCCAGTGGCCTGATCGACGACGCGCATCGACAGGCGAACCTTGCCGCGATCGTCAAAGCCCAGCAGCTTCACTTTCACCTTGTCGCCTTCTTTCACGACGTCGGTGGTCTTGTTCACGCGCTCGGTGGAGAGCTGCGAGATGTGAACGAGGCCGTCCTTCGAACCAAAGAAGTTCACGAAGGCGCCGAAGTCCATGGTCTTGACCACGGTGCCTTCATAGATCGCGCCCAGTTCGGCTTCCTGCGTGATCGACTTGATCCAGTTGATCGCCGCCTTGATTGAATCGCCGTTTGAGGAGGCGATCTTCACGGTGCCGTCGTCGTCGATGTTGATCTTGGCGCCGGTCTTTTCCACGATCTCGCGGATGACCTTGCCGCCGGTGCCGATCACTTCACGGATCTTGTCGGTGGGGATCTTCAGCGTCTCGATGCGCGGGGCGAATTCGCCCAGCTCTTCACGAGCCGAGTTCAGCGCCTTCGACATCTCGGTCAAGATATGCAGACGGCCCTGTTTGGCCTGCGCCAGAGCGACTTTCATGATCTCTTCGGTGATGCCGGCGATCTTGATGTCCATCTGCAAGGCGGTGACGCCGTTGTCGGTGCCGGCCACCTTGAAATCCATGTCGCCGAGGTGATCCTCGTCGCCAAGAATGTCGGAGAGAACCGCAAAGCGCTCGCCTTCAAGGATCAGCCCCATCGCGATGCCCGCAGTGGGGCGCTTCAACGGCACGCCAGCGTCCATGAGAGACAGCGAGGCGCCGCAGACGGTCGCCATTGAGGACGAGCCGTTCGACTCGGTGATCTCGGAGACGACGCGCAGCGTGTAGGGGAATTCAGCTTGCGAGGGCAACATCGGGCGAATGGCGCGCCAGGCGAGCTTGCCGTGGCCGATTTCGCGACGACCGGGCGAGCCCATGCGGCCAGCCTCGCCGACGCTGTAGGGAGGGAAGTTGTAATGGAGCAGGAAGCGCTCCTTGTACGTGCCTTCCAGCGAGTCGACGAATTGCTCGTCTTCGGCTGTGCCGAGCGTCGCCACCACAAGCGCCTGCGTCTCGCCGCGCGTGAACAGCGAGGAGCCGTGCGTGCGCGGCAGAACGCCGACCTGCGACAGGATCGGGCGAACCGTGCTGACGTCGCGACCATCGATGCGGATGCCGGTGTCCAGGATGTTCCAGCGAACGACCTTGGCCTGCAAATCGTGGAAAGCCTCGCCCACCTTCTGCTTGTCGAACTTGGGCGCGTCGCCTTCCAGCAACGCCGCGTTGACCTTCGCCTTCACGGCGTCAACCGCCTTGTAGCGCAGGGCCTTCTGCGTGATCTTGTAGGCTTCGCGCAGCTCGGCTTCCGCGATTGCCGCAACAGCCTTCTCGACTTCGCTCTTGTCGACGACGACGAGATCGCGCGGCTCCTTGGCGGCCTTTTCGGCCAGACGGATGATGGCGTCGATCACCGGCTGGAAGCCGCGATGGCCCATCATGACGGCTTCGAGCATGGTTTCTTCGGACAATTCCTGAGCTTCCGATTCCACCATCAGGACGGCGTCCTGCGTGCCGGCGACCACGAGGTCGAGGCCGCTTTCCTTCATCTCGTCGATGGTCGGGTTGAGCTTCAGCTCGCCCTTGATGAGGCCGACGCGCGCGCCGCCGATCGGGCCCATGAAGGGCACGCCGGAAATGGTGAGCGCAGCGGAGGCGGCCACCAGCGACAGAATATCGGGATCGTTCTCAAGATCGTGGCTGAGCACGGTGATGACGACCTGCGTCTCGTTGCGATACCCTTCGGGGAACAGCGGACGGATCGGGCGGTCGATGAGGCGGGAGACGAGCGTCTCCTTCTCGGAGGGGCGGCCTTCGCGCTTGAAATAGCCGCCGGGAATGCGGCCCGCTGCGAACGCCTTTTCCTGATAATTCACGGTCAGCGGAAAGAAATCGATGCCGGGCTTGGGCGATTTGGCGGACACGACCGTGGCGAGCAGGGTGGTTTCACCCCAGGTCGCGAAAACGGCGCCGTCGGCCTGACGGGCGATGCGGCCGGTTTCGAGGGTGAGCTTGCGCCCGGCCCATTCGAGTTGTTCACGATGGATTTCGAACATGGATATTGTCTCTCATGGCTTGCGCGCCGCGCGCATCGGCGGGGCGGCTTTCGCAAAGCAAACTGCCATGGACAAGATGGCCAGACGCTGCCGTGACGCGAGGCGCGTCAAACCTTTGGGCGCCGGCCCGCAGGGAATTTCCCCTTGGGCGGAGAGCCGAAAGAACTTCCGGCGACAGCGTCTGGCGATCCTGCCATGGCTGAACCTTTGCACTGGAACGGCGACCCCATGCCGCCGGCCCACTCAGGCGTTCTCCCCGCGCTGACGCGGGAAGAACAATAGCAAATTGCCTAGCGGCGGATGCCGAGGCGCTCGATCAGCTTGCGATAACGCGCGTCGTCGCGGCTCTTCACATAATCGAGCAGCTGGCGACGCAGCGACACCAGCTTCAACAGGCCACGACGGGAATGGTTGTCCTTGACGTGGGTCTTGAAGTGTTCGGTGAGGTTCGTGATGCGCTCGGTGAGGATCGCGACCTGCACTTCAGGCGAGCCCGTATCGTCGGGCTTGGTGGCGTATTCTTTCATGAGCGCCTGCTTGCGCTCCATAGTGATCGACATCGTGGATCCTTTCGGTTGGATGGTGAGGCGGAATCGCTCTTGAGCAAACCCGCAAAATCGCGTTGGGCCGGGCCGGGATGTCGTCCAGCACGGTCGCAAACAGCGACGCGCCCGCCGCAGGAGCGGAGGACGTTGAGGGCTTTATACACGATTGCAGGGGGGAATCCAGCTGGAGGAGCGAGTAGCGAGTAGGGAGCGCTCTTCCCCTCTCCTGCATCGCGGGAGAGGGTGGCCCCGCAAAGCGGGGTCGGGTGAGGGCGTCTGACGCGCCAAGTCCCCAAGTTCCCTCACCCGTCTTGCTCCGCAAGCCACCCTCTCCCGTCGAGGACGGGAGAGGGGAAGAGCGAGCGAGCTTCTCACCGCTTCAACGCCTCCAGAATAAGCTCCAGCGGAATATTCCCCCCGCCGATCACCAGATCATTGTGCAGCCGCAGCACCTCATAGCCCCGCGCGCGCAGCCATGAATCGCGGCGCGCGTCATGGTCCTGCTGCTCGGGGCTGTCATGCGGGGCGCCGTCAAGCTCTACGATCAGCTTGCGATCTTCACAGACGAAATCCGCGACATAGCGACCAATGGGCGCCTGCCGGCGAAACTTGAACCCGTCGAGCCCGCGATTGCGCAGCCCGTTCCAGAGCAGGCGCTCGGCGTAAGTCATATCCGTGCGCAAAGCGCGGGCCAGCGGCAGCGTGCGGGCGGTTGGACGTCGCGGCATAGGGCA
>CANJPM010000091.1 GCA_947476075.1 Beijerinckiaceae bacterium
CGCGCCTGTGCGCAGGCTGCCGGCCTCGATCAGCGACGACAGATTGCTGGGCGGCCTCGATCTCGCCGCGACCCTGGCGCTTGGGAAGCCCGTCGCACTGCGTGGCGTGCTGGCCGATTGCGACGGCGGCTTGTTGATCGCGCCCATGGCCGAGCGCATCAGCGCGGGGCTCGCCTCCAAACTGGCAGCTGTGATGGACGCTGGCGAAGTCGCCGCCGAGCGCGACGGCATGAGCCTCAACGCACCGGCAAGCTTTGGCCTGATCGCGCTTGATGAGGGCGTTGACGAAGAGCGCGTGGGCGTCGCGCTCAGCGAACGGCTGGCGTTTCATCTTGATTGCGACGAACAAAGCGAAGACGCGGACGAGATCGCAAGCGCCGACGAGATCGCAAACGCGCGCGAGCTTTTGCACGACGTAGAAATTCCTGATTCCATCATCATTGATCTGGTGGAAGCAGCCGACGCGTTTGGCGTCGACTCGCTGCGCGCCATCCAACATGCAGCGCGCGCGGCGAAGGTTGCGGCTGCCTCGGCGGGCCGCCTTCAGGTGACCGTGGAGGACGCAAGCCTGGCCGCGCAATTGGTTCTTGGCCCACGTGCGCGGCGACTGCCGCTGCAACAGCAAGAAGAACCTGAGCCGCAGCAGGAACAACAAAACGAACCGGCGCAAGACGAGGCTCCAGGCGACGATCGTCCTTCAGGTGAGAACTCCGCCTGCGACAGCCAGCCGGACAGCACCGAACAAACCTCCCCCGATCCCGGCGCCGACACGATGACAGAAGCAGTGCGCGCCGCGTTGCCCGCAGGCCTGCTCGCGCAATTGCTGGGCGGCGAGCTTGCCAACAAACGCTTTGGCGCAGCCGGTAAAAGCGGCGCGGCGCGTCAATCCAAACATCGCGGGCGCCCCATCGGTTCGCGTCCCGGCGATCCGCGCTCGGGCGCGCGCCTTGCGTTGCTGGACACATTGCGCGCCGCGGCGCCATTGCAAAAATTGCGGCGCGCGAGTTTACGCGTGAACCCGGCAGCGAAGATATTGGTGCGGCGTGAGGACTTCCGCATCGTGCGCTTTGCTGAACGCAGGCGCACCACCACGATCTTCGTGGTCGATGCCTCGGGCTCGTCGGCATTGCATCGGCTGGCTGAAGCCAAAGGGGCCGTACAGCATTTGCTGAGCGAATGTTATGTGCGGCGAGATGAGGCTTCGTTGATCGCCTTTCGCGGCAAGGGCGCCGAAATCCTGCTGCCGCCCACGCGCTCGCTCACCCGCGTGCGCCGCTCCCTGCGTCGCCTGCCCGGCGGCGGCGGAACCCCTTTAGCAGCAGGGCTTGCAATGGCGGACGATCTGGCGCGCCAAGTCGCGCACAAGGGCGACGTGCCGGTGCTGGTGTTCCTGACCGATGGACAGGCGAACGTCGCGCTCGACGGCAAGGGAGATCGCACGCGCGCCGGTCTGGATGCATCCAATGCCGCAAAAGCCCTGCGCACCAGTGGTTTCGCGTGCCTTGTGATTGACACCTCGCCGCGACCGCAGCCGCGCGCACAAAAACTGGCGCAGGATTTAGGCGCGCGCTATTTGCCGTTGCCCAGTGCTAACCCCGCATTGATGTCGCGCGCGGTGCAGCAAGCGGCGCGCTGATTACGGCCAGCGCACGCGCGGCGGCATCGACGAGAGAATCGATTCCACGTTGCCGCCCGTCTTCAGCCCGAAAATCGTGCCGCGATCATAAAGCAGGTTGAACTCGACATAGCGCCCGCGCCGCACCAATTGCTCTTCACGATCCGCCTCAGTGGAGGCCAGCGCAAAATTGCGCCGCACGAGTTTTGGATAAATGTCGAGGAAGCTCATCCCAACGTCGCGCGTGAAGGCGAAGTCGGAATCCCAGCCGCTGTTTTGCGGATCGCCGCCGCTGTTGAGCCAATCGTAGAATATGCCTCCGATGCCGCGCGGCTCGTTGCGATGGGGCAGATGAAAGTAATCGTCGCACCATTTTTTCAGTTTGTCGTAATCGGCCAAGCCTTCATGACGCGCGCAGGATTCACGAAACGCTGCATGAAAATCTTGCGTATCAGCGTCTTCCTGAACGCGGCGGCGATCCAGAACCGGCGTCAGATCCGCGCCGCCGCCAAACCATGCTTTCGACGTGACGACGAAGCGCGTGTTCATGTGCACGGCGGGAACGTTTGGGTTCCACGGATGCGCGATCAGCGAAATTCCGGAGGCCCAGAAGCGCGGATCGGCATCGGCGCCAGGAATCTGTTTGGCGAATTCTGGCGCAAACGCGCCATGCACGGTAGAGCAATGCACGCCCGCTTTCTCGAACACGCGGCCATGCAGCATCGCCATTTTGCCGCCCCCGCCCGGCGCGCCCGAATGATCGGTGCGGCTCCACGGCTTGCGCACAAAACGCCCAGGCTCGTGCGGCGCCTCAACGTCAAAAGGGCCGACGCCTTCATCCTCAATCGCCTCGAACGCTGCAATGATTTTCTCTTGAAGCGATTCGAACCAGGCGCGCGCGGAAAGTTTGCGCGCTTCAAGAATCTCAGCCTCGTTCATGTCTGTCCCCAAAAGTCTCGTGTGTTGTGCTCGAAGCCGCGACTAGCAGGCGCGCATGTGCAAAACGCTGCGCCAGATCAAGGACGTGGGCCACGCCCGCACCGGCAAGCGCAATCGTGAGCAGCCCGTCCTGGCCAGTCAACGCCGCGCGCACCGCCAGAAGGAGGCACGCGCCCGCCGCAAGGTTGGCGGCCAAAGTGAATGGCGACAGGCCACGCTTCTTCAACGCCCAGAACAACGCGAAGCCCACGACTTCCACGAGCACCAGAGCGAGAATGAAATCAACCATCCATAACGGATCAGGCGAAAGCGATTGAAGCATCTCTATTCCGCAGCGTCCATAAGGCGGACGGGAAGACGGAAATGAACGTTCTCATTGGCGCCGTCAAGCGTCTCGACGCTGACGCTGAAACGCTCGCTCAAGAATTCAAGCGTGCGCTGGACGATGATTTCCGGCGCAGAGGCGCCAGCCGTCAGCCCCACGCTGGCCACGCCTTGCAGCCATTGCGCGTCCAGATCTTGCGGCCCGTCGATCAGATAGGCCTGCACGCCAGCCTCTTTGGAGACTTCGCACAAGCGGTTTGAATTGGAGCTGTTGGCCGAGCCTATCACCAGAACAAGATCGACCTGCCGCGCCATCTCGATCACCGCGTTCTGGCGGTTCTGGGTCGCGTAGCAAATGTCGCGCAAGTCTGGCCCAATGATGTCGGGAAAGCGGGCCCTCAGCGCGGCGATGATGCGCGAAGTGTCCGTCGCGCTCAACGTCGTCTGCGTGACGTAGGCCAGCGACGCCGAGGCTGGAATATCAAGCGCCGCGACGTCAGCCTCGCTCCCCACGATTGTGAGCCCGTGCGGCACTTGCCCACGTACGCCCTCCACCTCCGGGTGGCCGGCATGGCCGACGAGAATCACCTGGAAGCCACGCTCCACATAGCGCACCGCCTCGTTGTGCACGCGCTGCACGAGAGGACAAATGGCGTCGATCACATCCAGCCCGCGCGTTTGCGCATCGCGCTGGACGGCGCGCGACACGCCATGGGCGCTGAACACTACAAGCGCGCCGTCGGGAATTTCGGACAGCTCTTCAACGAAGATTGCACCCTTCTTGCGCAATTCGTCGAGCACGTAGCGATTATGAACGATCTCGTGACGCACATAGATCGGCGCACCATATTTTTGCAGCGCCCGCTCCACAATATCGATCGCGCGAATGACGCCCGCGCACAAGGAGCGGGGTTGCGCGAGAACGATGCGGAGCGGACCCCCCATCACACGCTCACTTTGATTGCGGTAGCATTGGCGGGCCTCGTTGCGGGCGCTTCCGGCGCCGGGCCGTCGCCAACCCACGGGCAGGACGTCACGCCAAGATCAGCCGGATCAAGCTGCATCGGGCCGGCGACCGGGCACAATTGCGTCAATTGATGGTTGTGGTCGACCCTCGCGTCGGCCCGCGCGCCAACGCTGGTCCACACGGCGCTCAAGGATTCCAGCAGATAATCAATATCCGCGTCGGTGTGCAGCGGCGATGGAGTGATGCGCAGACGCTCGGCGCCGCGCGGTACAGTGGGATAATTGATCGGCTGGATGTAGACGCCGAACTCGTCCATCAAACGATCGCTGATCTCTTTGCACTGCACGGGATTGCGCACCATCACCGGAATGATGTGGCTGGGATTGTCGAGGTGGGGAATGTTTAGGCGGTCAAGCCCGGCGCGCAGGCGTGCAACGCGATCCTGATGGCGCGTGCGCTCGGCTGACGATTGCTTGAGATGGGAGACGGACGCGCAGGCGCCGGCCGCAAGCGCGGGCGGCAGCGCGGTCGTGAAGATAAAGCCCGACGAGAAGCTGCGCACGTAATCGCACAACGCTTCGGAGGCCGCGATATAGCCGCCCAGCACGCCGTAAGCTTTGGCAAGCGTCCCCTCGATCACCGTGAGCCTGTGGCTCAGGCCTTCGCGCTCGGCGATGCCGCCGCCGCGCGGGCCATACATGCCAACCGCATGCACTTCGTCGAGATAGGTCATGGCGCCATAGGCCTCGGCCACGTCGCACAATTCGGCGATGGGGGCGATGTCGCCGTCCATAGAATAGACTGATTCAAACATAACGATCTTGGGGCGCGCAGGATCGAGATCCTCCAGCCGGCGTTCAAGATCGCGCGGATCATTGTGCGCGAACAGACGCTTTTCGGAACGCGAATGGCGCACGCCTTCAATCATCGAGGCGTGATTGCCCTCGTCCGAAATGACGATGCAATTGGGCAGGCCAGAAGCCAGCGTGCCAAGGCTCGCCCAGTTCGAGACATAGCCCGAGGTGAACAGCAGCGCGGATTCCTTGTGGTGCAAATCGGCAAGTTCGCGCTCCAGCAGCACGTGGTGATGGCTGGTGCCTGAAATGTTACGCGTGCCGCCGGAACCTGCGCCCGATTTATCAAGCGCATCATGCATGGCGGCGAGCACTTTGGGATGCTGGCCCATGCCAAGGTAATCGTTCGAGCACCAGACGGTCACGTCACGCACGCCATTGGGGCCATGGTAGCTGGCTTTTGGAAAGGAGCCTGCAGCGCGCTCAAGATCCGCGAACACGCGATAACGGCCCTCACGACGCAAAGCATCGAGCTGTTCAAGGAAGAAGGCGTCGTAGTTCATGTTGAGCTCCTCTTGCTCTTTAGTTCAGCGTATGTGGGGGCCGCTGTGGCGATAATAGGCGTGTTTGCGTTCGCGCGCGCGCTGTCATGAGGCCGCAGCCCCCAGGACCATAGACGATCTGACGGCAAGGGCAGAACGAGAAACCAGTGCTCCAGAATAGCCAGCGCCAACAAGGTCGCGAGCAGCGCATAGCCGGCAGCCAAGCCTGCGCTCTCGCTTGTGGTCTGGCTTGCCAGCGACCATCCGACCAGCAGCGCGCATAAAGCGGTTGAAGCTGTAACGACAACGGGAAACAGCGGGTTCATGGCGCGGATGCGAAAGCCGCTCGCCAAATAGCGCAGATGATCGGGCAGGAACGACAACGGCGCATAAGGCACGCCAAGGAAGATGTTCACTTTCGCGCTGAGCCGCATCGACCAAAGCAACAGATAGACCTGCGCCCCAAGCTTGTTTGCGCCGCCCCATGCAGCCAGAACCAGCAGCGCGAAGCCCGCCGCAATCGCCAGCTCGTGCCACAAGACCATGCGGGTCGCTTCCACGAAGCGGGCCCAGCCCTGTAAATGGGGCGCACAAGCCGAGCGACGCGGCCCGGTGATGACGCCGGTGAGAAACGCCGTCTCGTTCCAGCCCCAAAGCGCCAGCGCGGCGGTGAACGCCACATAGGCGCCAAAACTGGACATATCCTCGCGCACCATCCAGAGCGCAGCGAGGCCCGCGAGAGCAAGAATGCTCGCGCCAATCATCGTCCAGCGATAGGTCCGCCTCGGCAATCCGTCGAGATAGAGGATCAGCCCCGTGCTGAACCACCAGACGAAGAGCGCGTAAAGGAGCGGAAGCCCGAACTGGCTCAAGCGTTTCTCCTACCAGACAGGCGCGAGCAGAACCTGCTTTGGCAGGTCATGACGGCGCACCGGCAGCGTATAGATGCGCGCGAACGTCGCCGCCCCGGCAATCGACAGGCCGATTCGCTTGATGAGGCCGATAACGCCGCCCTGCTTGCGCGCGGCCTCGGAAGCGTCCGCTATGAGGCGCAGTCGCTCAAAGCCGCGCCACAGCGCCTCATTGTCAGTGTCGATCGTGAAGGGGAAAACCTGCTTGGTGATTTCCGAACACATGGCGATGACCTTGCGATCATAGAGCGCGGGCTCCATGCCGATCGCCTTGTAAAGCTCGGGCCGCATATGGTCGCGCACGTACATGGTGGCGTAGACGGCGAGCAGGAAGAAACGGATCCAAAGCTTGTTGCGTCCCTGCAACAAATGCGGATTGCCGCGCATGATCAGCGCGAACGCCTCTCCATGACGGAACTCGTCATTGCACCATTTTTCAAACCATTTGAAAATCGGGTGGAAGCGCTTGTCGGGATGGCGCTCCATGTGGCGGAATATGGTGATGTAGCGCGCGTAGCCGATCTTCTCCGACAAATATGTCGCGTAGAAGATGAACTTGGGCTGGAAATAGGTGTACTTCTTGGCGCGCGCCAGAAAGCCCAGATCAACCCCGATCTTGAAGTCTTTCAGCACTTCGTTGATGAAGCCGGCGTGACGCGACTCATCACGCGCCATCAGCGCAAACAGATCGCGAATTTCAGGATTCGTGATGCGCTTCTTGATTTCGGCGTAAAGCACGCAGCCGGAAAATTCCGCTGTCAAAGAGCTGACCAGAAAATCCACAAACTCACGACGCAGGCCTTCGGGCATTTGCATCATGTCGATGTCGAATTCATCGGTGCGCACGAAATGGCCCTTGTTCAGGTCCGCGCGCAGATCGCCCATCAATCTGTCCCATTCGGGACGCACGAGGCTGACGTCGAGACGGTTCATCGCCTCACAATCGGTCGTGTAGAAACGCGGGCTGAGAATGGTTTCTTCCAGCGCGGCCTCGGTGGCCACATTCCCGACGGCGCCGCCGCCCTCCATCGCAATCATGATGCGCTCCCTGCGGAAAATCCGATTTCATAGAGTTCGGTGAGTTCAAGATAGGACAATAGCCGCGTCGTTTGACGCGCGAAAAGGCCGGCGTGAATCAGCGTCGCGTGGCAATGAAAGGTGCCGCGTTCGCCAAAGCGAATTTGCGTCGGCGCGCCATGCACGATCACCTTGTCGCCGGGGCCCGGATCAAAACCTTCCAGCTGGACATGCGCGTGCAGGCTGTCGGGCGTCTGCTCGATTTCAACGATGCAGGGAATGTTGCGCGTGGTGCGCGAGCCAATCATCGAACGCCCCTACCCTCAATGAGCAATCTTCCAAACAAACCTGCATTGGTTGGACCGAACGCGTCAAGCTCTACAACGCGCCCGCTGGCGGAATCATACAGAGAAAGTCGCCCGTCCTGGTGCCGCGCGAGGGTGAACGTCTCCTGCGGCCCCATGTCGCGTGAGCGCCGGTCGCGCGCAAAACCGCGCAACACGCCTCGCAGAAAGCCGCCTTCGCCGATCCCGAACGAGGCTACAACGCGGCCATCGGCGCTTTCCACGCGCACGCCGCCTTCGGGATTGTCAAGAAAACGAAATTCCTGAGATTCGATGGCCGGCGACGGCGCCAACCTCGTGACGCCGATATCGGTCAGCCGTGCGAAACCCGCAAACAGGATGGTCATGCCCACAAGCGCGAGGCCGGCATGGACCGCGCCGCGCGGAAAAGGACGATCTGCGAAAAGCTCACTCATGGCGCGACCTCACGAGGCCATCGGCGCAGGCGCGCCATGCAGATTGCGCGCGCGTGCAGGCTGCGTGATGGCGGTCTGATTTGGACGCGACGCCATTCCAGCATGAGCCGCCAAAGCATCGGCCAGCAACGCCGCTACCCCATCGGGATTGGGGAGGCTGCGCAGCATGGGCTCGGGGCGCGCATATTTCCACGGACGCGCATGGGGCCAGATCATAAGATAGCCGATCCGCTCGCCCGCCCCCAGCGACAAAGTGATGTCGCCAAGCCCGTCGCCATGATGCGCAACGGCGGCAGCGTCAATCTGCGTGAAGGGGATGTTCACCGTGAGCGGCAACGCCATGCCAAAACGCATCACGATCCTCCGATCGGTGATCGTATACAGCGTGGTGCGCGCAGACGTGATCCCAATCACCAGCAAAATCGCGATCGCGCCAATCGCCAGCGGCAGAATGGCGATTGCGTGATCGAGAGCCGCAGCCGTCGAGGCTCCGTCGTAGAGCATCGAGCCTGCGCGCCAGAGCGCCAGCAGCGCAAAATAAATCGCAATCGCGCGGAGGCGAAACGCGGTCAGCGACAGGCCCAGCCAGTGCGGCGAGCCCTGCCACAACATGCGCTCGCCCGCAGGCAGACGCTCGGGCAGTCCGGGAACGGGTTCGAATTCGCTGTCGCTCATAGCAGCGGCTCCTGACGCGAGGGATGAGCGTAGAGCGTGCCGCCGCCGTAATAACCGCAGATGCGGTCTTCCTCGAGCAGGGTCACCTGATCGGCGTTCTTCAGCTTGGGCGCAGCAGCGAAGTGCTTTCCGTAAACAGCCTGCACTTTGATGATGCGCTTGGCGCCGTCGATGCGGGCGAAATTCCACGGCAGCAGAACGGTTGATCCGCCTTCCACTTCAACCTCGAAATAGCGGGCGATATATTCTGAACGATCCACCCAGACTTCTTTCACCGTGCCGCCAGTTACGCCGTCGGCGCCCTTGACGATCATGCCGCGCGGGTCCGGATCTTCCGAGGCCAGATAGAAATCTCCCGCCACGCGCAGCGGGACAATCTTCACAAGACCCTCATGCGTCATGTCGGGATGATCGGAACGCTCTGCGTAAGCGGCAGGTCCAACGCCGTCGAGCATCGGATCGCCCGTGGGCTCAAGCGGGGCGCCGGGGCCGTAGCCAACGGGAACCGCTGCAACGGGGCGATGATCGGGGCGGCCTTTGGCCAACACAACGTCATCGCCGTGGGCCAGACGATAGGTCTTTGACGGCGGCGGCGCGGGGAAGCCCACAAGCTCCAGAGTCGAGTTCGGCCGATCCGACATAAGTGGATAGCCCTCGCGCTTGTTCTCCCGATGCAGGTACCAGATAAGGCCCGCAAAGAAGGCCCAGAACACGTACAAAAGCACGGAGGCCAGGTCGATATTGTAGCCGATCATCTCAATGCTCCTTCAATAGTCAACGAGGTATTTCAGCAAGGCCGAGACCAGCCTGCGAACGATCCTTGCGCGCCAGGCGCGCGAGAGGGCCAATGGCGACAAGCGTTGCAAAGAGCAACGCGAGTTCGATGTGATAGACAGCGCTATAGCCAGCCCATGTGTTGTTGAGAACCGGACCAAGCCCGCCAGTTTGGGCCAACGACCCGATGCCGTCGCGGATCAGGCCGCCGCACGACATTGCAATCCCTGAAGCTGTGGCGTGCGCTGCGCCCCATGCGCCAAGCGCCAGACCATGGGAGCCTTTTTCTTCTAGGCCCATGGCGGCGACGAGCGTGGCGACCGAGAATAATCCGCCGCCAAAGCCAACAAGCGCAGCGCCGATGCGAAACAGCATCGGAGCGTTCAACGGACCAGATGCGATGATCAGCGCAAAGGCAGGAAGCCCCAACAGCGCTCCATAACCGGCGAGGCGATAAGGATCGAGACCAGCCGCCAGCATGCGGGCTGCAATCGCGTAGGCTGCAAGCGCGCCCCCGGCCAGCAGAACTGTGAGCGAAGTCGTTTCCGAAACGCTGAGCGCAAGAACCTCTGCGCCATAGGGCTCCAGCACAATGTCCTGCATGCTGAAAGCGGCAGTTCCCAAGCACACTGCGACCAGAAAACGCTTTGCGCGACCTGTGCGCGCGAACGCTCGCCATGACGCGGCAAACGCTGGCGATGTTTGCGCATGGCGCGTGCGATCAGGATCGCGCGCTTCCTGTTTCCACAACGCCACGATGTTGAAAGCGAGAGTAAGAGAAGCTGCGCCCTGCACCACCTGAATGAGCTTCACTTCGTTGAAGTCTTGCAACAGAAGACCAAAGGTGAAACCGCTGCCGACCATGCCAACCAACAGCATCACATACATCAACGCCACCACACGCGGGCGCGTCTCAACCGGCGCAAGATCGGTCGCCAACGCCAGTCCCGCCGTCTGCGTCGTCTGCATGCCCGCGCCAACCAGCAGGAACGACAAAGCGCTGGCGACATGGCCGATCCACAACGGCCCCGTGGTGTCGCCAGACAGAATCAGCAAAGCGAACGGCATGATCGACAGGCCGCCAAATTGGAGCAGCGTGCCAAACCAGAGATAAGGCACGCGGCGCCAGCCCAGATACGAGCGATGATGATCGGACCTGAAACCAATCAACGCACGGAACGGCGCAAACACCAAAGGCAACGCAACGGCAATGGCGACCAGCCATGCGGAGATGCCAAGCTCAACGATCATCACGCGGTTGAGCGTGCCAACCATCAGCGCCATCGCCATGCCGACGGAGACCTGAAACAACGACAGGCGCAGCAGACGCGCCAGCGGCAAATCCGCTGAGGCTGCATCCGCGAAAGGCATGAATTGCGGACCAACCCGCATCCATGCACGCGCCATGATGTTGTTGGCCCTGATCATGCGCGCGTGATCTCCAGAGCCTGCGAAATGTAGAAGCCGCGCGACACGCGCTGCGTGCGCGCAGAGCGCCAGCCGGAGAGCACCTGCTCGGCCTCAATCGACTCCATCAGCTTGATCGGGGCAAACGGCACGATTGCCGGCGAGCGATCGCTGCGCGGAAAGAACTGGCCTGCCCAATGCAACGCCGCCAATGCTGGCGTACGTGGAGCAAAGGTGAATGCGATTGACGTGCGCGTACGCGCAGCCAGTCCTTCAAGTACGCGCAGAACGTCTTCCATCTGGTAATGGATGAGCGAATCCATCGACACCACATAATCAAACTGGCCCAAGCCCGGATCGAGCATGTCGCCTGCACGGAAGTCGATGCGGCCGGCGCCCAGATCGCGCGGCATACGTTCCTTGGCTATCGCAATCAGGTTGGGCGCAATGTCGATAGCCACGACATCCGCGCCGCGTCGCGCAGCCTCAACCGCCAAAGCGCCTGTACCGCAGCCTGCATCTAACAGACGGCAACCGCGCAGGTCTTCCGGCAACCAGGAAAGCAAATTGCCCCGCATCTCATCGCGGCCCGCACGCACAGTGGCGCGAATGCGGCTCACCGGGGCATCGGACGTGAGCTTCGCCCAGGCGTCCATCGCCGTTGCGTCAAAATACGCTTCAAGCGCAGCGCGCCGCTGTTGATAGGAGAGCGTGAGAGACATCAGTCAAACCCCAACAGATCGAAGATGTCGCGATCCTTCATTGGCATCGCGGAATATTCCTCACTGCCCGCCCACAACGAGGCTGCAAGACGCATGTACTCTGCGCGCACCGCCAGAATATCCGGCGTCTCGTCCATCTCAAACAGCGTCGCCTTTTTCAGGCGCGAGCGACGGATATCGTCGAGGTCAGGAATATGCGCGATTGTCTTGAGGCCCACCGCCGCATTAAACTTGTCGATCTGGTCAGTGTCTTTGCTGCGATTGGCGATGACGCCGCCAAGCCGCACTTTGTAATTTTTGGATTTGGCCGCGATCGCCGCAACGATGCGGTTCATCGCAAAGATGGAGTCGAAATCATTCGCCGCCACGATGACGGCGCGTTCAGCATGTTGCAACGGCGCGGCGAAGCCGCCGCACACCACGTCGCCCAGAACGTCGAAGATCACCACGTCGGTGTCGTCGAGCAGATGATGCTCTTTCAACAATTTCACGGTCTGTCCGACGACATAGCCGCCGCAACCAGTTCCGGCCGGCGGCCCGCCAGCTTCGACGCACATGACGCCGTTGTAGCCCTCGAACACAAAGTCTTCGACGCGCAATTCTTCCGTATGGAAATTCACGGATTCGAGTACGTCGATGACCGTCGGCATCATTTTCTTGGTCAACGTGAACGTCGAATCGTGCTTGGGGTCACAACCGATCTGCAACACTCGCTTGCCCAGTTTCGAAAACGCGACTGAGAGGTTCGACGAGGTCGTGCTCTTGCCGATGCCACCCTTGCCATAGACGGCGAACACTTTTGCGTTCCCAATCTTCATATTGGGATCGAGCTGCACCTGAACGCTGCCCTCGCCGTCTGTGCAGCGGGTGATGTGGGCTGGCGGCTTCGTCATGATGTTCATGGCTTGCTCCTGTAGTCGATCACGCAGCCATCTCCACGGCTACGCCCTCGATGTGATCTTCAATGTCTTCGCTGGCGCGACGCAACGCTTCGAGCGTGGCCTCGTCCGCATTCCAATATTTGCGTTCGTTGGCTTCAATCAGGCGGCTTGCAACTTTGGCCGCCGAGGTTGGATTAAGCGCGGTGAGGCGCGCGCGCATTTCAGGGTCGAGCATGTAGGTCTGCGCGATCTTGTCATAGACCCAGGAATCGACTTCGCCGGTCGTAGCAGACCAGCCCATTGTATTAGTGACATGGGCCTCGATGTTCCGCACGCCCTCGTAGCCGTGCTTCAGCATACCCTCGTACCATTTTGGGTTGAGAATGCGCGTACGAGTCTCCAAAGCCACCTGTTCGTTGAGCGTGCGCACGGCGCCGGCGCCGCGCGTCTGGTCGCCGATATAAATTGCAGGCGCTGCGCCGCTGGCGCGTTTGGCGAGCCGACTCAAGCCGCCCAGATTATCGAAATATTGATCGAGCGTGGTGACGCCCAACTCAACCGATTCAAGGTTCTGATAAGCGATGTCGACATTGGCCATCACCGCGTTAAGCAGCGCGGGCTGACGCGCGGACTTGCCGTTGCGGCCATAAGCGAAACATTTACGGCGCGCATACATTTCGGCCAGCTCGTCTTCCTCTTCCCAGGCGCCGCTCTCGACCGCGTTGTTGAGGTTTGATCCATAGGCGCCGTCGGCATTGCTGAACACGCGCAGCGCCGC
>CANJPM010000092.1 GCA_947476075.1 Beijerinckiaceae bacterium
TAAATGGCGAGATCTTCTACACGCTGAACGAGGCAAAGATCGTCATCGAGGGTTGGCGGCGTCACTACAATACGATCAGGCCCCACTCATCACTGCGATATCACCCGCCTGCACCATAGGTTCTACAGTGGCCGGCTGCGCAACCCCAACCAGCTTCGCCGGCCACCCCAGCGCTAGCTACAAACCCAATCGTCAACTAACATCATGACCGGATCACATCATGGGGGCTGGCCAAAGGTAAAACAAAGCGCGGGAATAAGGGCATAAATAACAGCACACGATCGCTTGTCTGCCGGGCGGATAGGGCATCTACAAATGATTCTGCAGCGCGCGAGTTTATATTGTGGCGACGACGACGTGGTCCCGATCGCTAACGTCAGATTTATATGCAGCCGCGCTTTGTGCACATTTTGACCATGTATTTTTAGGTTACCTGAAAGCCCCCTCCCGGGGGCGGCCCCCCTGTCCATGTGGGGGTGGGGTAGCCCCTAACTCAAAAGCAACGTTTCTAAACTAGCCACTAAACGCCTATGCGGGTAGCCATACGGTATCCACGCTGTTCCCCAGAGCGTCTAGGAAGACCCCAGAAATTTACAATTTTCTTTGTTAAATCAAATGGTAGCGGAGGAGGGACTCGAACCCCCGACACGAGGATTAGATGCCTTGTTCCCGCCGTCGGCTGGTTTTGTGGCGTAAAGTCCTTCCGGACGGAGCAGAATGGGCGACAAGTGCTTCCATTCGGGCACTGCATCCTCAGGCTCTTCCAGATCCAGTAGGTGGCCTTCAGCAGGAAGGAAGACGCCGTACCGGGACCCCACAGCCGCTCTTACGTCTTTCGCCTGGCTGGTTTTTCGGTGATGAAGAGTTAGTCAGCCATGGACGGCCTTATTTTTCAATTTGAGTCGGCAGCAATTGATAAGAACATAATAAGAACAAATGTTTCCATCACTCGGAAATTTTGACGGCTGTCCAAGATGCCGAACCAGAGATCGCAGGAGACGCCTATAGCGCGTGTAAAGCACCGACAGGTTTTACGGTATGGCCTTTGGCTTTGGCCGCGAGCTCTGCCGACCGCGCTAGCGTCAAAGCCGAACTTCAACAAAGTTTAGAAGTGGACCCGCCGAAGGGGGCCGATCAAATCGTCAGCTACTGTGAGCCTTCACCGGCATTTCTTCGCTTTTGAATTTAAATAAGCAGGCGCGATGCGGGTTCGGTAAAGGTGGTTTCGCGTCCCCGCAACCAACTTATTGAACTTATCTTTCTGACATTAAAAGCCGTCCATCTCGGGCGGCTTTTTTGTTGTCCAGATTCCTGGCGAAATCTTTGCTTTGCCTCCTTCAGCCGATTCAGGATATCCAAATCGAGATGCGCCCGGTCTTTGCCGGCCGCTCCTTGCCCAGGCGAATGGGTTGTGTTCTCGCCCGCATTCCGCGGCTGCGCCCTTCGGCGGCTTCAGGTCGCCGTGGCATGGCGTAACCCTGCCTTCAGGGCGAAACTGAACGCCATCCCTGACACTGCTTTGAAGGCTGGGTATGTTTGCGCCTGCGGCATGACGTTGCGTGTGCTGGGGGCGACAAGCTTTTCAATTTGATGGCGCTGCACCGCTGTCAGATGCTCTCGCACCTATATTGATCATCCCGCCCGCGTGCACACGCAGCGTTGCGCTCGAAGGTCCCTATTCAGCGCGCTTCCTCGGGCAATCGCGTGCAACGCTCAAGAATTCGTGCAGCGATTACGATCACCGACACAAGTGCGAGGTAAACCAGAGCTGCGAAAGCATAGGCATTGAAGAACTGGAAGTTACCGGACGCGACTTCCTGCACCCGTGCGAAGAATTCCGTATACTGGATCAGGAAGGCGAGCGAAGTGTCCTTCAAATTTTTGATCACCTGATTGGTGAGCGCGGGAACAGATAAGCGCAGGACCTGCGGAAGTATGATGTATCGAAACGTCTGCCCCTCGCCCAAGCCCTGAGCAACAGCGGCCTCCAGCTCCTGTGGATCGATGCCATTGTAGGCGGACATCATGTAAGCCGCGTTATAGGCGCCCACATTGCAAGTGAAACCGATCACGGCGACGGTAAAAGGCGACAGCCTGACGCCCCATTGCGGCAGTCCGTAATACATGAGGAAAAGCAGAACGATCAGGGGCATGCCAATGAAGAAAGAGATATAGCCCGCAGTCAATTTTGCGACGATCCAGTTCTTGTGACGCCGAAAATAGAATATGAGAATACCAGCAAGAAAGCCGGTGATGCTGATGACCAGGGTGAGGACCAAAGTCTTCACGAGGCCATCGAAAATGAGGGGCCATTGCTCAGTCAGATCGCTGATGAAAACATTATCGCTCATGCGCCGCGCCTGCGCTTCTCGCCGAAAAATGCACGAATGCCAGGGTCTTCGTGGTGTTTGGAAAGATAGTCGATCCGGTCTTCCGCACTTACTCTGCCAGCCTGGAGATAGACGACTTCATCGCTGACCGATTCCGCCAGATTCAGGTCATGGGTGACGCAGACCATGGTGACGTTTTCATCCAGCAGTTTGCGGATAAGGCCTGCGACTTCCTGCGACATGATAGGATCGAGCGCTGACGTCGGCTCATCCAGTACGAGAACGAGCGGGTCCATAGCGAGCGCGCGTGCGATAGCGACACGCTGCTTCTGCCCGCCCGAGAGTTGATGCGGATATTTGTGGCTGTGCTCGGCCATATTAAAGCGCGCCAGTTCCGCCAGCGCCTTTTCTTTCGCCTCGGCCCGCGACCTGCGCTTCACTTTGGTCAAGGCGAGCATCACATTGTCGAGCACTGGTAGATGCCGGTAGAGAGCGAATTGCTGGAAGACGAAGCCGATGTTTTGACGAAGCGCGCGCACGTCGGTGGCAGGATCGGTGACGTGAATGTCGCGAACCCTGATCGTTCCCGACGTCGGCTCGACAAGCCGGTTGAGACAGCGCAGCAAGGTTGACTTACCGCAGCCGGACGGCCCCATGATCACCTTGACGCCGCCCTCATGAACGTCGAGGTTTACGCCGTTCAACACGGGATGGCCGTCAAAAGTTTTGACAAGGTCGCGGATTTCGATGAGCGCCATTGTGTTGCCTTTTCAACCCGGCCCGATGCCAGGCACCCGAAAGCGACGCTCCACTGCATCAAAGCCGACCAGCACGACGCGATAGATCGCGAAGTACAGAAATCCGACCGCCAGATAGATCTCGACTCCGCGCAAGGTGGTCGCCGACAGGGACATCGCCTGCTTGGTAATCTCCGGGATGCCGACGGTGTAGGCGAACGGCGAATATTTCAGGACGGATGTGAATTCGTTGACGATGCCGGGGAAAGCGAACCGCATCATCTGCGGGAATTCGATGTGCAGGAATATCTGAATCTTTGTGAGCCCCATGGCGCGGGCGGCAAGCGTCTCATTGGCGTCGACGGACCCCAAGGCGCCACGAAATACCTCCGCGAGATAGGCGCCAGCGATGAGCCCAAGGCTCAGCATCATGGCGACCATGGGGGAAACCCTGACGCCAAATCCGGGCAAGCCGAAATAGACGAGGAACAGAAGTACGAGCATGGGGACGCCGCGCAAAACGTAAAGCGCGACGTCGACGGCGAACACGAGCGGCAAAAGCCCGCTTCGCCGTGCATTGGTGAAGAGAAGACCCGTGGCAAAGCCGGTCAGGCTGCAAGCGATTGTGACAGCGAATGTCTCCGCCAATCCTTCGGCAAGAACACCGAGGATATCGAGAAAATTCACGGGCCTGCCTCGAACGCCGCGCCTACTTCATCCATTTGTCGAGAAGAGCTGAGATTTTTACCGGGCCAAGCTCTGCCAGAAATTTATCAAAGTCAGGACGGATCTTCGATCCCTTGGCGAAGGCAAAGCCAAGAGTATCGAATCCCTTGAACGTGTAGGCGGAATCAATCGGCAGCTTTTTCTTGAACTTGAAATCCGCGAAGACTGGCTCTTCGATGAAGGCGAGGTCAAGATTGCCATTGATGAGATCGGCGACGACCTCGTTGTAGGACGGATAGAGCTTGGCGCGGCTGACCGCGTAATAGCCCTTGGGCTCGAGCTCCGTCTTGATTAAGTCCGAATAGGCCATCCCGCGGGGATAGCCGATGGAGAACGGTTTCAGCTGCTCGAGCTTATCAATGCTGATCTTCCGGTCCGTCCGCGCGACGAGATGCCATGCGTTGTCATAATAGGGCGACGAGAAATCCATCGCGGCCTTGCGCTTCTCGGTGATGGAAATACCTGAGAAAGCGACGTCCGCCTGCCCGCTCGAAACAGCTCCGAGCATGCCCTGCCAATCATAGGAGGTAGTTGTGATCTTGCAGCTGCGCGACTTGCAATAAAGCTCGAAAATCTCAAGATCCGCGCCGGTGAGCTTACCGTTTTCCTCGAACAGCAACGGCGGCGAGGTCGGAGAAACCGCGACGCGAATCTGTGTGTTCGGCGCCGGCTGCGCAATCGCCACGGACAGGCCGACCTGAAGGCAAGCGAAAACGCCCAAGGCCAATCGCTTCATTATGTGGATCATCGTGCGCTCTCCGGGTCTTTGATGCAAACTTAGCAGGGGATAGGTTGCGGGCAATGTAGAAGGCCTTCGGCGGCCGCGCAATTAAGAAAACATTTATACTGTGTCCGGCCCAACGCGGTATGTCTGCGCAGATCATAAATGAAATGAATTATGTCTGGGTAGAAGAGGCCGCAATCGGGACAGCGGGAAGAATGCAACGTTTCTTTCCTCGACGGCCTCAAGCCCATCGCTGACTTTGGCTGTGCCGGTCGCCTCATCCTTGGTTGAGGCTAGCTCCGCAACTTCCTTCAGGGCTTTGCTGAGGGGGCGGCTTGATCTTTCCCAACTATAGTCAAGCTGGTATTCGTCCCGGAAACTGAAGCGTTCAAAACGAGGCTTTTCCAATGATCCCTCGCATGGGAGAGGAGATCTATGAAAGCTTCGAGATTTTCCGCGCATCCGATAGCGCCGCTTCTGAAGCAGGCCGATGACGGGTTTGGCATTGACGAGGACTGCCTGAAGGGCGGCGTTCCCACGAGACATTCTAGCGGTGGCGCAAGAAGTACGGCAGCCTTATGCCGTCGGAGGTCAGGCGACTGAAGCGTACGTTCGCTGATATTTTGCTCGACAAGGCGCGCTGCAGGACGCGCCCTTAAAACAAACACTAAAATCTGGTCTGGTTTGGTTCTGACCCGCCAATCTGGAAGCAGAGCGCGAACGCCTCAATTCAAGGATAGATAATCTCTATTTTGCTGACAGACAAAAATAAACTTCGATCTATTTATAACAAAATATGAGTTTTTTGAATGATAATCCGGCGTTTGAGGCCGGCTTTCACTAGCTACATGGCGGCGAGAAACCAGCCGTCATCCAATTTCGGTCGCCACAGCCAAAATCGTTCCCAACAGCAGTGCCGCAATAGAATTGGCGCCGACGCCTTGTTGAACAATCGCGTCTGGTCCAGCTGCGCCACCCGCCGCCTATTCAAGCCGGAATCTGATCCGCTTGACGCGGCCTCTTTCGCCCAGATATGAATACTTACGTTTATAGTACGTGAGAATTTACTGAATTGGGCAAGGTATTAACCCAAGTCGCCGCTCTGAATTGTATCCTGCAGCGTTACTTGGCGGCCGCCTGTAGAGATCGGGAAATGAGTCTGGATAACGTATTGCCTTTCGGGTTCTGAAAGCCCCGGACGCGAATCCCGGGGCGGAAGGCAAATCGAGGACGGATGTGCTGGCCGGGACCGTTGGCGGTGTCGACAACAGAATAAACTGAATAGGTCATTGCCTTCTCTGGCGGACTGTTCGTGTGGCGCGGCTCAGCCTCTTCACCGGAAACATTGAGCTGGCCGCCGGGGTGACGTAAGCGATGTCAAGCAAGCAGCATATTTTCAGACAGGTGGCGCTTGAGCGCCTCTCGACGCCCGAGCAATTGGATCAGGCGATGCGCGTCACTGCGCCGCTCGAGCGGTTGGTGCTGATCGCGCTTGCCGTGCTGCTGTCAATTGGCCTCGGGTGGAGCTTCGTCACGACTGTTCCGGTGCGCGTTTCGGCGCAGGGAATTCTTCTGGGCTCTGGGGGGGTTCTGACAGTCGCCGCCGACGCGCGCGGGCGCATCACGCGCTTGCAGGTTCGCCCCGGTGACACCGTGAGCGTCGGGCAGGAGCTGGCGTGGCTGGATCTTCCAGACCTGCGGCAGGAGCGCGACGCTGCGAAGGCCGATCTCGCCGAACTGGAGCGCCGCAAGACGGAGATCGTCAGCTATCAGTCGAATGACAGCCGCGTGCAGCAGTCACTTCTGCGAGACAAGCGGCGCGAGCTTGAAGATACTTTAGTGCGGACCGAGGAGCGCATGCGGCTGCTTGAAGAGCGCGAGCGCAATATCTTCCAATTGCTCGACAAACAGATCATCAGCACGCAGACCCATCTCAACGCCAAGATAGATCTCGACGCCGCGCGCGAGGCCGCGTCCCGCACACGCGCTGACCTGAAACAGGTGGAGCGTGACGAAACCGCGCTGACTACGGCCTCGGGCCGCGAGCGTCTCGATCTCGATATGTCGATCGGCGCAGCCCGACGGCGCGTCGACTCGCTGGACGAGCGGTTGGAGCGCCAGTCGGCGGTACTCAGTCCCTACAGTGGAGAGGTCGCCGAGCTGAAGGTTAATATTGGCGAGCTGGTCGACAAGAGCACCGAAGTTCTGAGCCTCATTCCGGTTGATGCGGGACGCGGGGCAAGTAGCGCCCGCCCTGAATTGGTGGCGATGGTTTATGTGCCGCCGGCTGACGGCAAGAAGATCCGGGCGGGGCTTGCGGCGCAGATCGCGCCCACCACGATCAAGCGCGAGGAATATGGGTTCATCCGCGGCGTGGTGCGTTCGGTGGCGCAAGTGCCGTCCACCTCCGAAGGCATGATGCGCACTTTGAAGAACCAGCAGCTGGTCAAGTCTTTGTCAGGCGGCGGGGCGCCGTTCGAGGTTGTGGTGGAACTGGAGCGAACTTCCGAGACGCCAAGCGGCTTTCGCTGGTCGTCGTCGCGCGGACCTGACGCGGAGTTCAACGGCGGCACGATGGCCGAGGCGACGATCACCATCCGCCGCGTTCACCTGATCAGTCTGGCGATCCCCGCCCTGGGGGCTCTGCTGGATCGATGAGAAAATGGCTGCAGGGGAGCGCGCGCAGCGTTGTTAGATCCACGCGTGAGTGGCTGGGTCTGTCCAGCGATCGCCGTTTTCGCACTCCGACAGTTCTACAAATGGAGGCTGTCGAATGCGGCGCCGCCTCTCTGTCCATGATCCTTGGATATTACGGCCGCTTCGTTCCACTCGAAGAATTGCGGTACGCCTGCGGCGTGACTCGCGATGGGTCGAAGGCCAGCAACATGCTCAAAGCTGCACGCAGCTTCGGCCTTCTGGGCAAAGGCTTCAAGATGGAGCCGCAGCAATTGCGCGTCTTGCGCCAGCCGGTGATTGTTTTCTGGAACTTCAATCACTTCATTGTCGTCGAGGGTTTCGCGGACGAGCGCGTCTTCATCAACGATCCCGCAACTGGACCGCGTGTCGTTTCGTCGCTGGAGTTTGATGAAAGCTTCACCGGCGTCGTGCTGGCTCTTCAGCCTGGCGCGGACTTTGCGCCTGGCGGAATTCGTCCCGGCGTCATGACGAGCCTCAAGAGCCGAATGCCGGGGCTGGCGCATCCGCTGTCCTATTTGCTTGCGATCAGTCTGGCGCTGCTCATTCCCGGCCTGCTTTTGCCGGCGTTCTCACTGGTATTCATCGATTATTATCTGGTCCAGAGACTGGCTGACTGGCTCTGGCCCTTGCTGGGCGCCATGGCTGCGACAGCTGTGGTGCGCGTGATCCTGACCTTCATGCTGCATCGTCATCTGTTGCGCTTGCAGTCGCGGCTTTCCGGCAGCTGGTCTGGCCTCTTCCTCTGGCATGTCCTGCGCCTGCCCGTCGCCTTCTTCGGGCAGCGTTACGCGGGTGAAATTGCCTGGCGCGTGTCGATGAACGACCATGTGGTCTCCTTGTTGACCGGCACGCTGGCGAATGCAGTTCTCAGCCTGTTCAGCATGGCGATCTTCGCCTTTCTCATGCTGCAATATGACGTTCTGCTAACGCTGCTGGCCGTCTCATTTTCCGCCATCAACCTGCTGGTCCTGACAATTTCTGTACGACACCTGGCCGACGTCAATCAGCGATTGTTGATGAACCAGGCAAAACTCAGTGGCGTCGCCACGCAGAGCATCTACATCATCGACAGTTTCAAGGCCGGCGGGATGGAGGATCTGTTTTTCATGCGCCTCGTCGCCTATCACGCCAAAGTCATTTCGGCGGAGCAGGATCTGGGCCGCGCGCGCTTGCTGCTTGGCTCGGCGCCTGTGCTCTTGGGCGGCGTTGCGACGGCTGCGCTCCTGACCTTTGGCGGCATGCGCGTCATGGATGGCGCCCTGTCAGTCGGCATGCTCATCGCGTTCCAGATGATGTCGGCGCAATTCGAGGCGCCCGTGGCGACCTTGATGGGTCTGAGTGCGGAAATGCAGGACGCGCAAGGCAGCGTTGCTCGCCTCGACGATGTATTGCGCCACCCGCAGGATAGGCGCCTCGAGTCAGTGGACGTTGCGGGGTCGATCGCCAAATTGTCTGGACGGATCGAATTGCGCGATCTGTCCTTCGGGTTCTCTCCTCTCGATCCGCCCTTGATAGATGGCCTTTCGCTGACGTTGGAGCCGGGCGCCCGGCTCGCGCTGGTCGGCGGTTCAGGATCGGGAAAATCAACCTTGGGCAAGCTGATCGCAGGCATCTACCAGCCGACTCGCGGCGTCCTGCTGCTAGACGGCGTTGATTGCGATAAAATTCCGCGCGACGCGCTCGCCTCATCGCTCGCTTTCGTGGATCAGGAACTCGCGCTGTTTGAAGGCAGCGTGCGCGACAACATCTCGCTTTGGGATGAAACGCTTCCCGAAGAAGATATCGTGCGCGCCGGCAAGGACGCCGCGTTGCATGACTTCGTCGCCGCCCGCCACAATGGGTATGATTCGGGCGTGGACGAGGGCGGGCGCAATTTCTCCGGAGGGCAGCGCCAGCGCATCGAAATCGCACGCGCGCTGGCGGTCAATCCCTCTATCCTCATTCTCGACGAGGCGACCAGCGCGCTCGACACTGCTTCCGAGCTGCAAGTTATGAATAATGTTCGCCGCCGTGGCTGCACCTGCATCATCATCGCACACCGCCTGTCGACCATCCGTGATTGCGACATGATCCTGGTGCTTGAGCAAGGGCGCGTCGTGCAGAGAGGCACTCATGATTCCATGATGGCCGAAGACGGGCCCTATCGCCGGCTGATCGAGACCTGACATGCAGACTTCGTTCGAGCTTCCCATGAACGCTGCGCTTTCGATGGCGCATTCGAGTGAAGTCTTTCGGCTTGAAGAGGGCGAGGTCGACATATTCGCCGTGGATATCGATGGCGAGGGACGCCAGGGATTGCGCCATCATCTGTTCAGCATCGTCGCTCCCGCTCTCGTGCTGGGGATGGGACTTAACAGGGCCGGCCCGCTTGATGTCGTCGCACAGAGCCGCGGAGCGCGCCTGCGGGCCGGCGCGGAGTTCGACGTTGGCGAGGTCGATCGGTGGATTGGGCATTTGTCAGAAGCCCTGCACCGCCGCCTGACGGAGCGGGGCGTGCAGGGCTTGGCCCCGAGGCCCGGTGAGGCAGGAGCGTTGTCGCCCGGACGCATCGCCGTCGCGTCGCGGCCCAGTGCAGAGATGCTTGGGCTGCCGGACGCGCGCGCAAGCCTGGACCGTTTTCACGCCGCTTGGGCCGCCGCCTTGTTTCAAGCGATTGAGGCGCGTCGCCTTGAAGAGGCGGAGCGGCTGGAGCGGCGAGGCGTCGTTGTCGGCGCCGCCATGGATCGCACGCTTGCAGGTTTCGTGCGGCTTGTCTCCGACCGAGATGGCGGCGTTCGCTCGGATGTCCACTTCGACGAGCCGCTGCTGCAGGCTTGCGCGCTTGTCGCGGAGGCCGTCGGCTGCGGTGCAGGGGGGCTCGCGAAATCCCAGCGCCGCAGGGGTAATGCTTCATCTCTCACGGTCGAGGCGGCGGCTCGCGCGGCACGCTTGCGCGTGCGTCAGGTCGCGCTTCGAGGCAAGTGGTGGGAGCAGGATCTGGGGCCGATGGTCGCCTTTCTGGAGCCCGATCAGAGGCCGGTTGCCCTGCTACCTGACAATGGATCGGCTTATCGGCTGGTCGACCCCGCAAACGGTGGTCGGTCCGTGGTCGTCGACGCCGATCTGGGGATGGCGCTCAATCCTATGGCGTGGACCTTTTACGCGCCGCTGCCGGACGGTCCGCTCTCATTCGGCTCGGTGTTCTGGCAGTCTTTGCTAAGGCGAAAACGAGATGTGGCCCTTGTATTGTTGGTGGGCGTCCTGGGCAGTGTATTGGCGATAGCCATACCGGTCGCGACCGCTGCGGTGTTCCAGGACATCATCCCCGGCCACGACACCGGCGCCTTGCTTCAGGTCGGTTTGGCGTTGGTCGTCGTGACGCTCACACAGATCATCTTCAAAATCAGCGGCGATGTCGCTTTGTTGCGCATTGAGGGCCATATAGCCGTCGAGTTGCTGGCTGGGGTGATAGACCGTCTGCTTCGCCTGCCGTCCAGCTTTTTCAGCCTGCATTCCACGGCCGATCTCGCGGATCGCGTGCTCGCTGTCGACGGCATGCGCAGGACGATGAGCCGCATCCTGCTTTCCGCCGGAATGGCAGGATTTTCTGCTGTTTCCAGCTTGGTGTTGCTCGCCTTCTATCATCCGAAGATCGCTCTTTTGGCCCTCGCGCTGGGAATGGTGACGACGGGAGGCTCCGTCTATGTTGGCCTCAAGGAATTGCCGCTTCTGTCCCGGATGAGCGCACAATCGGCGGCGGTGACGTCTTTGGTGCTCCAGTTGATCATGGGCGTCCGGGCGTTGCGCGTCGCGGGCGCTGAAAGCCGGGCGTGGATAAACTGGGGGCGCGCCTTCGTTGATTGGCGTGGGACCGTCCTGAAGCAGCGCTTGATCAGCAATCTTTACGAGACAGTGATGGCGGGCTGGGAAATTATCTCTCTTGCTCTCGTCTTCCTGATCGCCGCCATGACGGCAGGAGATAGACTGGAAACAGGCCATTTTGTTGCCATCGTCGCCGCTTTCACCTTGTTCACTGTGTCTGTTTCCAAGCTGTCGCACGCCGTCGTCACTGGTTTCAGCATAGCTCCGATGATCGAACGCCTTGCCCCCTTGTTGAAGGCCGAACCAGAGGTCTCGCAGGATCAGGTGGACCCCGGCGTTCTCGCTGGCGACATTGAAGTCAATAATGTCGTGTTTCGTTATCAGGCTGATGCGCCGCTCGTCCTGAACGGCTTGTCTCTGCGGGTGCGCCCTGGTCAGTTTGTCGCGCTGGTCGGCCCTTCAGGCTGCGGCAAATCCACCTTGATGCGCTTGCTGCTGGGCTTCGAGCAGCCGGACGCTGGCGGCGTGTATTACGATGGGCGCGATTTGCGCGGTTTGGATATCCAGGCAGTACGTCGTCAAATCGGCGTGGTGCTGCAGAGCGGACGGATCATGCCGGGCTCCATTTATGAAAACATCAAGGGCGCGACAGCCGCGACCATCGATGAAGCCTGGGACGCCGCGCGCGCCGCTGGTTTCGAGGCGGATGTGCGCGCCATGCCGATGGGCCTGCACACGCTTTTGACAGAGGGCTCCGGCGGATTGTCCGGAGGACAGGTACAGCGCTTGCTGATCGCCCGCGCCATAGTCGCCAAGCCGAGGGTTATTCTGCTCGACGAGGCGACGAGCGCGCTCGACAATCGTACACAGGCGATAGTCACCGAAAGCCTGAACAGGGCGTCCGTGACGCGCATCGCCATCGCGCACCGGCTCAGCACAGTGAAGGAAGCCGACATGATCTACGTTCTGGATCATGGGCAGATCGCCGAGTGCGGCAGCTATGATGAGTTGATCGTCAGGAACGGACTGTTCGCCACTTTGGCGCGCCGGCAGATGATTGAAGGGCAGGATTGAGATGCGCAAGGTTCTCTTCATTCTTGGACAATTGACCGACGACGATGTCGAATGGCTGGCAAAAACCGGCCATCGCAGAAAAGTGCCGTCTGGCGGCGTGCTGATCGAAGAGGGCAAGGCTCTCGAATCGCTCTACTTCCTGCTGGATGGTCACATGAACGTGTCTGTCAGGGGCGTAGGAACGGTCGCGAACCTTTCTTCGGGCGAGATCATGGGCGAAATCTCGCTCATAGACTCTCGTCCGCCGTCGGCGACGGTGATTGCCGATGGCGATTGCGTGGTCCTCGACATTGCGCGGGACGACCTGAATGTCAGGCTGAATGCTGATCCCGCTTTTGCCGCCCGTTTCTACAAGGCTGTCGCAACATTCCTGTCAGATCGCCTGAGAGGGACAGTGCGCCGCATGGGTTTCGGCGCAGGTTCCGCGCAGCTGAGCGACGACGAAGAGCTCGAGGGCGAACTCGACATTCTCGTGCTCGACAACATCCACCTCGCCGGGGCGCGGTTTGACCGGTTGCTTAAATCGCTCAACGGCGAATGATGAGGTTTGGTTCAAAGAGATCAGATCATGCATATCAACTTCTGATGGTTGCGCGTCCCAACTTCACCGAACTCATCATTCTGCAATAAATAGCCGTCTTCCGAGGTGCGGCTTTTTTGTTGTTCAGGTTTGCGGAGGTCGCCACCATCTTGTGGCCGCAGGCGCCGCGGGCAGTAAGCCTGTGTTGCAGCCGGCGCTTGGTCCAGAAGCCGCTGTTGCGCAAGGCTGTAAGTGTTTGCGAGGCCGCGATCTCTACGAAGCAGATTTGGGTTCAGAGCGCGCCATCATTGCCATGTGCCGTTCGAGTCTATGCTTGGGCGTTCGCCCGTGAAGTTCGACCCCTTCTCCCTTTCATGGATAGGGAGCATCTCCACAAGCACGGCGATCGCCTTGTCCTGGCATGCGGCCAGGGTGAGAACATTCGAGGATCTTCTCAAGAATGA